>NZ_JALNUZ010000015.1:0-106713 GCF_026541005.1 Pantoea sp. GM_Pan_4
GTTTCACACAGCGCAGATATCCATCACGCATTCATGCGCACCGTTTCGCAAAGCGCAGTCATCCATGACGGATCGCTGGTCAGCCCGCCGTTATTACCTGTCCCAGTAAGACTCTTCTAAACTGTCTTCCCGCTCCGGCAGTCCGCGCGTCAGACGCGGTGAGTGCTGGTTCAGCACCTGATAACTGACGCGGTTGGCATATTTGCACACCTGCGCCAGCGACGAGTAGGTCAGGTATTCGCGGGCGTGTTTGCTGGAGTTTGGCACTTTCTGACGGTGGAAATTGTTGGCGGTAATATCGTGCAGCAGCGCCGCCAGCGCGCCATCACCGGCACCGTTGGTGTTCATGATCTTCTCCGGACCACCCATGTAAGGCGCAATGTGCGAGAAGATCCGCAGCGGCTGCTGGCAATCCTGATGACGCATGGCGCGGCTGAACTCAAACTGGTTGAACTCGGCAATCGCCCCCGGCAACAGCGGATGATTGGTTTTGCGCTTAAACGCCTCTTCGGTGAACCCGGCCATATACAGCCCGGTCGGTCCGGCGGTGCATAGCACCAGATCGACCCAGTCCAGCGCCATGTTAGAGGCCAGCAGCGGATCCGCTTCGCCGGTCAGCGCGAACGCTTCCTCTTCATTCATCGCCACAATCGAGACGTGTTCGCGCAGGAAATCGCGCCAGAACTGCGGGTTATCCTGAATCACATATTTGGTACCGAGCGTCAGCACCACCGGTACATTGTGCTTTTTGGCGAACTCAATGGCCCGCAGCGTCGCTTCCGGCATCGGTTCGCCCGGCTGACAGCGCACCAGGTAGGATGTCAGCACCAGCGCCGACGCACCGGCAATCACCTCTTCCGGAATACTGGCGGCCTGCAGCTGGTTCATCAGGCCAGGGCTGATAGCAAAAGTCCGCTCGCCCTGCTCACCGATCAGGGTAAAGCAGCGGCCAATGGCGCCATCGACGCCCTGCAGGAAGTTAAGGTCCATGCGGCTGGAGGTATTGCACAGGTAGCGATAGGCGTAACCGCCAATCTGGATGTTGTTACACATCACGCCGAGCAGCACCGAACGGTCATCAGCCAGCACCGAGTAGTTGTGCAGCGTATTACCGATGGTACCGCCGGCAAACTGGTGGCTGATCAGCTGCTCGCGCATCAGCTCGTTATACAGCGCTTCGGCGGTCGCATCGTCGATGACCAGCGAATGACCGGCGCTCAGGCCATAGCGCTGCAGGAAGTCGTCATCGACTTTGGCTTCGATATCCACCAGCGTCTGGTCGATACCCACCACCCAGCTGCCCTCTTCCTGCTCCTGCTGGGAAGCCTGCAGCAGCGGATCGCGCGCGTTGACGGGAAAATAGTGTTTGGATTTGCGTTTGCCGGGAAATTTCATGAAAGCTGCCGTCAGGGAAAATCAGGCAGAGAATGATATCACATTCTCTGCCACACCCTTAGCGGCGCGCTTGTACCAGCTGCACCATCATCTCGATGTGCTCATCATCCGCATTAAGCGCCGGAATGTATTCAAATTTCTCGCCGCCAGCGTGCAGGAAGATTTCGCAGTTTTCGCCGCTGATCTCCTCCAGCGTCTCGAGGCAGTCCGCCGCAAAGCCCGGACTCATCACCTGCACATGTTTAATCCCTTTGGCCGGCAGGCTTTTCATGGTCTCATCCGTGTACGGCATCAGCCATGGCTCGCGGCCAAAGCGCGACTGGAAGGTCATCATGATTTTATGCGGCGCAATGCCGAGCGCGGCGGCCAGGGCGTCGGTGGTGTCTTTGCAGCGCAGCGGATAGTCGTCGCCTTCATTGGCGAAGCGCTGCGGAATGCCGTGGTAAGAGAGCACCAGCAGATCCGGCTCGCCGTGTTGGGCAAACGAGCGCTCCACCGAGGCCTTCAGCGCGGCGATATAGGCCGGATGTTCGGCGTAATCGCGGATAAACGCCACTTCCGGCAGGGAACGCAGCGGTTTAAAGCTGGCCGCCAGGCCATCCCACACTGCCGCCACCGTGGAGCAGGAGAACTGCGGATAGAGCGGCAGCACGATGAATTTGGTGACGCCCTGCGCCAGCAGACGCTCAACCGCACCGTTAAGGCTCGGCTGGCCGTAACTCATGCCCAGCTCTACCGGCATATCCAGCCGCTGCGCCAGCGCGGCACGCTGCCGCTTGCTGAACACCATCAGCGGGGAACCTTCATCCATCCACACCGATGCGTACAGCTTCGAGACGCGCGGCGAGCGGAACGGCAGAATGATGAAATTGAGAATCGGCCACCACAGCCAGCGCGGCGTATCCACCACGCGCGGATCGCCGAGGAACTGTTTCAGATAGCGTTTCACCGCCGCGGTGGTCGGTGCGTCTGGTGTACCTAAGTTAACCAGTAAAACCCCAGGCTTATCTTGCCTCATTGTATTTCCTTGATGTCGCAGACAATGGTTCTGAATCGGGGGAAATTGTAGCGGAAAAAGCGGAGGGGGAAAGCAATTGCTGCAAAAGGGCCGGACAACCGGCCCTGGTCACCACTTAGCCGAGGATATCGGCCAGCTGTGCACTCACTTCGGTCACCTGGCGGGTGCCGTCGATTTTGTGGTATTCGGTGTTACCGGCTTCGGCTTCTTTGCTGTAGTAAGCAATCAGCGGCGCGGTCAGCTGATGGTATTCCACCAGACGCTTACGCACGGTCTCTTCCTGGTCATCTTTACGCGTGGTCAGCTCTTCGCCGGTCACGTCATCTTTACCTTCCACTTTTGGCGGATTGTATTTGATGTGGTAAACGCGGCCTGACGGCGCATGCACGCGGCGGCCGACAATGCGATCGACAATCAGTTCGTCCGGTACGGCGAACTCGAGCACGTAATCCACCTTGATGCCCGCCTCTTTCATGGCGTCAGCCTGCGGAATGGTGCGTGGGAAACCATCGAGCAGGAAGCCGTTTTTGCAGTCTTCCTGCGCGATACGCTCTTTAACCAGCGCAATCACCAGCTCGTCCGTTACCAGTTTACCGGCATCCATGATGGCTTTCGCCTGCTGGCCCAATTCGGTGCCGGCTTTAACAGCCGCACGCAACATGTCGCCCGTGGAGATCTGCGGAATACCGTATTTCTCCATGATGAATTGAGCCTGAGTGCCCTTACCTGCGCCCGGTGCCCCGAGCAGAATAATACGCATTGCGTAATTCCCCTTGCGAATCGCATTGATCAATCTGAGAAGGCCAAGAACATACCATTATGACCCGCACACCACAAGGCAACGGGCCCCCGGGCGCTGAAAGGCCTACTTTGACCTGCTTTAGCGCGGTGCGCCAGTAGCAGGCGCGTTTTTAAGAATTTCGGCTGTCTCTGAGCACCTCGCGCAGCCGTTTTTTTAGCGCAGCGGTGACGTTCTGCGGCTTATTGCCGTTGCCGCGCACGCTGACCGGCAAAAACAGGCGATGCGGCGCGGGCAGCAGCTGCATATCTGCGGGCAACGCTGGCAGCGCACTGCCGGGCGGCAAGGGCAGCAGCGCAAACGGCAGGCCGGGCTGGTGAATCGACTGCAGCGTGAACGGCGTATCCAGCGTCAGGCTGTCAACACTGGCAACGTTGAAGGGCTGCCAGTCGTCCTGCGCCATGCACTCCAGCGCGCGTTCCGGCGCGTCACCCAGCGCCAGTCCCTGTTCGAACAGCCGCAGCTCGCTGCGCACCAGCGTACTAAAATCATGAGTACGCAGCGCAATCAGCACCAGATCGTCGCTCAGCATCGCATGCTGATTCAGCTGGGTGACAAACAGTCGCGCCTCGCTGATAAGTCGTTTATGCAACACGCTGGCGAAGGAGCCGGACGCGTGCGTCACGCCCTGGCTCTGGCAGGCACTCAGATTGCGCACCCGGCCCTGCTGCATATCGACGTGATCGACCAGCGCGATATTGCCCGCCATCATCGGCAGGGCCGGCAGCACGCTGAGTTCGCTGACCGGATATTGCGCGGCGTAGCGCGTCTGATTGCGCGCCTGCTCCTGGCGCAGAAACAGTTGCGAGAGCAGCACGCGCGCGATGTGCAGTGAGGGGGCAAAAAACAGATCGTAATTTTCCAGCCGATAGTGACGGGACAGCAAGCCGCGCAGCCGATCGCGCGCCGCCGCCCTGGCAGTAGCCTGTTGTGAAGTCATCACGTGACATTTCTCTTGGTTATTCTGCTGTGTGAAGCTGGCGCTGGCAGCGGACATCGCCGCTGCTTTACACAGCGAAGCCGGTCCGTCAACCCGCCAGATTAAGCAGGAAAGGTTAGGTTAATGCGGCTGGACATTAAAATGATATAAACTGACAATCCCTGTTAGGTTTTTACACAGGGGATGAGTATGACCGCGCTTCCGTCGTTACGTGCACTGCACTATTTTCATCAGGCGGCGCTGCATTGCAGCTTTAGCGTCGCGGCCGAATGTCTCCATGTCACCCACAGCGCCATCAGCCATCAGATTCGCCAGCTGGAGAGCTGGATGGGCAAACCCCTGTTCATCCGCACCAACGGGCGCGTGCGCTTAACCTCTCACGGCGAACGCCTGCTGGTGAGCTGCCAGAAAGCCTTTAGCGAACTCTCTACCACCTGCGTAAGTATTCGCACCGGGATGCGCAATCATCTGAGCGTCGCCTGTACCCCGAGTTTTTTATCCCAGTGGCTGATTCCGCGCATCAGCAGCTTTTACCAGCGCTATCCCGATATTGAAGTGCAATTTCAGCCGCAGGGCGATATTGCTCAGCTGCGCAGCGAACACACCGATGTGCTGATCCTCAGTTATGAACAGGCGCCGGACGACGACATTGATGCCTCGCTCATCAGCGATGATTACGTTGGCCCGCTGTGCGCCCCACAGTACGCGGCGCGTTTTCACAGCGAGCAGGATCTGGCGTCGCTGCCGCTTTTGCACGCCGATACCCGCCTGCAGGCCTGGGCCGAATGGGCGAAAATCAGCGGCGTGCGCGGTAATTTTTGGCTGGGCAAACATTTCGATAATCTGACGCTGGCGATTCAGGCCGCGAGAAACGGGCTGGGCGTGATTGTGGCGCCGCGTCTGCTGGTGCGTCAGGAGCTGAACGACGGCACGCTGATTGCGCCGCTGGGGTTTGTGCGCGCCGACCGTGCCACCTGGATGATGACCAAGCGGTCACGCCAGCACGATGCGGAGATTACGTTGTTCCGGGATTGGCTGCGGGATGAAGCGCTGAAGTAAGCAAGGGCGGCATAAATAAAAAAAGGTCGTCATTAATGACGACCCTACGAATATGTGATTTTTTAAGGTCGTCATTAATGACGACCCTACAGAGAGTGGACAGTTGTCAAATCGGTGACAGGTAACCTGTAGGGTCGGCATTCATGCCGACCGTTCCGATTACCGCACCGCGTTACGCCGTCAGCAACTGATTCATGCGGCGGATAAACTGGTTAGGATCGTCCAGCGTGCCGCGCTCAGCCAGCAGCGCCTGATCCAGCAGCAGTTCAACCCATTCCGCAAAGCGCGCTTCATCCTGCGTATCAGCCACGCGTTTCACTAGTGTATGCTCCGGGTTGATCTCAAAGATGTACTTCACTTCCGGCACATCCTGACCGGCCGCGGCGAACAGCTTCGCCATCTGCGTGGTCATTTCGTTGGCGTCAGTGGTGACAATCGCTGGCGTGTCAGTGAGGCGATGGGTCAGGCGCACCTCTTTGACGCGCTCGCCCAGCAGGGTTTTCACGCGATCGACGAACGGCTCCAGCGCTTTTTCCGCTTCCTTCTGTGCTTCCGTCTCTTCATCCGCCAGCTTGCTCAGCGACTCATCCGCTTTGCTCACCGACTGGAACGCTTTGCCATCGAATTCCGTCAGGTAGCTCATCATCCACTCGTCGATACGATCGGACAGCAGCAGGACCTCGATGCCTTTCTTACGGAACAGCTCCAGATGCGGGCTGCTTTTCGCGGCGGCATAGCTGTCGGCAGTGATGTAGTAAATCTTCTCCTGCCCTTCAACCATGCGGCTAACGTAATCTTCCAGTGAAACGGTCTGCGCCGCGCCTTCGCTCTGGGTGGTGGCGAAACGCAGCAGTTTAGCAATCGCCTCCTGGTTGGCATGATCTTCCGCCGGGCCCTCTTTCAGCACCAGACCGAACTCTTTCCAGAACTGCTGATATTTCTCTGCGTCGTCTTTAGCCAGTTTTTCCAGCATCTGCAGGCTGCGTTTGGTCAGCGCGGCGCGCAGGCTCTGCGTGACGCGGCTGTCCTGCAGGATCTCACGGGAGACGTTGAGCGGCAGATCGCTGGAATCTATCAGGCCACGCACAAAGCGCAGGTAGTTCGGCATGAACTGTTCCGCGTCATCCATGATGAAGACGCGCTGCACGTACAGCTTCAGACCGTGCTTGCTGTCGCGGTTCCACATGTCGAACGGCGCACGCGACGGGATGTACAGCAGACTGGTGTACTCCTGCTTACCTTCGACGCGGTTGTGGCTCCAGATGGCCGGATCGCTGAAATCATGAGCGATGTGTTTGTAGAACTCGTTGTACTCTTCGTCGCTGATTTCGCCTTTGTTGCGCGTCCACAGCGCCTGGGCTTTGTTGATCTTCTCCCAGGTGACGGTATCGTTCTCTTCGTCTTTGGTCTCGATCTCCACCGGCAGCGCGATGTGATCGGAATATTTGCTGATCACGTTGCGCACGCGCCACGCATCGAGGAAGTCATCTTCGCCTTCACGGAAGTGCAGCGTAATTTCGGTGCCGCGATCGGCTTTCTCAATCTCCGCCAGCGTATACTCGCCTTCGCCGGCGGATTCCCAGAACACGCCTTCGTCGGCTTTGGCGCCCGCAGCACGGGTGCGTACCGTCACTTTGTCAGCCACGATAAACGCCGAGTAGAAACCGACGCCGAACTGGCCGATCAGCTGGCTGTCTTTTGCCTGATCGGAACCCATCGATTCCAGAAACGCTTTGGTACCGGATTTCGCGATGGTGCCGAGGTTTTCAATCACCTCATCACGACGCATACCGATGCCGTTATCGCTCAGCGTCAGTGTGCGTTTTTCCTTGTCGACCGAGATACGCACGCGCAGGTCGCCATCGCCTTCGTACAGATCCGGCGTCGACAGTGCGCGGAAGCGCAGTTTGTCAGCCGCATCGGAGGCGTTGGAGATCAGTTCACGCAGGAAAATCTCTTTGTTTGAATAGAGGGAATGGATCATCAGGTGCAGAAGTTGTTTTACCTCTGACTGGAAGCCACGCGTCTCTTGTCCTTTCATGGTCATTGCTACCTCAACAGAATCGGGGTTGATCAATTGTTGAGAGTGAAATGGGGATGGTGGGAAGAATTTCAAGCCGGTATCGCAGCAGGATACCGGCAAGTGGTCAGAATTTAATCTTGTGCCGTCCGGCAAGCGAGTGCGACAGCGTTGTGCCGTCGACCATTTCCAGTTCACCACCGACCGGAACCCCGTGCGCAATGCGGCTGGCGTCAACGCCATACTGGCCGCACAGCTCGGCGATATAGTTAGCCGTGGCTTCGCCTTCCACCGTTGGGTTGGTGGCAAGGATCACCTCCTGCAGCGTCTCACGTTCAAGGCGCTGCTCCAGCCGATCCAGGCCAATATCCTGCGGGCCGATGCCGTCCAGCGGCGACAGATGGCCCATCAGCACAAAATAGCGACCGCCAAACTGGCCGGTCTGCTCGATGGCGTGGATATCCGCCGGGCTCTCCACCACGCAAATCTGGCCGTTTTGCTGACGGCGGGGATTGGCGCAGATGGTGCAGATCTCCTGCTCGGTGAAGGTGCGGCAGTCGGAACAGTGGCCGATTTCTGCCATGGCGCGGGTCAGCGCCTGCGCCAGACGCATGCCACCGCTGCGATCGCGCTGCAACAGATGAAACGCCATGCGCTGCGCCGATTTCGGGCCAACGCCCGGTAGACAGCGCAGCGACTCCATCAAAGCTTCAAGCAGTGGACTGGTTTGCATCAGAACGGCATCTTGAAGCCAGGCGGCAGCTGCATACCGGCAGAGACGGACGCCATCTTCTCTTTCTGCGTTTCATCAATACGGCGCGCCGCATCGTTGAACGCCGCAGCGATCAGATCTTCCAGCATCTCTTTGTCATCTTCCAGCAGGCTGGGATCGACTTCCACGCGGCGGCAGTTGTGCGCACCGTTGATGGTCACTTTGACCAGGCCAGCCCCTGATTCGCCGGTGACTTCCAGTGCGGCGATCTCTTCCTGAACTTTGGCCATTTTATCCTGCATCTGCTGGGCCTGTTTCATCAGGTTGCCCAATCCGCCTTTACCAAACATAGTTTTCTCTCTCTGCTGGGGCTGCGCGCAACGCTGCGCGACAGCGTGATCATACGGGTCGGATACTCTCTTCATCCAGGTCCGCATCAAAGAAGCGACGCAGCGTCTGAATGTGGGTATCGCTTTCGATCGACTGACGCGCCTGCGCCAGTTTCTCTTCATAAATGGCCTGACGCCACTCCAGCGGCGTCAATACCGCCGGATTATCGTCTTCCACGATGGTCAGTTCAACCGTCTGGCCGGCCGCCTGGCTCAGCGCGTCCTGAATTGCCTGGCGCGCCGGGGCAGAGTTGAGATGACGCTGGCTGCTGCGCAAATGCAGCGTCACGCCCTGCTCATTCACCTCTTTCCACGCGTTCAGCGCGACCTGCTGGACCAGCTTCGGCAGCGTCAGCGTGGCGATTTCCGCCGCCCAGGCGTCGCGCTGCAGCGCCTCTTCCGCCAGTTTGAGCGCCAGCTCTGGCGTTTTCTCATGCTCCAGCGCAGAACGCAAGGCTTTTGGCGTCGCCACCGGCTCCGGCTTGATCTCCTCCTGCTGCTGGGCTTTCCAGCGATACGCTTCCGGTTTCGCCGGCGCTTTTACCGCCGGTTCAGACGCGCGCTGTTGCACGCGCTCGGTGACGCTTGCCAGACGTTCCAGCGCCGGGTTTGCCGGCCGCGCGGAACGCGCTGCCGGCTCACTCTTTTTTGCTTTGCCGGCTCCCTGACGCAGCAGCTGCGTCCGCGCCTGTAACAGCTGACTGGTGGCGTCGGGCAAGTTATCCGGGGCCGGTGCCATATCGGGATAATCATCGGCCGGCGGCGGCGACTCATCCATCGGCGGTGCCATCTGCGGCTGCGCGGCCACAGCGGGTGCGGCTTTGGTCTGAGGCGCTGGCGCGGCAACGGCCGGTGCGGCCTGCGGCGTCAGCGACGGGCGCGCCACCGGTTCAGCGATGGTGGCCTGCGGATGAAACGCCAGCGCACGCAGCAGCGTCATTTCCACGCCCAGCCGGCGATCCGGCGCCAGCGGCAAATCTTTGCGCCCCATCAGCAGCGTCTGATAATAGAGCTGAACGTCAGCAGGCGGCAGCACGCGCGCCAGTTCGCGCAGGCGCTGCGTCTGGCTGGCATCATCTTCGCCAAGCGAGCTGGGCAGCAGCTGGACCATCGCGATACGGTGCAGCAGACGCAGCATCTCCACCAGCAGCGCCTCCCACTCCACGCCGCGCGATGCGGCCTGATTCAGCAGCGCCATCACCTGTTCGCCGTTGCCTTCCACCAGCGCTTCAATCAGCGCCAGCGGCTGTTCATCATCCAGCGTGCCCAGCATTTGCGCCACGCTGTCGCGCGTGACGCTGCCCTGCCCCATAGCAATCGCCTGATCGGTGAGGCTGAGCGCATCGCGCATACTGCCGTCGGCGGCGCGCGCCAGCAGATGCAGCGCGCGCGGCTCGGCGTCAATCTGCTCCTGCTGCAGCACGTGCGCCAGCTGCTGCTGAATCTGTTCGACGTCGAGGGCTTTCAGATGGAACTGCAGGCAGCGCGACAGAATGGTTACCGGCAGCTTCTGCGGATCGGTGGTCGCCAGCAGGAATTTCACATGCGACGGCGGCTCTTCCAGCGTTTTCAGCAGCGCATTAAAGCTGTGGCGCGACAGCATGTGCACTTCATCGATCAGATAGACCTTAAAGCGCCCGCGCGCGGGTGCATACTGCACGTTATCCAGCAGGTCGCGCGTGTCTTCCACTTTGGTGCGCGAGGCGGCATCGATTTCAATCAGATCGACAAAGCGCCCCTGTTCAATCTCGCGACAGTTATCGCACTGTCCACAGGGCGTGGCCGTGATACCGGTTTCGCAGTTGAGGCCTTTAGCCAGCAGACGCGCAATCGAGGTTTTCCCCACGCCGCGCGTGCCGGAAAACAGATAGGCATGATGGATGCGTCCCAGTGACAACCCGTTGGCCAGCGCCGTCAGCACATGTTCCTGACCGACTACGTCGGCGAAAGCCTGGGGACGCCATTTTCGCGCAAGTACCTGATAGCTCATGTGGATTCAATCACTGGAGTTGTTTAACCTGGCACAGCAGCACGCTCAGTTGCGCCGATTCTGCCGTGGGACTTAGGGGAAAAATGCGGTGACGCAAACCCTGTTTATTTTGACAGGAGTGTAACAGCCACAGCCGGATATGCCTATACCCGTGATACGTTGCGCGCTGCGCTTCAGGGCGGAATACGCCTGTCAGGGAGTGCGAAGAGAGGCGCCGCCGGGCATCAAGGCGGGCGGCGCGATGGCCTTAGTGGCCGGGGAAGTTGACCAGGCTGTAGCAGTCGATACCCAGCGCGTTCAGGCGCGCTTCGCCGCTTAAATCAAACAGGTTGATCACGAACGCGGCATCTTTAACTTCACCGCCCGCACGACGAATCAGTTTCACCGTGGCTTCAAGGGTGCCGCCGGTAGCCAGCAGATCGTCCACCACCAGCACCACATCGCCGGGTTTGATGGCGTCTTTGTGCAGTTCCAGCGCGTCTGAACCGTACTCCAGTTCATAGCTTTCGCTGAAAGTTTCACGCGGCAGTTTGCCCGGCTTGCGCACCGGCACAAATCCCACGCCCAGACCCAGCGCAACCGGCGCCCCGAACAGGAAGCCACGCGCTTCGGTGCCCACCACTTTGGTGATGCCTTTATTACGATAACGCTCAACCAGAATGGCGATCGCTGCGGCATACGCCTGCGGATCTTCCATCAGACTGGTGACGTCACGGAACAGGATGCCCGGCTTCGGATAGTCAGGAATGCTTTTGATGCTGTTTTTGATCAGTTCAAGCTGCTGCGCAGTTGCGGTCATAAAGGTTACGCCTGGAAAAATATCTAAAACGCGCAGCTTCCACAGCGCCAATACCCGGAAACCGGGTTAAGCGAAGTCGTTTCTCAAAGGGAAGCCACGCACGAAGATGCCCAAATCTAAGCAAACAGCCGGCTAAATGCAACCCTGATGCTACGGTTCGTGCGGGTTCGCACTTTCTGCCACAACCGGGATGCGCCACAGCATGAGCAACAATAGCGCCAGCATCACACCGAGCAGGATGCGCAGCCACAGCAGCTTCACCAGCCAGATTGAAAGCGCAAAGGTGATGACAATCAGCAACATGGCGCGGCTTTTGGCACCGGGCGGCATGGCGCGATGCTGCTGCCAGTGACGCAGATAGCGGCCAAACGGCGAGCGCCACAGCAGCCAGTGGTGAAAGCGTGGCGACGAGCGGGCAAAACACCAGGCGGCCAGCAACACGAATGGCGTGGTCGGTAGTAAAGGTAATACAATGCCCAGCGTGCCCAGCACAATCGCCAGCCAGCCAAGGCTTAACAGTAAAATGCGCTGCATGCCAGATGCCTGAAAAATGTCACAACAGCGCTACGTTAACACAGACGGAATCGAAGTGATGCCTCAACTGCCCGCCCAACAGCGTCTGCACGCAATGATTGACACGTTGCGCCAGCAGATTGCGCAGCAGCCGGACGGTAGCTGCCGTCAGCCGCGCTTTGACGCGCAGCTGTTTCGCTGCAAAGGCACGCGGCTGGCTGACTATCTGCAAGAGCTGCAGCACAATGCGGCGCAGCTCGCGGCGTCCGACAGTGATGCGTCGCGCCGCCAGTGGCTGGCGCAGAAGGTGCTGGACCAGATTGCCGCGCTGCAGCGCGAGTGCAGTAGCCAGCAACTGCGCGTGGTGCGTGAACGACCGCGTCGCGATCCGCTGCAGCCGAAGCGTGATGAGTACCGCGGCTATGAAACGCGACTGCTGGCCATGCTGCAGCAGCGCGAACAGCACCTGGCACGCGCTGAAACGCTGAGCGTGCAGCAGCAGCTGATGCGCGAGGTGGAGATTCTGCAGGAGCGGCTGGCGCGCTGCCGCGCCGCGCTGCATAAACTGGAGATCGCGGCGCAGCCGTAAGCCGTTCGCTTTCCTCTATACTGGAAACAGCGCTGACGGGAGGAAAAGCATGACCCTTATCATCTGGATTATTATTGGCCTGGCTGCCGGCTGGCTGAAGCGGAGGGTGTTTCCCGGCCGTCCCGGCGGACTGGTACCGACGCTGGTGCTGGCGGTGATCGGCGCGCTGATTGGCGGCTACATCGCCACGTATTTCACCACGGGTGACCTCGGTACGCTGCATCCGATGGGCTTTGCCGTGGCGCTGGCCGGTGCTCTGCTAATGCTGCTGGTCGCCGCTAAACTACGTATTTAGGAGACACTATGACGCTGGATACCGCGCCGGACGACATCAAGCTGGCGGTCGATTTAATTCAGCTGCTGGAGGAAAACCAGGTACCCACGGCCACGGTGCTGGCTGCGCTGGCGATTGTCCAGCGCGATTACGAGCAGAAGCTGGCGGCCGAACGCACCGCTTAGCGCGTGCCGGCGAGCGTCGGGCTCAGGCGCAGCATATCTATAAAGGCCTCGACCACCTGCGGCGCTTCACTCACCAGATCAAAACTTTGCGGATTGAATAACCAGCTTTCCATCATGCCGCTGATGTAGCCGCGCATCAGCAGCGCCGCCTGGCGGGTATTGAGGCTGGCCGGGAGCTGCCCGGCCTCGATACAGCTGCGCAGCACCTCTTCGATGCGGTCATAACACGCCTGCAGCAGCCCCTGCTGCATCGCCATTAACGTCGACATTTCGCCAACGAACTCACATTTATGGAAGATAATCTCCATTAATGCGCGTCTTTGTGGATCCTTTGCTGTGGCTTCAAGGATATAGATCAGCATCGAACGCATTACAGAAAGTGGATCGCCAGGGTATTTTGTCTGATACTCAAGTTCCACATCGTCGAGCCCGGCGTCGCAGCGCAGCCAGATCTCCTGTAACAGATCGGCTTTATTTTTAAAATGCCAGTAGATAGCGCCGCGCGTGACGCCAGCGGCCGCGGCGATATCCGCCAGTGAGGTGGCGGCCACACCGTGTTCAGAAAAGTGAGCTAGAGCGGCATCCAGAATTTGATGTCGCGTTTCAAGTGCTTGCGCTTTGGTTTTTCGTGCCATAGAGGACTGTTTTTACAAACTGGCAAGTTTACATACATTTGTGAATGTATGTACCATAGCACGACCCGTGTTTTAACGCAGCAATGGGTTTAACGGTTTGTGATCCATTGATCATTTGATATCGGACACTAGAGGTTTATTTATGAATAAAAACAGAGGATTAGCGCCTCTGGCGGCCGCCGTGATGCTTACAGGCAGCTTTTTGTTAACAGGATGTGATGATAATAAATCCCAGCAAGCCGCCCAGCAGCAGCCCCCGGAAGTGGGTGTTGTCACGTTAAAAAACGAGCCCCTGAAAATTACCACCGAACTGCCAGGCCGTACTTCGGCGTTTCGCGTGGCTGAAGTGCGTCCGCAGGTGTCAGGTATCATTCTTAAGCGTAATTTTGTTGAAGGCAGTGATGTTAAAGCCGGCGATTCGCTGTACCAGATCGATCCCGCCACCTATCAGGCCGCGTACGACAGCGCAAAAGGCGATTTAGCCCAGGCTCAGGCCAACGCGCGCGTTGCCCAGCTGACGGTGAATCGTTACAAGCCGCTGCTGGGTACCAAATATATCAGCCAGCAGGACTACGATAACGCCGCGGCCACCGCCGCGCAGACCGCCGCAGCCGTACAGGCGGCGCAGGCCAATGTGGAAACCGCCCGCATTAACCTGGCGTACACCAAAGTGACCTCGCCAATCAGCGGCCGCATTGGTAAATCCTCGGTGACGGAAGGTGCACTGGTGTCGAACGGCCAGACCACCGCGCTGGCGACCGTGCAGCAACTCGACCCGATGTACGTCGATGTAACCCAATCCAGCGATGATTTCCTGCGCCTGCGCGGCGAGCTGGAGTCGGGTCAGCTGAAACAGAACGACGGCAAAGCTAACGTTACCCTGCTGATGCAGAACGGTAGCGCATACAGCCAGCAGGGCACACTGGAATTCTCTGATGTTACCGTGGATGAAACCACTGGCTCGATTACCCTGCGCGCGATTTTCCCGAATCCGGATCATCGTTTGCTGCCGGGCATGTTCGTGCGTGCACGTCTGGATGAGGGCACTAACCCGACGGCGCTGCTGGTACCGCAGACCGGCGTAACCCGCACGCCAACCGGTGAAGCCACCGCGATGGTAGTGGGCGCGGATAATAAAGTCGAAGTGCGTAAGATTACCGCGAACCAGGCGTTTGGCGACAAATGGCTGGTGACCGATGGCCTGAAAGAGGGCGATCGCGTGATTACCGTCGGTATTCAGCGTGCTAAACCGGGTGCTCAGGTGACGCCGCAGGAAGTCAAAGATGATGCCAAAGCCGCACCGGAATCTCAGTCTGCTAAATCATCGTCATAAACAGGAGCCGTTGATACATGGCTAAGTTCTTTATCGATCGCCCCATTTTTGCCTGGGTGCTTGCCATCATTATTATGCTGGCGGGTGCGCTATCGATTATCAAACTGCCGATCGAGCAATATCCCAACGTTGCGCCGCCGGCAGTTGAAATCCAGGCATCTTATCCGGGTGCAGATGCGAAAACGCTACAGGATTCGGTAACGCAGGTTATCGAACAGAATATGAACGGCATCGACGGGCTGATGTATATGTCCTCGAGCAGTGACTCTTCTGGTACGCTGACGCTGACGCTGACCTTCCAGTCTGGCACTGATGCCGACATTGCTCAGGTGCAGGTGCAGAACAAACTGCAGCTGGCGATGCCACTGCTGCCGCAGGAAGTACAGCAGCAGGGGATTCAGGTGAAAAAATCCTCCAGCAGCTTCCTGATGGTCGCCGGTTTTGTCAGCGAAGATGGCAGCATGACGCAGAACGACATCTCAGACTACGTAGCGTCGAACATCAAAGATCCGATCAGCCGTACACCTGGCGTCGGTGATACTCAGGTGTTTGGTGCGCAGTATGCGATGCGTATCTGGCTCGATCCGCACAAGCTTAACAACTACCAGCTGACGCCGGTGGATGTGATCAGCGCGCTGCAAACCCAGAACACCCAGGTGGCCGCTGGTCAGCTGGGCGGTACCCCACCGGTGCCGGGTCAGCAGCTTAACGCCTCGATCATTGCCCAGACGCGTCTGACCTCGACCGAAGAGTTCGGCAACATCATGCTGAAGGTCAATCAGGACGGCTCACAGGTGCGCCTGCGCGATGTCGCGAAGATTGAACTCGGCGGTGAAAACTACGAGATCATTGCCCGCTATAACGGCAAACCAGCCTCCGGTATCGGTGTCAAACTGGCGACCGGCGCCAACGCGCTGGATACCGCCGACGCGGTGAAAGCGGAACTGGCCAAGCTGGAACCGTTCTTCCCGGCCGGCATGAAAACCGTTTATCCGTACGACACCACGCCATTCGTTAAGATCTCCATTTTCGAAGTGGTGAAAACGCTGTTCGAAGCCATCGTGCTGGTGTTCCTGGTAATGTATCTGTTCCTGCAGAACTTCCGCGCGACGCTGATTCCTACCATCGCCGTGCCGGTGGTGCTGCTGGGCACCTTTGCCATCATCAGTGCCTTTGGCTACTCGATAAACACCCTGACGATGTTCGGCATGGTGCTCGCCATCGGCCTGTTAGTTGATGACGCCATCGTGGTGGTAGAAAACGTTGAGCGCGTCATGGCGGAAGAGGGATTACCGCCAAAAGAAGCCACCAAACGCTCGATGGAACAGATCCAGGGCGCGCTGGTTGGCATCGCGCTGGTGCTGTCAGCGGTATTTATCCCGATGGCGTTCTTCGGCGGCTCAACCGGGGTGATTTATCGTCAGTTCTCGATCACCATCGTTTCGGCGATGGCGCTGTCGGTGCTGGTGGCGTTGATTCTGACGCCAGCGCTGTGTGCCACCATGCTGAAACCCATCAAAAAAGGTGAACACGGCAAAACCACCGGTTTCTTCGGCTGGTTTAACCGCCTGTTTGACAAGAGCACCAACCATTACGTCGACAGCGTCGGCCACATTGTGCGCAGCACCGGTCGCTATCTGCTGATTTATCTGCTGATTGTGGTCGGCATGGCTTACCTGTTCCTTAAACTGCCTACCTCGTTCCTGCCGGAAGAGGATCAGGGGCTGTTACTGGCGCAGGCGCAGCTGCCTGCCGGTGCGACCCAGGAACGTACGCAGAAGGTGCTGGATCAGGTTACGGATTACTTCCTGACCAAAGAGAAAGACAGCGTGAATTCGGTGTTTACCGTTAACGGCTTTGGCTTCGCCGGTCGTGGACAGAACACCGGTATCGCCTTCGTCAGCCTGAAGCCATGGGATGAGCGTGGTGATGCCAGCCTGAAAGTGCCGGCGATTGCCGGACGTGCAATGCAGGCGCTGGGTCAGATTAAAGATGCCATGGTGTTCCCGTTCAACCTGCCGGCCATTATCGAACTGGGTAACGCCACCGGTTTCGACTTCCAGCTGATCGATCAGGGTAACCTCGGCCATGAGAAGCTGACCGCCGCGCGTAACCAGCTGTTTGGCATGATTGCCCAGCATCCGGATACGCTGGTGGGCGTGCGTCCAAACGGGCTGGAAGATACGCCGCAGTACAAACTGATTATCGATCAGGAAAAAGCGCAGGCGCTTGGTGTGTCGCTGTCCGACATCAACACCACGCTGGGTGCGGCCTGGGGCGGTTCTTACGTCAATGACTTCATCGACCGTGGTCGCGTGAAGAAAGTGTACGTGATGGGTCAGGCCGACTCGCGCATGCTGCCGGATGACATCAGCAAATGGTACGTGCGCAACAGCGCCGGGACCATGGTGCCGTTCTCTGCCTTCTCTTCGGCGAAGTGGCAGTATGGTTCACCGCGTCTGGAGCGTTACAACGGTCTGCCATCAATGGAGATCCTGGGTCAGGCGGCACCGGGCAAGAGCTCGGGTGATGCCATGAACCTGATGGAGAGCCTCGCCTCGAAGCTGCCTGCGGGTATCGGCTACGACTGGACCGGCATGTCCTATCAGGAACGCCTGTCCGGCAACCAGGCGCCTGCACTGTACGCCATTTCGCTGATTGTGGTGTTCCTGTGTCTGGCCGCGCTGTATGAGAGCTGGTCGATTCCGTTCGCGGTCATGCTGGTGGTGCCGCTGGGTGTGATTGGCGCCCTGCTCTTCACCACGCTGCGCGGTCTGAGTAACGACGTGTACTTTGTGGTGGGTCTGTTGACCACCATTGGTCTCTCGGCGAAGAACGCCATCCTGATCGTCGAATTCGCCAAGGATTTGATGGAGAAAGAAGGCAAAGGGCTGGTCGAGTCGACGCTGGAAGCCTCACGTATGCGTCTGCGTCCGATTCTGATGACGTCGCTGGCGTTCATCCTCGGCGTACTGCCGCTGGCGATCAGCAGCGGTGCCGGCTCCGGCGCACAGAACGCCGTCGGTACCGGCGTAATGGGCGGAATGGTGACAGCCACCGCGCTGGCGATCTTCTTTGTGCCGGTGTTCTTCGTGGTGGTGCGCCGCCGTTTCAGCAAGAACAAGTCTGAGCTGGAACAGGGCCATCCGGTCGATCACCCTCACTGATAGTTTCTCTCTGCTAAAAGGCCGCGCAAGCGGCCTTTTTTATTGCGCACTCCTCTGCCCGCACGTTCCATGACAAATCCGCACCGGACGCGTGGTTGCAATCCTGCGGCGTGAGGTTCATAATATTGTTATATTATAACATTACACGAGAGCGCTATTATGAAACCAAACATTCATCCGCACTACCGTCCTGTGGTGTTCCACGACACCACCGTCGACGAATACTTCAAAGTCGGCTCAACGATTCAGACCGATCGTACCATCCAGTTTGAGGGCGAAGAGCTGCCGTACGTCACGCTTGATGTGTCGTCGAAGTCGCACGTTTACTACACCGGTAAACAGAAAGAGTTTGCCAAAGAGGGCAGCGCCGCACGCTTCAACAAGCGTTTTGGCAGCTTCCTGACGCGCAGCAAATAACCGGAGTTCAGCCACATGCAAGTTGTCAGTTCATTGCGGTCTGCCAAGACCCGTCACAAAGATTGCAAAGTCGTGCGGCGTAAAGGTCGTATTTATGTGATTTGCAAAACCAACCCGCGCTTTAAGGCGGTGCAGGGAAGAAAGAAAAAACGTTAGGAAAGTGTCGTGATAATTGGCCGGGATGCTCCCCGGCCTTTTTTTTACTTCATGCTGTGCAGCAGAGTTTCCACGTTGTGCTTAAACGCCGCCTCATAGGTGGGCGCCGGCCCGCTGGCCGCTGACAGCGCTTCCGGATAGAGCTCGCCACCGGGTTGCGCACCGGTTTCACTGGCGATCTGTTTCACCAGACGCGGATCGGTCTGATTCTCCATAAAGTAGGTGGTGATGTGCTCGGCCCGGAGCTGTTTGATGATAGCGGCGACATCGCTGGCGCTGGCTTCCGCTTCGGTTGAGAAGCCCACCGGCGCGAGGAATGTCACGCCATAGCGCTGGCCGAAGTAGCCAAAGGCATCATGGCTGGTGAGCACCTTGCGTTTACTTTGCGCCACGCCGGAAAATTCACTTTTGGCCCAACTATCCAGCTTCTGCAACTGCTGAATATAGCGTTCACCGCTGTGACGGATGTCGGCAGCATCGTCCGGATCGGCTTTGATCAGCGCGTTCATCACGTTAGTGGCGTAGATCACGCCGTTGTGCATGCTGTTCCACGCGTGTGGATCGGTGATGGTTTTGCCATCCTCCTCCATTTTGCGCGTATTGACGCCGTTCGAGGCGACCACCACCGTGCCCTTGTAGCCGGACGCGCTAATCAGCCGGTCCATCCAGCCTTCCATGCCCAGTCCGCTGACGAACACCACATCGGCCTGCGCCAGCGCCTGGCTATCCTGCGGCGTGGGCTCAAAGGTGTGCGGATCGCCATCCGGACCCACCAGCGATTTCACCTTAACGTGATCGCCGCCGACCTGTTTAACGATGTCTGCCAGCACGGTAAAACTGGCTACGGCATCAACGGTTTTTGCCAGCGTCAGCGGGCTAATCAGCATCGCGCCAATCGCCAGACTCAACGGTAACTTCTTCATACCTATCCCCTTGTCATCTTATTATCGACGGCGCAGCAGGCCGCCACATGGTCCTGTCAACACAGACAGCAAAAACAGTACGGCCGCACTCAGTACCACCGCCGGTCCGGCAGGCAGGGCATAGTGCCAGGAGAGCAACAGGCCGATAAAGGCGGCGATCAGCGCCAGCAGCATGGCAATCGCCAGCATGCGCGTAAGGTGACGGCTCCAGAAGCGCGCGCTGGTGGCGGGCAGCATCATCAGCCCAACGGACATCAGCGTGCCGAGCACCTGAAAACCCGCCACCAGATTCAGCACCACCAGCGTGAGGAAAATGCCGTGCACCAGCGGTGCGCTCCATTTTCCCTGCGCACGCAGAAAATCAGGATCAAAGGCATCAATGACCAGCGGCCGGAAGATCACGGCCAGCATTAGCAGGGTGAACGCAGCGATGCTGCCAACCAGCACAATCGCGCCGTTATCCACCGCCAGCAGCGAGCCGAACAACACGTGCAGCAGATCGACACTGGAACCGCGCAGTGATACCAGCGTGACGCCGAGCGCCAGCGAACCCAGATAGAAGCCGGAAAAGCTGGCATCTTCCTTCAGGTGGGTATAACGGCTGACCGCACCGGACAGCAGCGCCACCGCCAGCCCGGCAATCAGGCCGCCAATGCCCATCGCTACCAGTGACAGGCCGGATACCAGATAGCCGATGGCGGCGCCAGGCAGTACCGCATGGGACAGCGCATCGCCCACCAGGCTCATACGGCGCAGCGAGAGAAAGACGCCGAGCGGCGTTGCACTGATCGCCAGCGCCATGCAGGCCACCAGAGCCCGGCGCATAAAACCAAACTCAATAAACGGCTGGAGTAACGTCATGACGCCACCCGACACAGCCGCGGTTGCTGCGCACTGTCGCGCTCATCCAGCGACAGCACGTCACGAAAATGGCGCGCCACCAGTAGCTTGTCGTGCAGCACCACCAGCAGCGTGGTGCCCGCCCGCTGCTGCTGTTCGAGAATCGACATCAGTAAGGTTATCGTCGGCGTATCAATGCCGTTGAAGGGTTCATCCAGCAGCCAGAGCTGACTGCGCTGGAGCATCAGGCGCGCAAACAGCACGCGCTGCAACTGCCCGCCGGAGAGCATCGCGGGCTGCGCAGTGGCGAAGTCGCGCATCTGCACCGCCTCCAGCGCGGCATCAATCTCCTGCCTCAGCGCACGCGTGATGCCACCGAACCAGCCGCAGCGCGGCCAGCAGCCCATTGCCACCAGCTCATAGACGGTGAGCGGAAAGCGGGTATCCAGCTCGCTGCGCTGCGGCAACCAGCCCAGCGCTTTTCGCGGCAGCTGCAGTTCACAGCGTCCCGCCACTGGCGGCAGCAGTCCGGCGATAGTTTTGAGCAAGGTTGATTTGCCCGTTCCGTTGGCCCCGACCAGTGCCGTCATACTGCCGGCCGCCAGTTCGCCATTCACCACCGGCGTCACCGCCCTGCCCTGATAGCCGCCCTGCAGACGATGAAAACGCATCATTGGTGCAGGCCCCAGACGATGGCTAGAGCCAGCAGGCCACTCAGCAGTAGCGCTACCAGCAGGCGCCCGCCGAGCGAGAGAAGTAATCCACTGTGATTCATGATAGGCAACCAAAATGTTATAACATAACAATATACTACCTGATGGCATCATCGCGACGCGCGGACGAAAGTGTTTCAAAAGTTGATCAGCGGCGATACGCCTGGGCGATTTGTGCCATCAAGCCAGCGCCCATCGCAGCAATCGCCCTTTCTGTTTACCAATGGCTTGCAATGTCAGAGCTGAAAGCCAATGATAGAACTCTCCTTGCTTTTTACGGGATGCAGAATGCAGTCTATTATTCATAGTGATATTGATGTGAATGAGGATGATTGCGGCAAGTTACGCCAGATTATCCAGGGGAATATTCTCAAAATAGCCCAGGACCTTGCCGGCGATTTACAGTGGTATTCTCAAAACGCGCAATTAGTTCCGGACAGTTTTACCATTATTTCCATTCAGCCCGTCGGCCACAAACGATTTAAAATGCTTTACGATTTCACGTGGGATTTATTTAATCCCTGCCTTGATTTAAATGAAACCTTTACCCAACGTGAAGAAGTTATGTTCCAGACAACGCCCGGTGCGCTGGTGTTTGAGGTGATAGACAATACCCGCCCGTCACCGTGCGACGAATTGTAATATTTAGTAATTGGGTGAGCAAAACTAATGATTGTGGATTATATTTAAAAGGTCGCTGAATTCTTTTTATTCGTGATCGCTCCCTGGTAGCTTTTCCAAATCTCGCCGCGTCGCGGTAACTGTGCTCGCTATGGAGGGGAAAAAGATGGACGAATACTCACCGAAACGGCATGATATTGCCCAGCTTAAATTTCTGTGTGAGAACCTGTTTGACGAAAGTATGGCGACGCTAACCGACAGCCATCACGGCTGGGTTAATGATCCCACTTCGCCAGGCAATTTACAGCTCAACGATTTGATTGAGCATATCGCCTCTTTCACGATGAATTACAAAATTAAGCATGTTGAAGATGAAGCGCTGATTACGCAAATCGATGAATATCTTGATGATACCTTTATGCTGTTTAGCAGCTATGGAATCAATACCCAGGATCTTCAACGGTGGCAACGTTCAGCAAAACGCTTATTTAATCTGTTTGCCGAAGAGTGCGCTTATCTCCAGCAACCCAGCCATTCCTTTTAGCATCAGAGTGAGACCGGTTTATTTATGAGCAACCCAGCCTTAACCAAAACAGACTATTTGATGCGACTGCGTCGTTGTCGCTCAATTGACACCCTTGAACGGGTGATTGAAAAGAACAAGTATGAATTACCCGATGATGAGTTAGCGGTATTTTACTCCGCAGCCGATCACCGTCTGGCCGAGCTGACCATGAACAAGCTCTATGACAAAGTGCCCGGATCTGTCTGGAAGTACGTCCGCTAAGTTTTCTCCCCGCAGGTCGCTTCGTTACTCACCTTTATTTCCACGGATGACAGGCAGGCAAAGGAGTGCCGATACGGTGCTGTGCCGCATTGCGCGCAGGGATTTTGCATGGGCAGAAATGGTGGAGGCCCTGCCAGCTACATCCCGGCACACGCGTCGCCTGCTGCGGCTGCTTCCTTCCGGACCTGACCGAGTTCACAAGTTAGCGTTGCGGGAGAACCAACAGGGCCCCCATTGACGAGCTCTCATGTTGAGAGCGCTGGCATTATCGGGGAAGCCCCTGGCAATTGCAAGCGCAGGCCGGGCAACCGTTGGTTTCTTGAACAGGCCGGCGGCAAAACCCTGCAGATAGCCGCAATCGCATGCTAAAGTGGCGCTTTTCCCGCAGACGAGGTGCGTCAGTGAGTGAACAGAGCAATTTTTCCGAGCGCGTCTGGCAAATTGTTGCCGCTATTCCTGCCGGTAAAGTGACGACCTACGGCGATGTCGCGCTGCTGGCCGGTTCACCGCGCGCCGCACGTCAGGTGGGCGGCGTGCTGCGGCGCCTGCCGCCAGGCAGCAAACTGCCGTGGTTCCGCGTGATTAATCGTCATGGTCGTATTTCGCTACAGGGCGATGATCTTTTTCGTCAGCGCGATGCACTGGAAGCCGAAGGTATTGAAGTGAGTGATGCAGGAGAAATTGAACTGGCGAAGTATCGCTGGGAGTATTAATGCAAGCGGTGCAAAATGTGGCCCCCGAGCCCGCAGCCGTTACGTAAAGCCGCTGTCTCGTCCCTGATCGCTCGGCACACGCCATCCCTGGCGTGTGACGCTTTACTTCACGGCAGCGGGCCCGTGAGCCTGTCTGCCGCGATGGGTGTGTTACAGACTGGTTGGTGCCGGCACGGAGGCTGACGGCGTAACCTGGGTTGGCGACGTCGAAGGCACGGTGGTAGCAGCGCCCGGCTGGGTTGGCATCGCCATATTGGTCACCGGTACCAGCAGCAGTTCCGCTTTCGTTCCACCCTGATTAATCACCGGTTTCACCGTATCGGTGATAAACGCCAGCTTGCCGTCGATGGTGATCGCTGCGCTCAGCAAAATGCGCGCGTTCGGCTGGATATCGGCCGGGTTAAAGGGCAGCACAAACTGGAACGGTGCCTGTTTGCCCTCGGTGCGAACCACACGCTGTGACAGCACTTTGGACGGCGCATCCGCCAGTGACGCATCGGCCAGCGTCACGGTCAGCACCGCATCCGGCGGCAGCGCAATACGCTGGCGAATATAGACGGACCCGCTTACGTTCGGCTGGGCAATCGCCGACGGCTGCCCGGCCACGCTGGCGCCTAAAGTTGGCGTCGGCACGGGTTTACTGTGATCGGCACAGCCTGTGATTGCCACCGCCAGTGTCATACCGCTAATTACATGCCAGAGTTTCATCGATGTCGTCTCCTTATGAACACTATGATTGTCGGCGGTAAATTTATTGGCTGGGTTTTCCACCGCCGATTGCTGTTAATTCTGGCACAAAAATCCGCTTTGCGCCTGAAGCCCCGCCATCCTGCTGAAAACCGGGTAAAAGCGTTGCGCAAACTGGTCGGATCTTTCACACTGACGCCATTGGCATCACTGAGGAATCCGTTATGAGCCAGGCACTGCACAACCTGCTTAATTTATTGAATCTGGAAAAACTGGAAGAGGGTCTGTTTCGCGGCCAGAGTGAAGATCTCGGCCTGCGCCAGGTGTTTGGCGGCCAGGTGGTGGGACAGGCGCTGTATGCGGCAAAACAAACCGTGCCGGAAGCCCGTATCATCCACTCCTTCCACAGCTACTTTCTGCGCCCGGGCGACAGCCAGAAAGCCATTATTTACGATGTGGAAACCCTGCGCGACGGCAAAAGCTTCAGCGCCCGCCGCGTCAGCGCCGTACAAAGCGGTCAGCCGATCTTCTACATGACCGCCTCCTTTCAGGCACCGGAAAATGGCTTCGAGCATCAGAACAGCATGCCGCAGGTGCCGGGACCCGATAACCTGCCCTCCGAGCAGGATCTCGCCCATCGGCTGGCTGCGCACCTGCCGCTCAAGCTGAAAGAAAAATTCCTCGCCGAGCGCCCGCTGGATATCCGTCCGGTGCAGATCCACAATCCGCTGAAAGGCCACGTTGATGAGCCGCTGCGCCAGGTCTGGGTGCGTGCCAATGGCCAGCTGCCGGACGATCGCCGCATTCACCAATATCTGCTGGGCTACGCTTCCGATCTCAACTTTCTGCCGGTCGCGCTGCAGCCGCATGGCAAAGGCTTCCTTGAGCCGGATATGCAGGTGGCGACGATTGACCACTCCATGTGGTTCCACCGTCCATTCGATCTCTCGGAGTGGCTCCTGTACAGCGTGGTAAGCACTTCAGCGTCCGGCGCGCGCGGCTTCGTGCGCGGTGAGTTCTTCAGCCAGGACGGCACGCTGGTGGCGACGACGGTGCAGGAAGGGGTGATGCGTCAGCGCGAAGCATAAAAAAAGGGGCGATTATCTCGCCCCTTTCTCATCATTATAGTTATAGCGCACTGCTCTTCTGCCAGCCGGCACTTACTGGTTGTAAGCGTTCTCGCCGTGGCTGTTCACATCCAGACCTTCACGTTCCTGTTCTTCCGGTACGCGCAGGCCAACAATCATATCTGCCAGCTTGAAGCCCACGAAGGCTACTACGCCAGACCAGACGATGGTCAGGCCACAGCTGAACAGCTGCACCCAAACCTGATGGCCCATGGTCACGCCTTCCGCGTAGCCTACGCCGCCCAGTGAAGAGGAGGCAAACACGCCGGTCAGGATACAGCCGAGGATACCGCACACGCCGTGCACACCGAACACATCGCACGGGTCATCCACGCGCAGCCATTTCTTCAGCGTGGTCACACCCCAGATACCTGCCAGGCCACCGGCCAGACCGATAATCAGTGCGCCGCCGACGCCGACATAACCACAGGCTGGCGTGATGGCAACCAGACCGGCGATGAAGCCAGAAGACGCACCCAGCAGTGAAGGCTTACCGCGCAGCGCCCACTCACCGAACACCCACGACAGCACGGCACCCGCAGTGGCCACCACGGTATTCAGGAAGGCCAGCGCCGCGATTTCGTTCGCGGAAGACGCAGAGCCGGCGTTGAAACCGAACCAGCCAACGTACAGAATCGCGGTACCGGTAAACACCATCGGCAGGTTATGCGGCTTGAACGCTTCTTTACCGAAGCCAGCACGCTTGCCTACCAGGTAAGCACCAACCAGACCCGCAACGGCGGCGTTGATGTGCACCACGGTACCGCCAGCGAAGTCCAGCGCGCCATCCTGTGCCAGGAAGCCGCCAGCCCACACCATATGTGCGATAGGCAGATAGGCCAGAGTCAGCCACACCAGTACGAAAATCAGTACCGCCGAGAAGCGAATACGCTCAGCCAGCGAACCAACAATCAGCCCCACGGTAATACAGGCAAAGGAAGCCTGGAACGCCACGTGAATGTACTGATAGAAGCTGCCCATCACCGCTTTCAGCTCGATATTTTTCAGCATCGCCCACTGGAAGTTACCGAAGAAGGCGTTGCCTTCGCTGAACGCCAGCGAGTAGCCGTAGACGATCCACAGTACGCATACTAACGCGAACGTCACCGCGACCTGAGTCAGCATCGACAGCACGTTTTTGCCGCGAATCAGGCCGCCGTAAAACAGGGCAATGCCGGGAATTGTCATGAACAGTACCAGCGCGGTACAAATCATCATAAACGCGTTATCGGCTTTATCCGCTACGGCAGGCGCAGCTGCCATCGCAAGAGACGGTAACAGCGCCAGGCTGGTGAGGCCCAACTTAGTCATTACTTTATTCATTTCTTTCCATCCCATCACAATTCAGAGCCCCAGTTACAGTGCTGCTTCGTCGGTCTCGCCGGTGCGAATACGAATCACGCGCTGCAGTTCCGCGACGAAAATTTTGCCGTCGCCAATTTTGCCGGTGTACGCGGCTTTGCTGATCACATCCACCACTTCATCCAGCTGATCGTCCGCAATCGCAATATCGATTTTTACTTTTGGCAGGAAGTTAACGCTGTACTCGGCACCGCGGTACAGTTCTGCATGGCCTTTCTGACGACCGAAGCCTTTTACTTCGGTCACGGTCAGGCCCTGAATGCCAATGGAGGATAAGGCTTCACGCACGTCCTCCAGCTTAAATGGTTTGATTACCACGGTAACCAGCTTCATACGTTCCCCTCCGGATATAAAAATAGGTGAGTCTTCGCGGACACGCAGAGAGTTAAGCAAAGGCTGTGCCACAAATGGCAAAAGTGGGCGCTAAGGCTGCCGGGCGCAGAGTATCGCGCTCCGGTATGGCGTAACGGGCAAGGTTTTCATTCGGAAAAACAGAAAGGTGGGACTTTACTGCACTCCTTTGGTGCTTGCGGCCTCAAAGGAGTGCATCAATACAGAACATTCCGATAAATCTGCGCAAAAAAGGTGCAAATCACCCCTCTGCCGTTGCGGGTATGCCCGCCGCGAGTTCATCGCCAGCCTGCTGCAGCTGGTACATCTGCCAGTAAAGGCCCTGCTGCGCCAGCAGTTCGGTGTGCGTACCGCGTTCGACCACCTGACCACGGTGCAGCACCAGAATCTGATCCGCTTCGGTGATGGTGGAAAGACGGTGAGCAATCACCACCAGCGTGCTGTGCTGGCGCAGCGTGCGCAGCGCCTGCTGAATCGCCTGCTCGGTGCCTGAGTCGATATTGGCAGTGGCCTCATCGAGGATCAGAATCTGCGGCAGCGACACCAGCACGCGCGCCAGCGCCAGCAGCTGCTTCTGCCCGACCGACAGCGTGTTCCCCTGCTCACCGAGCCGGGTATGAATGCCGTCGCGCATCGCGCGGGCCAGCGGTGACAGCTGCACCTTCTCCAGCGCGCGCCACACGTCCTCTTCGCTGATATCGCGTCCCAAACGCACGTTGGCCAATAGCGTATCGGCCAGTACCACCGGATCCTGTTGCACCATCGCCACGCTGCAGCGCAGCGCATCGTGCGTCAGCTGGCGCAGCGGGCGGCCATCCAGTTCTATGCTGCCGCGCGTCACCGGATAGTAGCCCATCAGCAGATTGGCTAAGGTGCTTTTGCCGCTGCCGGTGTGGCCGACCAGTGCCACGAAGCCGCGCGCCGGCACCTCGAGGTTGATATGGCTGAGCACGTCGCGGTTGTCGCGGTAGGCAAAGCTGACATCGCGCAGGGTGATACGCCCGGAAGCCAGCGGCTGAGCGTCACTGCCGTAGCCCTGCTGCGCCGCATCCATCAGTTCAAAAATACGCTCGCCCGACACCACCGCCTGCTGCAGCATTGACTGCTGCGTGGTGAGCTCGATCAGTGGCTCGTTAAGGCGGCCAAGATACGTGATAAAGGCGTAAAGCACGCCAACCTCAAACACGCCCGGCGTGGCAAAGCTGAACAGCATTAGCAGACCGCACAAAATCAGTGCAGAAAACAGGCTGAGCAGCGGACGCAGCAGAAAGCCGTCCAGCCGCAGCGTCTCCATCCGCGCCAGATAGTGTGAACGGCTGGCTTTGCCCATGCGCTCGCCAAAGCGCGCCTGCTGGCGAAACTGCTGGATCACACTCATGCCGTTAATCACTTCGTTGAAGCCATTATTGATCTCGGCCAGATAGCTACGTACGCGGCGCGCAATCGGCGTGCTGTAGCGCTGATAGATCAGCATCACCGTTAACACCAGCGGGAAAATCACCAACGCCACCAGCGCCATACGCCAGTCGAGTGCAAACATCGCCACCAGCATCGCGCCAATCAGCGCAGCGCTGCGCAGCACAGTGGCCACCACCGTGACGTAAAGATCTTTGATCACTTCGGTGTCGTTGGTGACGCGCGAAATAATCTGCCCCACCGGCTGGGTATCGAAGGCACTGAGCGGCTGACGCAGCGCCGCATTCATCACGTCGACGCGCAGTTGCTGCACTACACCAATCGCCGCGCGGTTAAACAGCAGCGCCTGGAAATAGTGCAGACCCGCTGCCAGCAGCTGTAGCAGCACAAAGCCCACCAGTAGCCCGGCCACGATGCCCCACGGCATCTGGTGTTTTGCCACCAGGTTATCGATAAAATAGCTTACCAGCACCGGACCGGTGACTTCAGCAGCGGCAGCGATCCACAGCATGCCGACGGCCAGCCACAGCGATTTGCGCCACGGTTTACCGTAGGCCAGCAGGCGTTTCAGCGTTGGCCATAAGCGTTGTGATTTAGCCATGGTCGGCTCCCTGTTCTGACTCGTCCTCATCCAGCGCGGCCTCCAGCTGCTGATAGCGATACATATCGCGATACCAGCCCGGCTGCGCCGCCAGCGTATCGTGATCGCCGCGCTGTGCCACTGCGCCCTGCTGCAATACCAGAATCTCGCTGGCTTCGGTCAGCGCCGACAGCCGATGCGCGCTGATGATCAGCGTGCGCCCTTTGCCCCACAGGCGCAGGTTATGCAGGATTTCATGTTCGGTACGGCCATCAACCGCCGACAACGCATCGTCGAGGATCAGAATCTCCGCGTTGAGCAACAGCGCACGCGCAATGGCGATGCGCTGTTTCTGCCCGCCAGAGAGCATGACGCCGCGCTCGCCCACTTCAGTAGCGTACCCCTGTGGCAGACGCAGAATGTCATCGTGCACGCAGGCCATCTGCGCCACGCGCTCGATCTCTTCCTGCGTAGCCTCCGGGCGGCCCAGCGCCAGGTTATTCGCAACGGTATCGGAAAACAGGAACGGCGTCTGACTGACCACCGCCAGCCGGCTGCGCCAGCTGTCCAGCCGCAGCTGCGGCAGCGGAATGGCGTGATAGCAAATCTCGCCCTGATCGATATCAAAATGGCGCTGAATCAGGCTCAGCAGCGTGCTTTTGCCGCAGCCGGTAGGCCCGCACAGCCCAAGCATCTGCCCGGGTTGTAGCTGGAAATGCACGTCGCTCAGCACCGGCGCGCTGCTCGCCGGATAGTGGAAGGCGCGGATCGCCACCTGCAGCACGCCCGCTTCCACCGGCAGTGGCTGCTGACCATCCTCAACCGCAGGCGCTTCCGCCAGCAGCGCGCCAATACGGCTCCAGGCCGCGCTGCCGCGCTCGACGATGTTAATCATCCACGCCAGCGCCAGCATCGGCCAAATCATCAGCCCTAAATACATGACAAAGCTGGTGAGCTGCCCGAGCGTCAGTGAACCGTGCCACACCATCCAGCCGCCACCGCCAATCGCCAGCAGATTCGAAAAGCCCACGGCGATATAAATGATGGGATCGAAGCGCGCATCGACGCGCGCCACGTGCAGATTTTTGCGGCCGGTGTCGCTGGCGATATCCGCAAACTGGCTCGACTGATGATCTTCCAGGCCAAAAGCTTTGATCATGCGGATGCTGGTCAGACTCTCCTGCGTTTGATCGTTCAGGCTGGAGAACGCCGCCTGCGCCACTTTGAAGCGCTGATGCAGGCGCGCGCCGTCTTTCTGGATCACCAGCGCCATAATCGGCATGGGAATCAGCGCCAGCAGCGTCAGCTCCCAGCTAATCTGCACGCTCATTACCGCCAGCACGACCAGCCCCATCACCAGCGAATCCACCAGCGTCAGCACCCCTTCACCCGCGGCAAACACCACGCGATCGACATCGTTGGTCGCGCGCGCGATCAGATCGCCGGTACGGTGGCGCAGGTAAAACGCCGGATGCTGGCGGCTAAGCTGGCGGTAAAAGTCTTCGCGCAGCTCTACCGCCAGCTGGTAAGAGGCGCCGAACAGCAGCACACGCCAGACGTAGCGCAGCAAATAGACAATCACTGCGGTCACCAGCATCACGCCGATCCACAGAAAAATTTCGCCGCGCGTCAGGCTGTGCTGGGTCACGCCGTCGACAATCACGCCGACCAGATGCGGAGGCAGCAGCTGCAGCAGCGCAATGATAATCAGCAAGCTGATGGCGCCCAGATAGCGCCGCCACTCGCGCAAAAAATACCAACTTAACTGGCTGAATAATCGCACAAAACAATCTCTTGTGATGCCCGTTCAGGGCGCTACCGGCAAGGCGGTGGTGTATTTAATCTCTTCCATAGCAAAGCTGGAGGTGACGTCAATCAGCCCCGGCACGCCGTTAACCAGACGCTTGTAAAACGCGTCGTAGCTCTTCATATCGGCCACCTGAATGCGCAGCAGGTAGTCGTACTCGCCCGCCATGCGGTAAAAGGCCATCACTTCCGGCATCTGCTGTACCACCGCGACAAATTGCTGAAACCAGTCGCTGCTGTGCTGCTGGGTTTTGATCAGCATAAAGGCGGTGAGCGACAGGCCGAGCTTTTCACCATCCAGCAACGCGACGCGCGCCCGAATAATGCCATCATCTTCCAGCTTTTTCAGGCGTTTCCAGCACGGCGTGGTGGTGAGATTCACCGCATCGGCCAGCGCCTGCAGCGACAGCGTGCAGTCTTTTTGCAGCAGCGCCAGCAGTGTGCGGTCAGTTTTATCTAGCATTCGCCACCTCAGGAGAAAAATTTTCTCTTATTTGCCAATTATAACCAACTTTTAGCAACCTCTTTTTCCTGCCAGTGCCTTACACTGAGCGCAATCTCGCTGCCGGAATCGCACCATGCAAACGCCCTGGGTTCGCCACGCTATCAATGAAATTAACGCCGACTTTCAGCGCTCCGCTGATACGCACCTGATCCGTTTTACGCTGGACGATTTCCCCGGCATTCGCTTTTATCTTAAGGATGAAAGCACCCATCCAAGCGGCAGCCTGAAACATCGCCTGGCGCGTTCGCTGTTTCTCTATGGTCTGGCCAATGGCTGGATTGGAGAAAACACGCCGATCATCGAAGCCTCCTCCGGCAGCACTGCGGTGTCGGAAGCCTATTTTGCCCGTCTGCTCGGCCTGCCGTTTATCGCCGTGATGCCAGCCAGTACCGCACGGCGCAAAATCGAGCTGATCCGCTTTTACGGCGGGGAGTGCCACTTCGTCGCCGATCCGTGCCAGCTGTACAGCGAATCCGAGCGTCTGGCGCGTGAACTCAACGGCCATTTTATGGATCAGTTTACCTACGCCGAACGCGCCACCGACTGGCGCGGCAACAATAATATTGCCGAAAGCATTTTCCGCCAGATGGCGCATGAACCCTTCCCGGTGCCGCACACCCTGATCATGAGCGCCGGCACCGGCGGCACCTCGGCTACGCTGGGGCGCTACATCCGCTATCAGGGCCACGACACGCGCCTGCTGGTGGTCGATCCGCAGCACTCGGTGTTTTTCGATTACTGGCACAGCCGCGATCGCACGCTGCGCAGCGAGCGCGGCAGCCTGATTGAGGGGATTGGTCGCCCGCGCGTTGAGCCGTCGTTTTTACCGGATGTGATTGACGAAATGATGAAAGTGCCCGATGGCGCCACCGTGGCGGCGATGTTAAGGCTGGAGCAGATTCTCGGCCGGCGTCCGGGTGCCTCTACCGGCACCAATTTCTGGGGCATGCTGCAGGTGGCAAAACGGCTGCGCGCGCAGGGGCAGTCCGCCGCGCTGGTCACGCTGCTGTGTGACAGCGGCGAGCGCTATCCGGATACCTATTACAATCCGCAGTGGGTCGCTGAGCAGATCGGCGATATTCAGGCGTGGCAGCGCGAGCTGCAATAAAAAACCGGACATCCTGTCCGGTTCACTGTAAGCCTCAGCATTCGGGGGAATAATCGAGGTGTGGTGTGTTCATCCAGTGATTTAAGTAGTGAGACACCGCCTGTGTCTCGCAATGGCCAATAATCGGTAAATGGGGCAGCGAGGTTTTGAGCTGATGCATGGCGTTGCCCATGATAAAACCACGCCCGACGCGCTCCAGCATTTCGCGGTCGTTCATCGCATCGCCAAATGCCATGCAATCCGCCAGCGACAGAGACAGATGCTGGCACAGCCGCGCCAGCGCGGCGCCTTTGTGGCAATCCAACGGTAAAACTTCCAGACACTCCCTGGCGGAGAAGCACAGGCTGGCGCGATCGCCGAGCGCCTGTTGCAGTTCAATCTTCAGCGCCAGCAGCATCTCATACGGCGCGATAAAGCAGATCTTGGTGACTTCATGTGCCGGCATGCGGCGTAAATCACGCAGCTGATAGTGAAACCCGCTCATCGCGTGCGCTTCCAGCAATCCCGGGAGCGGTTTATCGGTAAACCAGCCTTCGTCATTAAAGATGTGGATCGATGCGGGAGTTTGCCAGTGACTGTGCAATACCTCTTCCGCCACCGACGGCGCTAAATCACAGCCGTACAGCTGCCTGCCCTCGGCATCGTGAATGCGCGTGCCGTTACCGGTGATCAGCCAGGCGGGCAAGGTGATCTGCTGGCGTACTGCCTGCATATCCAGCAGGTGACGCCCCGTGGCAAACGCCAGTGTAACGCCACGCTGGTGTAGGGCGTTGAGGCTCTGCAGCGTCTCCGCACCTAAACGGTGGGTAGGCAGCAGCAGTGTACCGTCCATATCAAATGCCGCGAGGCGGGCCATAGCAACTCTCCGGTCTGAATGAGGGGTTTACTATCGCCTGGTAATTACGGAACTAATAGTGAATACTTTCAAAAAACTGTTCCGGGTTTAATCATGCGACAGCTTCATCGGGTTAATCAGTTTCAGCGCCTGTGGCAGCTTAGCCAGGGCGAAGCGCAGCGCATCAGCGTTGCGGCCATGGCGCAGCACTGCTATTGCAGCGAGCGCCACGTGCGTACCCTGCTGCGGCAGTGGCAGCAGGCGGGCTGGCTGCAGTGGCACGGTGCGGCGGGACGCGGTAAACAGGGCGAACTGCGCTTTCTGCTCTCTCCCGAACAGCTGCGTCAGCAATTGCTCAGCCAGCAGCTGGCAGCCGGTGAAGCGGTACAGGCACTGCAGGTACTGGATGTCGCGCCTGAACGGCTGGTGAAAATGCTGCGCCCACTGATGGGCGGCCAGTGGCAGAATCAGGCGCCGGTGCTGCGCATTCCCTATTATCGCGCGATGGAGGCGCTGGATCCGCTGCAGCTCACCGGACGCGCCGAGCAGCATCTGGTACGCCAGATTTTTTCCGGCCTGACGCGCTTTAACGCGGATGATGTCGAGGGCGATCTGGCACATCACTGGCAGCACGATGCACAGGGCCGCGAATGGTATTTCTGGCTGCGGCCACTCCTCAGCTGGCACAACGACGAACCAGTGCAGGCGGCACAGCTGGTCCAGCAGCTGCAACGTATCATGCAGACGCCGCAGGGCGGCCGCCTGCTGGCGGCGGTGGAACACATCGATGCGCCACATCCGCTGGCGCTGCGTATCCGGCTGCGCACCAGCGATTACTGGCTGCCGCAGCGGCTGGCGCATCAGTTTTGCCTGCTGCCGCATCCGGAACATGCCGATATCGGCAGCGGACCGTGGCGCCTGACGCACTTTACCCGCGAGCTGGTGCGGCTGGAGAGCCATGCGCGCTGGCACCATCAGCGTCCGCTGATTCAGGTGGTGGAATACTGGATTACGCCGCAGCTGTTCGATCGCGGGCTGGGCACCAGCTGTCGCCATCCGGTGCAGATCGCGATTGGCGATCCCGACGAGCTGGACACGCTGCGGCCGGTGGATCGCAGCATCAGTCTCGGTTTCTGTTATCTGGCGCCGCGTTTCTCGGCTCGCTTCAGCCAGGCGCAGGCCAAAACGCTGCTCGCGCTGATTCAGCACAGCGGCGTTATTCAGCAGCTGCCGCTGGATGAAGGCTTAATTACGCCAACCGCAGAACTGCTGCCCGGCTGGCCGCTGCCCGCCCCGCACCGCCCGGATGGCGCACTGCCCGCAACGCTGACGCTGCATTATCACCTGCCCATCGAACTGCACGTCATGGCGCAGGCGCTGGTGCCGCTGCTGGCGGCACAGGGCTGTACCCTCACCTGCGTATTTCACGACGTCAAAAGCTGGCGCGACGACATCGATCTGAGTGACGCCGACATCATCATGGGCGACCGTCTGATTGGTGATGCGCCGCAGTTTACCCTGGTGAACTGGCTGGAAAATGATGCGGCCTGGCAACCGCTGCGTCCGGCGGTACTGCAGGCACCGCTGCACGCTATCGCCCGTCAGCCCAGTCCGGCACTGCGCAGCGCCGCGATTCATCAGCTGTTCCAGCAGCTGATGCGCGACGGCCATTTGCTGCCGCTGTTTAACTATCGCTACCAGGTGTTTGCTCCACCAGGCGTCGAAGGTATTCAGCTTAACAGCATGGGCTGGTTCGATTTCACCCGCGCCTGGATCCCGCCGCCCGCCGCAGGCGGTGCTGTTCAGCCCGCGCCGGAGCCAGTACCATAGGCGCACTGATTTATGGGGAAGAAAACATGAAACGAGCCGTTGTCGTATTCAGTGGCGGACAAGACTCCACCACCTGTCTGATTCAGGCGCTGCAGCAGTATGATGAAGTGCACTGCCTGACCTTTGATTATGGTCAGCGCCATCGCGAAGAGATCAGCGTCGCCGCAGAGCTGGCGCACCAGCTGGGCGCGCGGGCGCACAAAGTGCTGGACGTAACGCTGCTTAATGAACTGGCGGTCAGCAGCCTGACGCGCGATAACATTCCGGTGCCGGCCTACAATCCACAGGCCAGCGGCCTGCCCAGCACCTTTGTCCCGGGGCGTAACATCCTGTTTCTGACGCTGGCCTCAATTTATGCCTATCAGGTGGAAGCCGAAGCGGTGATCACCGGCGTATGTGAAACCGATTTTTCCGGCTATCCGGATTGCCGTGACGAGTTTGTCAAAGCGCTGAACAACGCCGTTACTCTCGGCATGGCGCGCGAAGTGCGTTTTGAAACGCCGCTGATGTGGCTGAATAAAGCGGAAACCTGGGCGCTGGCGGACTACTGGCAGCAGCTGCCGCTGGTCCGATCGGAGACGCTAACCTGCTACAACGGCGTCAAAGGCGACGGCTGTGGTGAGTGTGCGGCCTGCCATCTGCGCGCGCGCGGCCTGGCCGATTACCAGGCCAATGCGGCCAGCGTGATGGCGGCGATGAAACAGAAAAGCGGCCTGCGCTGATTGCGACCGCACTGCGGGCTGGCGTGCTTTCTGGGCATGCCAGCTCAGGAAGACGCGGTCATCAATGCCGCCAGGCGTTCACGTAACTCCCCTTCCAGCGGCACGGTTTTTTGCGTGCGCAAATCGATGCAGACGAAGGTCAGCGCCGCATCCGCCACCAGCGTATTATCACCCGCCAGCACCACCCGCTGTAAAATAATGCCGCTTTTGCCGTTGAGCTGCGAGACCTCGCTCTCAATGTGCAGCACGTCGCCCAGCACCGCCGGACGACGATAGTTAATGTTGATATTCACCACCACAAACGCCAGCTGCTGCTCCAGCAGCCAGTGAAAGGCATCGGCATCTTCCAGCCACTGCCAGCGCGCCTCTTCCAGAAATTCCAGGTAGCGCGCATTGTTCACATGCTGATAGACGTCAAGATGATAGCCGCGCACTTTGATGATGGTTTGCATGATTGCTCCTGTTCAGGCTGTGAATGACAACTGGTTGGACCTGTTGAGCATAGCACAGCCTGATGGGCCGCTTTAGCAATCCTTCAGAGTCGCGAGCCGCTTCACAATTTCAGCCGCGCGCTGTTCCGCTCCACCAGCGCACTGCCAATACCCGGTACTTCTTTCAGCTGCTCGATGGCGCTGAAGGGCCCGTACTGCTCACGATAGCTGACAATCGCCTGCGCTTTTTTCAGTCCAATACCGTTCATGGCAGCGGCCAGCTGCTCGGCCGTGGCCTGATTGATGCTGACCTGTTCCGGCTGCGGCGTGGACACCTGCGTCGCCTGCGTTTCACTGGGGCTTTCCGCCGCCGCCAGTCCGCTGGTCCAGAGCGCGCCGCCCAGCGCCAGCGTGATGCAAAAGGCACGAAATGTTGATTTAACCATGCTGTGTTTCTCCTTGTGTTTGACAGCCACTGCAGGGTGGCACAAGCGAGAAACGCACTCAAAAGGCGATGATCAGAAATGGAAAAGGCCGCAGAAGCGGCCTTTCGGTATTGCAGCAGTTTACCTTTTTTTGTGAGGCTTACTGGTTTTGTGCGGCGGTGCCGTACTTAATCTTCGCCTCTTTACGCAGGTTTTCCAGCAGCGCTTCAAAGGCAATCTGCGCGTTGTTTTGCGTCACGCCTTTCACCATTTCGTCAATCTGCGCCTGCGGCATGTTGCCCGCGCTGACCTTATCCAGCGCGACCAGTACCACGTTGCCCTGCATATCTTCGCTGACACCCCACGACGGCTGGTTATCCGCTGGCTGTGGCAGGTTGAATGCGGCCTGTGCCACCGGATCCTGTGCGTTGCGATCGACGGTTTTGCTGGCGCTCAGCGTCAGGCCAGCCGCCTGCAGCGCGTCCTGTTTGCCCGCTTTCAGCTCGGCCAGCAATTTGTCTGCCTGCGCTTTGGCCTGCTGCGTCGCTTTGTCATGCTTCAGGCTGTCGGCAATCTGCGCTTTGACCTGATCCAGCGGTTTAACCGCTTCCGGTTTGTGCTCGCTGATGCGCAACACAAACGCCCGATCGCCATCGACGCTGATGATGTCAGAGTTGTTGCCCGGCGCGCCGTTCTGACCGGTCAGGCCACCGTTGAAGATCGCCTGTTTAACCGCATCGAAATCGAGATCGGCCGGCACGTTATCGCGGGTGATCCAGCCCGTTTCCACCACTTTCAGGCCAGATGCCTGTGCGGCGCCCGCCAGGGATTCGTTGTCGTTGCTGGCGGCTTCGCTCACCTTCTGCTGCATCTTATAGAAGGCGTCGACGGCTTTTTCCTGCTTCACTTTATCCGCCACCGCATCGTGCACCTCCGCCAGCGGTTTAACCTGCTCTGGCTGGATATCGTCCAGACGCACCACCAGGAAACCGACTGAGGACTTGATCACGCCAGACAGCTGACCTTTCTGCGTCAGGTTGGCGTTTTTCAGTTCGTCCGGCGTGGTGTTCGGCTCCAGCCAGCCCATGTCGCCGCCTTTACGCGCAGAGATTGGGTCGATGGATTTGCTCTTCGCCAGCGTGGCGAAATCCTCGCCCTTTTTCAGCGCATCCAGCACCGCGTTGGCATCGGCTTCGGTTTTGGTCTGAATGATGCTGTAACGGTTGCGCTGCGGCTGTGAATAGTCGGCTTTGTGCTGATCGTACCAGCTCTGAATATCCGCTTCGCTGGCGTTCTCCTGCAGGCTGGCCGCATCCATTTTGATGTAACTGACGCGGAACTGCTCAGGTGCCATAAAGCTGCTCTGATGCTGCTGGTAGTACTGATTGATTTCGTCGTCGCTGGCGGTTTGTTTCGCGGCCAGCGCATTAACGTCAATCACCGCCTGACGAATCTCACGCTGCTGCGAGACCAGATCCACCAGCTTGCTGGTTTCACCCTTCAGCATGAAGTCGGTATTGGCGATGGCGTTGATCAACTGCTGCGTCGCCAGCTGCTTGCGCAGCGCTTCGGCGTACTGATCGGCACTGAAGCCCATGCTGGCGATCAGGCCGTTGTATTTCGCGTTGTCGAACTTACCGTTGGTCTGGAAAGCCTGCTGATTGAAAATAGCCTGCTTCACCTGATCGTCGCTGATGCCAATGTGCAGATCTTTGATGTACTGATCGAGCAGCGCCTGATCGATCAACTGTGACAGCGCCTGCTGGCGCATCTGCTGCATGTAGCCGTCGTTGCTGGCCAGCTGCGAGAACTGGTCGCCCAGCATCTGCTGCTGACGGTTGCGCTCGTTGTTAAACGCCTGTTCCAGCTCACCGCGGCTAATTTCATGGCCGTTCACTTTGGCAGCGTAATCGCTGTTACCGCCAATCAGGTAGTTGCCCACCCCGGTCAGTACGAATGACAGGATGATCAATCCCAGAATGATCTTGAGCACGACATGGTTCGACGCCGCGCGTAAATTGTCCATCATGGTATGACAACACTCCGCTGTAGTGTGGATGTAAAGCTCTGACACGATGTCATCATCGTGCAGCTGCGGTTCAGGCTGGCAGCTGGCAACCATGCGGAGACTGAAGCCAGCGGCTAAAGTCGCGCATCAAGATAAAAAAAGGCACATCAAAAATGATGTGCCCGTATGTTACATGAGAACGCCTTTTTCGTCCTCAATCCATGGAAGAAAATGCTTCGATGGACAGGTCAGCGGTCATTAATTGACGGCGTCTTTCAGTGCTTTACCTGCACGGAAGCCCGGTACTTTACCAGCCGGGATGGTGATTTCTTTACCGGTTTGTGGGTTACGGCCGGTGCGGGCAGCACGCTCGCGTACAGAGAAGGTACCGAAACCGACCAGTGCCACTTCGTCACCGCCTTTCAGCGCGTCAGAAACGGAGCCCATGAATGCATCTAACACACGTCCAGCTGCCGCTTTAGAAATGTCAGCGTCTGCAGCAATTTTGTCGATCAACTGTGACTTATTCACTCTCTTCATCCCCTCTTTTATTATTCACTCGCACCCGCGCTTCCCGCCCGGTGCGAACGCGCAGCCAGTTATATCAAGCCTGTGGAGCTGAAACAACGGTATTCATCTTAATCGTTGATCCAGCAGCCCCCTAAATTAGCGGCACAAAAAAAAGCTGGCAAGCCCGATTTGGCCTGCCAGCTTCGCTTTTTAGCGCTTTTTGTCGCTAATCACTATTTTGCCGTGGCAACCTGCATCCCGTACGGGGCATTTTCCAGCGCCAGGCTCAGCACTTCTTCAATACGCTTCACCGGATGGATCGACAGATCGGCAATCACGTTCTGTGGAATCTCTTCCAGATCGCGCTTGTTTTCGTCCGGGATCAGCACGGTTTTGATGCCGCCGCGATGCGCCGCCAGCAGTTTCTCTTTCAGGCCACCAATCGGCAGTACCTGACCGCGCAGTGTGATCTCGCCGGTCATCGCCACGTCCGAACGCACCGGGTTACCGGTCAGACAGGAGACCAGCGCGGTACACATCGCGATACCGGCGCTTGGGCCATCTTTCGGCGTCGCCCCTTCCGGTACGTGTACGTGGATGTCACGCTTCTCGTAGAAGTCGCCGTTGATGCCGAGTTTCTCCGCACGGGCGCGTACTACCGTCAGCGCCGCCTGGATGGACTCCTGCATCACCTCACCGAGTGAACCGGTGTAGGTCAGCTTGCCTTTGCCCGGCACGCAGGCGGTTTCGATGGTGAGCAGATCGCCGCCCACTTCGGTCCACGCCAGGCCGGTGACCTGACCAACACGGTTTTCGCTGTCAGCGCGGCCGTAATCAAAGCGCTGCACACCCAGGAAATCCTTGAGGTTTTCGCCGTTGATTTTGATGCTCTTTTTCGCTTTGTCCATCAGCAGCGCTTTCACCGCTTTACGGCACAGCTTGGAGAGTTCGCGCTCCAGGCTACGAACGCCCGCTTCACGGGTGTAATAGCGGATAATGCCGATAATGGCGCTATCGTCAACGCTGATCTCTTTCTCTTTCAGCGCATTACGCTCGATCTGCTTCGGCAGCAGGTGCTGTTTAGCGATGTTGAGCTTCTCATCTTCGGTGTAACCGGAGAGACGAATCACTTCCATACGATCCAGCAGCGGAGCCGGAATGTTCATGGAGTTAGAGGTAGCCACAAACATCACATCTGACAGATCGTAATCCACTTCCAGATAGTGATCGTTGAACGCAATGTTCTGCTCTGGATCCAGTACCTCCAGCAGCGCTGAAGCCGGATCGCCGCGCATGTCGGATGACATTTTGTCGATCTCATCCAGCAGGAACAGCGGGTTTTTCACGCCGACTTTGGCCATTTTCTGGATCAGTTTGCCCGGCATCGACCCGATATAGGTACGACGGTGGCCGCGGATTTCCGCTTCGTCACGCACGCCGCCCAGCGCCATACGCACATATTTACGGCCGGTGGCTTTAGCGATTGACTGTCCCAGCGAGGTTTTACCCACGCCCGGCGGTCCAACCAGACACAGAATCGGCCCTTTAATTTTGCTGACGCGACTCTGCACCGCAAGATACTCAAGGATGCGGTCTTTCACGCGCTCCAGACCGTAATGGTCGGTATCCAGCGTCTCCTGCGCTTTCCGCAGGTCTTTTTTCACCTTGCTGCGCGCGTTCCACGGTACCTGCACCATCCAGTCGATGTAGCCGCGCACCACGGTGGCTTCCGCTGACATCGGTGACATCATCTTCAGCTTCTGCAGTTCAGCTTCGGCCTTCTCGCGCGCCTCAGCCGGCATTTTCGCCGCGTCGATTTTGCGTTTCAGCGCTTCGTATTCATCCGGCGCATCATCCATCTCGCCCAGCTCTTTCTGAATCGCTTTCATTTGCTCATTCAGATAGTACTCGCGCTGGCTTTTCTCCATCTGCTTTTTAACGCGGTTGCGAATACGCTTCTCAACCTGCAGCAGATCGATTTCCGATTCCATCATCGCCATGAGATATTCCAGACGCTCATTGATGTCGGACATCTCCAGCACTGACTGTTTATCAGCCAGCTTAAGCGGCATATGCGCCGCGACGGTGTCGGCGAGACGCGCCGCGTCGTCGATGCTGTTGAGTGAAGTCAGCACCTCCGGCGGGATTTTTTTGTTCAGCTTGATATAGCCTTCAAACTGATTGATGGCGGTACGCACCAGCACTTCCTGCTCGCGCTCTTCAATTTCCGGCGAGATCAGGTATTCGGCCTGGGCAACAAAGTGGTCGCCATTGTCCGCTAAAGTGGTGATGTGTGCGCGCTGAAGACCTTCCACCAGCACCTTAACGGTGCCGTCTGGCAGTTTCAGCATCTGCAGTACGGAAGCAACGGTCCCTACCGCGAAGAGATCGTTAATACCAGGTTCATCCGTTGAAGCCTCTTTCTGGGCAACCAGCATGATCTTCTTGTCATGATCCATCGCCGCTTCGAGGCAACGAATCGATTTTTCCCGACCAACAAACAACGGAATTACCATGTGCGGATAAACCACCACGTCGCGCAACGGCAACACGGGGATTTCAATGCGTTCAGAACGCTCAGGATTCATAGAGCTCTCTCTTAGTTTAATGTCCGCCAGGTGATGGGAACCGCGTGATACAGGCTGTATGCAGTTAGACCCACAGGATTATGAGTATATGGGGATGCTTGCACGACATTCAATGTCACAGAGGTGAGAAAAATAAAAGGGGAAACATTTTCCCCTTTTTTAAGATAACAACGCGGTGTAATTGATTATTTATTCGCCAGAAGCCTGGGCTTCATGCTTACCGTAAATCAGCATCGGGTCAGATTGCCCCTCGATTACTGACTCATCGATCACCACTTTCTCTACGCCTTCCATTGATGGCAGGTCGTACATGGTTTCGAGCAGCGCCGCTTCTACGATAGAACGCAGACCACGTGCCCCGGTTTTACGCGAGTTGGCTTTTTTCGCAATCGCCGTCAGCGCTTCGTCACGGAACTCCAGCTCCACGCCTTCCAGGTTAAACAGCGCCTGATACTGCTTGGTCAGGGCGTTTTTCGGTTCACGCAGGATCTGGATCAGTGCTTCTTCGCTCAACTCGTTGAGCGTCGCCACCACTGGCAGACGACCAATGAACTCCGGAATCAGACCAAATTTGATCAGATCTTCCGGCTCAACCTGCGACAGCAACTCGCCTTCGCTGGCTTTCTGCGATTTACCTTTAACGGTCGCGCCAAAGCCAATACCGGAGCCGGTTTCAACACGCTGTGAAATCACTTTATCGAGGCCGGCAAACGCACCGCCACAGATAAACAGGATTTTCGAGGTGTCGACCTGCAGAAACTCCTGCTGCGGATGCTTACGTCCACCCTGCGGCGGCACGGCAGCCACCGTGCCTTCAATCAGTTTCAGCAGTGCCTGCTGCACGCCTTCACCTGACACATCACGGGTGATAGACGGGTTGTCTGATTTACGGGAAATCTTATCGATTTCATCGATGTACACGATGCCGCGCTGCGCTTTCTGTACGTCGTAGTCGCACTTCTGCAGCAGTTTCTGGATGATGTTTTCCACATCCTCACCCACATAACCGGCTTCGGTCAGCGTGGTGGCATCCGCCATAGTGAAAGGCACATCCAGCAGGCGCGCCAGCGTTTCCGCCAGCAGGGTCTTACCGCTACCGGTTGGACCGATCAGCAGAATGTTACTTTTGCCCAGTTCAATCCCGTTGCTGGTGTCGCCATTACGCAGACGTTTGTAGTGGTTGTACACCGCCACCGCCAGCACTTTTTTCGCCTTCTCCTGACCGATAACATAATCGTCAAGGTGATGGCGGATCTCATGCGGCGTCGGGAGCGCGCTGCGCTCGCGGTGCGGGGCCACTTCTTTAATCTCTTCGCGAATGATGTCGTTACACAGATCGACACACTCGTCGCAAATATACACTGACGGCCCGGCAATCAGCTTACGGACTTCATGCTGGCTTTTGCCGCAGAAAGAGCAGTACAGCAACTTACCTGAACCGTCTTTGCGCTTATCTGTCATCAGCTAACCTCTTTTCGTTCTCAGACCTAATTGGTGTACGGCAATGGCCGCACAGCAACGGCCGATATGCATGCAACTCACCTGTCTGCACCCGTTAACTATAGCGTAAGGGGCAGACAGATGTGTCTTATTGGCGATGCGTCAGGATGGAGTCGACCAGGCCATACTCTACCGCTTCGCTGGCAGAGAGGAAACGATCGCGCTCGGTGTCGCGTTCAATCTGCTCCAGCGATTTACCGGTATGTTCCGCCATCAGCTCATTCATACGCTGCTTCACTTTCAGGATTTCACGCGCGTGGATCTCAATGTCCGTCGCCTGGCCCTGATAGCCGCCCAGCGGCTGGTGAATCATCACGCGTGAGTTTGGCAGACAGAAGCGCTTGCCTTTGGTCCCCGCCGTCAGCAGGAATGCGCCCATCGAACAGGCCTGGCCCATACAGATGGTGCTCACGTCCGGCTTGATGAACTTCATTGTGTCATAAATCGACATACCGGCGGTAATTACACCACCTGGCGAGTTAATGTAGAGGTAAATGTCTTTTTCAGGATTCTCAGCTTCCAGAAACAGCATCTGCGCCACAATCAGGTTCGCCATGTGATCCTCAACCTGACCGGTCAGGAAGATCACGCGCTCTTTAAGCAGGCGGGAGTAGATGTCGTAAGAACGCTCGCCGCGCGAGGTTTGTTCGACCACCATTGGCACCAGCGCATTGGTTGGTGCAGTAAATTCACGATCGCCACTGTATGACATTACCGTCTCCTGATAAATTTCATTGGCAACATTCTGTACCGATTTTACGCGAGGCGCGCGGCGAAAACTATGCGCAGCGGTCTCGTTCCGACATAACAGGACGGTTAATCAGCCAGTCTTACTGTTTTCACGCATTCTCCCTGTATCTGGGGATGCAGCCCAGTTGTTTCAAGCATAACAACCTTTTCCCCATTCGCTAACACGGAAAAACAGCTTAGCGAAGAATTTGCCGATTAATTAGTCAAATAGCGCACAAATGTGGTTGGTTTCCGCCAGAAACGAAAAAGCCCGCGACACAGCGGTCGCGGGCTTTAGCACTCAGGGTTAACTCACGAATCAGGCCGCAGAGGTCTGGTTCATCAGCTCCTGGAAGTTAGTGGCTTTGTCAGTCACTTTGGCTTTCGCCAGTACCGCTTCAACCGCCTGCTCTTCCAGCGCAACGTTGCGCATGTTGTTCATCAGCTCGCTGTTTTTGCTGTAGAACTCGATCACTTCCTGCGGATCTTCGTACGCAGAAGCCATCTCTTCGATCAGCGCTTTAACGCGATCTTCATCGGCTTTCAGCTCGTTGATGCGAATTACTTCGCCCAGCAGCAGACCGACCACAACGCGACGTTTTGCCTGCTCTTCGAACAGTTCACGTGGCAGTTCCAGCGCCTGCTTCTCGTTGCCGCCGAAACGCTGTGCAGCCTGACGACGCAGAACGTCGATTTCGCTGTCGATCAGTGCCACTGGCACGTCGATTTCGTTCGCGTTAACCAGACCGTCAATCGCCTGCGTCTTCACGCGGTTACGGATAGCGCCTTTCAGTTCGCGCTCCATGTTCTTACGCACTTCAGCGCGCAGACCTTCGATGGAGCCATCTTCCACGCCGAAACGCTTGATGAATTCAGCGGTCAGCTCCGGCAGTTCGCGGGTTTCCACTTTCTTCAGCACGATGTCGAACTTCGCATCTTTGCCTTTCAGGTTTTCCGCGTGGTAGTCATCCGGGAATTTCACGTCGATGGTGAAGGTGTCGCCGGCTTTCTTGCCAGTGATGCCTTCTTCGAAGCCTGGGATCATACGACCCTGACCCATTGCCAGCACGAAGTCAGACGCTTTGCCGCCTTCGAACTCTTCGCCGTCTACAGAGCCGGTGAAATCGATGGTCGCGCGATCTTCTGCTGATGCCGCTGCATCGGTCTCTTTCCAGGTCGCCTGCTGCTTCTGCAGGGTTTCCAGCATGGTGTCGACGTCAGCGTCGGTCACTTCAACCACCGGTTTTTCGACTTCGATTGCATCCAGGCCTTTCAGCTCAACTTCCGGATACACTTCGAACTCAACCGCGTAGGTGAAATCTTCACCTTCTTTATACTCACCCGGCACGTAGTTCGGTGCGCCAGCTGGGTTGATCTTCTCTTTGATGATGGCGTCAACGAAGTTACGCGTCATCAGCTCGCTCAGGACGTCCTGACGAACAGAGGCACCGTAGCGCTGATTAATGATGGTAGCCGGCACTTTGCCTTTACGGAAACCGTCGATACGGACTTTCTTAGCCACTTCCACCAGTTCTTTCTTCACTGCGCTTTCGATGCTGTCCTTAGGAACAGTAATCGAAATGCGACGGCCCAGACCCTGAGTGGTTTCTACTGAAACTGTCATCTTGTTACCTCAAAAAATCACGTGCTCGGTCAACTTCAGACACCACACAATTAATGCGCCGTATCCAACAACCGGGACGGCCTCTGCAGGCAGAACCTAATCCCTGTCACCAGAAGCGTCCCGAAGACATTCCGGAAAAATAGACGCCGCATTATAGCGGCATCCCCGGAATGAGTCGAGGCTGCAAACTCACCACTTTTTAACGGTTTTGCTGCTTTTTTGCGCCGCAGATCGCGTTTGTGCATCATTGAGGGAAGAAAAAACGGCCCGCAGGCCGTTTTGGAGGAAGCTGGAGAGGAAAACTCAGGCCAGCGTACCGGTACCGCGACAGTTCGGTGAGGCGAGCACGGTATCCTGCAGTCCATCCCACTCTTTGCGCGTGTAGGTATGCAGCGCCAGCGCATGGACGCTGCCTGCCAGCTCGGTCGCCAGCTCGCCATAAATGGCGCGGTGACGCTGCAGGAAGCGCTGTCCGGTGAAAAGGTCGCTGACGATCACCACTTTGAAGTGACTTTCAGAACCGGCAGGCACGTTATGACGATAGCTTTCGTCATGCACTTCGAGATGTGCAGGCTCAAAAGCGTTACGCAGCTTTTCTTCTATTTGTTCGCGAATCATTGTTAACACTCCTCTACGGCGAGCGCTGTGCCCCATCTGTTTAAATATTAGTAGGTTTTTTTACCTTTCCCGCAGTCTGGCAGGAAATAAATCCTGCTGCGCTGCGCATCTTAGCCTGCTCAGGCTGCCGGTCAATCGGTTACCGCGTCCGGCTGTCCGAAAAAATCCTTTACAATCAATTTCCCCTGGTGCGGGGCTTTTTTCGCCGTGCCGCAATGCTATGATGGCCGCAGTTTTGCAAACCAACCCATATGCTAACGAGAATGAGTATGTTGAAAAAACTGTTATTCCCTCTGCTGGCTGCCTTTATTTTGGCCGGCTGCGCCAGCAATAACACCACGCTGAACATCCAGCCAAAAATCCAGCTGCCACAGCAGGATCCGAGCCTGATGGGCGTTACCGTCAGCGTTAACGGTGCCGATCAGCGCAGCGATCAGGCGCTGGCCAAAGTGAACCGCGACGGCCAGCTGATCACCCTGACCCCGTCACGTGACCTGCGTTTCCTGCTGCAGGAAGTGCTGGAGAAGCAGATGACCTCGCGCGGCTACATGATTGGCCCGAACGGCGCGGTAGACCTGCAGATCGTGGTTAATGGCCTGTACGCCGATGTTACGCAGGGCAACGTGCGTTACAGCATCACCACCAAAGCGGATATCTCTATTATCGCTACCGCGAAAAACGGCAACAAGCAGGTGAAAAACTACCGTCAGACCTACAGCGTAGAGGGTGCCTTCAGCGCCACTAACGATAAGATCACCAACGCGGTTAACTCGACCCTGAGCGACGTGATTGCCGATATGGCGCAGGACACCAGCGTCAATAACTTCATCAAGCAAAACGCGCGTTAATTTTCCGCAGTAACCTGCCCGGTCCCCGCTGACCGGGCTTCATTTCAGGCTGGCTATGACATCTCACTATCTGCGTATTTTTACCCAACGTAACGCTGCGGTCCTGCTGCTGCTCGGTTTCGCTTCCGGTCTGCCGCTGGCGCTGACCGCCGGTACGCTCCAGGCGTGGATGACGGTAGAGAATGTCGACCTGAAAACCATTGGTTTCTTCTCCCTCGTCGGTCAGGCTTACGTGTTTAAGTTTCTGTGGTCGCCGATGATGGATCGCTATACCCCGCCCTTTCTTGGCCGGCGGCGCGGCTGGCTGCTGGTCACGCAGTTAGCGCTGATTGCCGGCATTGTGGCGATGGGCTTTATGCAGCCGTCACGCGACCTTACCCTGCTGGCGGCGCTGGCGGTGCTGGTGGCTTTCTGCTCAGCCTCGCAGGATATTGTGTTTGATGCGTGGAAAACCGATGTGCTGCCGCCGGAAGAGCGCGGCAGCGGCGCGGCGATTACCGTGCTCGGTTACCGGCTGGCGATGCTGATTTCCGGCGGCCTGGCGTTGTGGCTGGCGGATCGCTATCTCGGCTGGCAGGCCACTTACTGGCTGATGGCGCTGCTGATGGTGCCCGGACTGATCGCCACGCTGCTGGCGCGTGAACCTGAGGCACCGGTGCGCGAGCCGCACTCGCTGCGTCAGGCCGTCGCGTTTCCGCTGAAGGATTTCTTTCAGCGCAACAACGCCTGGCTGCTGATCACCTTAATCATTCTCTACAAGCTGGGCGATGCGTTCGCCGCTTCGCTCACCACCACCTTCCTGATTCGCGGCGTGGGCTTCAGCGCCGGTGATGTCGGTCTGATGAATAAAACGCTCGGCCTGCTGGCGACTATTATTGGTGCGCTGTACGGCGGCGTGCTGATGCAGCGCCTGAGCCTGTTCCGCGCGCTGATGATCTTCGGCGTGCTGCAGGCGGTATCTAATTTCGCTTACTGGCTGCTGGCGGTAACGCCACCGCATCTGTGGAGCATGGCCAGCGCGGTATTTATCGAAAACCTGTGCGGCGGCATGGGCACCGCCGCCTTTGTGGCGTTGCTGATGACGCTGTGCAACAAATCGTTCTCGGCCACGCAGTTCGCGCTGCTGTCAGCGCTGTCAGCGGTTGGACGCGTGTATGTCGGTCCGGCGGCTGGCTGGCTGGTCGAACTGTGGGGCTGGCCGGTATTTTACGCCTTTACCGTGGTGGCCGCCGTACCGGGCCTGCTGCTGCTGTGGGCGTGTCGCGGCACGCTGCAGGCAATGCAGCACAGCGGTGAATTCATGAAGCGCAGCCTGTGGACACAGGGTTATCGCTGGACTGTACGCCTGTTCGCGGCCGGCTGTACGCTGCTGGCGCTCTGGCTGCTGACGCTGGCACTGCGTGCAGCGAATATCTGGCACAGCGCGACGCTGCCAACCCATCTGTTTGAGGCAGGGATGGCGCTGGCGCTGCTGGCGGTGCTGCTCGGCGTGATGCTCGACTGGCTGGCATTAAGGAAAACAGCGTCAAATCGTGCACATTAACGCTGCGCTATTTGCCAGACGGGGATAAATCGCTTAAAAATAGCCCCCGGCGAATTTTAAGCGATAGCATTTTTTTTAACGCGAAATAGAAACATTAAATTAACAATCCCGCGTAATATTTAAATCCGGTGAGCAATTAATTTGTAGAAATTTCATCGCTAAAATGATGCAGAATTGTTAAATAAATGAGTATTAAAACTCCGGTTTATGCTTTCCCTGTTTTCTCTGCGGTTAATGTCATTGGTTTTTGTTATATTGCCGCCAACTGCTTGTCGCAGTTAATAATTTGTCACCCTGCGCAACATCTGTGACACCCTTAGCAAAAGGTGTCAACAGCCTTCTGACACATCCTTAAGCTGGTTTACACTGCATAAACCTTCCCGTAAAATGCGCGCACACTTAAACGACAATAGAGCCCTTTGTCATTGAGGTCGTTAAATGAGACTCAGGAAATACAATAAAAGTTTGGGGATTTTGTCATTAATTGCAGGCGCTGTATTACTCAGCGGCTGCGATAGTGCGTTGTTAAATCCCAAGGGACAGATTGCACTGGAGCAACGTTCACTGATTCTGACAGCTTTCGGCTTGATGATGATCGTCGTTATTCCGGCAGTCTTAATGGCTGTTGTGTTCGCCTGGAAATATCGGGCAACCAATACCAACGCGAAGTATAGCCCTAACTGGTCACACTCTAACAAAGTGGAAGCCGTGGTCTGGACCATTCCGATCCTGATCATTCTCTTCCTCGGCGTGCTGACCTGGAAATCAACCCACGCGCTGGAGCCGAGCAAACCGCTGGCCTCTGACGTGAAACCGGTTGAGATCGACGTAGTGGCACTGGACTGGAAATGGCTGTTCATCTACCCGGAACAGGGTATTGCAACCGTCAACCAGATTGCCTTCCCGGCAAATACTCCGGTGAACTTCAAGATCACCTCGAACTCCGTCATGAACTCCTTCTTTATTCCTACGCTCGGCAGCCAGATCTACGCCATGGCGGGTATGCAGACCAAACTGCACCTGATCGCCAACGAGCCAGGTACGTTCGACGGTATCTCTGCTAACTTCAGCGGTCGCGGTTTCTCTGGCATGAAGTTCAAAGCCATTGCCACCAAAGACGATGCGGAATTCCAGCAGTGGGTTGCCAAAGTTAAAGCGGCACCTAACACGCTGACCACTATGGATGATTTCGAAAAACTGGCTGCGCCAAGCGAAAATCACCCGGTGGAATATTTCTCAACTGCTAATCCGGAACTGTTCAAGCAGGTTATTGATAAGTTCATGATGAGCCACGGGAAAATGGACATGTCGCACGAAGGCATGGACATGAATCACGCCGCAGCTGCGGGAGCCGAGGAATAATACGATGTTCGGAAAATTAACACTGGATGCAGTGCCCTACCATGAACCCATTATCATGGTTACGGTCGCCGGTATCATCATTGGTGGTCTGGCGCTGATCGCTGCTATTACCTATTTCGGTAAATGGCAGTATCTGTGGTCTGAATGGTTAACCTCCATCGACCACAAAAAACTGGGTATCATGTACATCATCATGGCCTTCGTCATGCTGCTGCGCGGCTTTGCCGATGCGGTAATGATGCGTACCCAACAGGTGATGGCTTCCGCCGGGGAAGCAGGCATACTGCCACCGCACCACTACGACCAGATCTTCACCGCTCACGGCGTGATCATGATCTTCTTCGTGGCGATGCCTTTCGTGGTGGGTCTGATGAACATCGCGGTTCCGCTGCAAATCGGTGCCCGTGACGTTGCCTTCCCGTTCCTGAACAACCTGAGCTTCTGGTTCACCGCTATCGGTGTGATCCTGGTTAACCTGTCACTGGGTGTGGGCGAATTCGCACAGACCGGCTGGCTGGCTTATCCACCGCTCTCGGGGGCAGAATACAGTCCTGGCGTCGGGGTCGATTACTGGATCTGGAGTCTCCAGCTCTCCGGTATTGGTACCACGCTGACCGGTATCAACTTCTTCGTGACCATTCTGAAGATGCGTGCACCGGGCATGGACCTGTTCAAGATGCCGGTATTCACCTGGGCAGCACTGTGTACTAACGTCCTGATTATCGCTGCGTTCCCGGTTCTGACCGTGACGCTGGCACTGTTGACGCTTGATCGTTACCTCGACTTCCATTTCTTTACCAATGATATGGGCGGTAACATGATGATGTACGTCAACCTGATCTGGGTCTGGGGTCACCCGGAGGTGTACATCCTCGTTCTGCCGGTGTTTGGTGTCTTCTCTGAAGTCACGGCCACCTTCTCGAAAAAGCGTCTGTTTGGTTACACCTCGCTGGTGTGGGCAACCATCGCCATTACCGTTCTGTCGTTCATCGTTTGGCTGCACCACTTCTTCACCATGGGTGCTGGTGCGAACGTTAACGCCTTCTTCGGTATCATGACGATGATCATCGCGATTCCGACCGGGGTGAAAATCTTTAACTGGCTGTTCACCATGTATCAGGGTCGTATCGAGTTCAACTCGGCGATGCTGTGGACCATCGGCTTCCTGGTCACCTTCTCCGTTGGTGGGATGACCGGCGTACTGCTGGCGGTGCCAGGCGCAGACTTCGTGCTGCACAACAGCCTGTTCCTGATTGCACACTTCCACAACGTTATCATCGGTGGTGTAGTGTTCGGTTGTATGGCTGGCGTGACCTACTGGTTCCCGAAAGCCTTCGGCTTCACCCTGAACGAAACCTGGGGCAAACGTGCTTTCTGGTTCTGGATCATCGGCTTCTTTGTTGCCTTTATGCCGCTGTACGCGCTGGGCTTCATGGGGATGACCCGTCGTCTGAGCCAGGACATCGATCCGCAGTTCCACTCTCTGCTGGTGGTTGCAGCAGGCGGTGCGGCGCTGATCGCCTGCGGTATTCTGTGCCAGCTTATCCAGTTCTGGGTATCGGTGCGTGACCGTGAGCAGAACCGCGATCTGACCGGTGACCCGTGGGGCGGCCGTACGCTGGAGTGGGCAACCTCTTCACCTCCGCCGTTCTACAACTTTGCTGTGATCCCACATATCCACGAGCGTGATGCGTTCTGGGAAATGAAAGAGAAAGGCGAAGCGTACAAGCAGCCAGAAAAATATGAAGAAATTCATATGCCGAAAAACAGCGGCGCGGCCATTGTTATCGCTGCCTTCATGACAGTCTTCGGTTTTGCCCTGATCTGGCACATCTGGTGGCTGGCAGGTCTTACTTTCCTTGGCACCATCGTGACCTGGATTGTGAAGAGCTTCGATGAAGACGTGGATTACTACGTACCGGTTGCTGAAATCGAGCAGATCGAGAAGAAGCACTTTGATGACATCAGCAAAGCAGGTCTGAAATAATGTCAACTGAAACCGTTAAACACCACCACGACGCCCATGCGGAGCATGGGCATCACGATGCGGGAGCCAATAAAGTCTTTGGCTTCTGGATCTACCTGATGAGTGACTGCATTATCTTCGCAACCCTGTTTGCGACCTATGCGGTCATGGTTAACAACACTGCCGGTGGCCCGGCAGGTAAAGATATCTTCGAACTGCCGTTTGTGCTGGTTGAAACCGCGCTGCTGCTGCTGAGCTCCATCACGTATGGTATGGCAGTGATTGCGATGAACAACCAGAACAAAGGTTCGGTCATCAGCTGGCTGGCGTTGACCTTCCTGTTCGGTGCCGGATTTATCGGGATGGAAATCTATGAATTCCATCACCTGATCAAGGAAGGTTTCGGTCCTGACCGCAGCGGCTTCCTGTCTGGCTTCTTTACTCTGGTCGGTACGCACGGTCTGCACGTGACCTCTGGTCTGATCTGGATGGCCGTGCTGATGTTCCAGATCGCTAAACGCGGTCTGAGCGCCACCAACCGCACCCGTATCATGTGTCTGAGCCTGTTCTGGCACTTCCTGGATGTGGTGTGGATCTGCGTATTCACCGTTGTCTATCTGATGGGGGCCATGTAATGAGTCATTCTGTAAACGAACATGGTGCATCTCACGGTAGCGTGAAGTCTTACATGATCGGCTTCATCCTCTCGATCATCCTGACGGCGATCCCGTTCTGGATGGTGATGGATGGCAGTGCTTCTCACGGCACCATTCTGGGTGTGGTTCTGGTGTGTGCAGTGGTTCAGGTGCTGGTGCACCTGGTCTACTTCCTGCATCTGGACAGCAAATCCGAGGGTGGCTGGAACATGGTGGCCATTGTCTTCTCCGCAGTCATTATCCTGATTGTGGTGATTGGCTCACTGTGGATTATGTGGAACCTCAACTACAACATGATGGCCCACTAAAGAGTCACGCGTAATGATTAAGCAATACCTGCAAGTAACAAAACCAGGAATTATTTTCGGCAATTTAATTTCTGTGATCGGTGGATTCCTGCTGGCTTCAAAAGGCAGCATTGATTACCCCCTGTTTCTCGTCGCTTTGGTGGGCGTTTCGCTGGTGGTCGCATCCGGTTGTGTATTCAACAATGTGATTGACCGCGACATCGACATCAAAATGGAGAGAACGCGGAACCGTGTTCTGGTCAAAGGCCTGATCTCGGCGAAAGTAAGCCTGGTTTATGCAACCGCATTGGGTATTGCTGGCTTTGCGTTGCTGTATTTTGGCGCTAACCCGCTGGCCATGTGGCTGGCGGTGATGGGCTTCGTCGTCTATGTCGGCATTTACAGCCTCTACATGAAGCGTCATTCGGTCTATGGCACGCTGATTGGCAGCCTCTCTGGCGCTGCGCCGCCAGTGATTGGCTACTGTGCGGTGACCAACCAGTTTGATGCTGGCGCGTTAATCTTACTGGCTATCTTTAGCCTGTGGCAGATGCCGCACTCCTACGCGATTGCCATCTTCCGCTTCAAAGATTATCAGGCCGCCAATATTCCGGTTCTGCCGGTGGTGAAAGGCATCTCCGTGGCGAAAAATCATATTACGCTGTACATCCTGGCGTTCATGATTGCCACGCTGATGCTGTCGCTGGGCGGTTATGCTGGCTACAAATATCTGGTGGTGGCTGCCGCCGTCAGCGTGTGGTGGCTGGGTATGGCACTGTCAGGTTACAAAACCTCAAACGACAAAGTTTGGGCGCGTAAACTGTTCGTGTTCTCCATTGTCGCCATCACTGCGCTGAGCGTGATGATGTCGGTGGACTTTATGGCCCCGGCCTCTAAGGACCTGCTGACTTACGTCTGGTAAGTCAGACCGTTACTCCGGACAAGGGCGCGAATTTCGCGCCCTTTCTTTTTGTTACCACTGCTTAAAAACAATTGTTTTACCCGCCCTGCCCTGCTTCCTAAAATAAGCGCTGCATGTCCCGGTGAGCCGGGTCGCAGATAAGGGCGCGCAACCTGTGCCGCTGCAACCTGAAGTCCCAGGGGCATAAACTTACAGAGGTTGGAATGAACGATAATAGAATGACACCAGTTGAGCTTCGGGCAACATGGGGTTTAGGCACAGTTTTTTCCCTGCGCATGCTGGGAATGTTTATGGTCCTGCCGGTACTGACCACTTACGGTATGGCTTTACAGGGCGCCAGCGAAACGTTGATCGGTCTGGCAATTGGTATTTATGGTCTGGCGCAGGCCGTGTTTCAGATCCCCTTTGGTCTGCTGTCCGACCGTATTGGCCGCAAGCCGCTGATTGTCGGTGGCCTGCTGCTGTTTGTGCTCGGTAGCCTTATTGCCGCCACCAGCACCTCCATCTGGGGCATTATCCTTGGTCGCGCGCTGCAGGGCTCCGGTGCCATTGCCGCGGCGGTGATGGCGCTGCTGTCAGACCTGACCCGGGAACAGAACCGCACCAAAGCGATGGCGTTTATCGGCATCAGCTTCGGCGTTACCTTTGCGATTGCCATGGTGGTCGGCCCGATTGTCACGCACGCGCTGGGTCTGCACGCGCTGTTCTGGATGATTGCCCTGCTCGCCAGCCTGGGTATCGTGATCACCCTGCTGGTCGTGCCCAATGCGCCGGGACACGTGCTGAACCGCGAATCCGGCATGGTCAAAGGCAGCATTCGCGCAGTGCTGGCTAATCCCAAATTGCTGAAGCTGAATATCGGCATTCTCTGTCTGCACATTTTGCTGATGTCGAGCTTCGTCGCGCTGCCGGGCCAGTTTGAACAGGCAGGCTTCCCGGCGGCTGAACACTGGAAAGTGTATCTGGTGACCATGCTGGTGGCGTTTGTCGCCGTGGTGCCGTTTATTATCTATGCCGAGGTAAAGCGCCGCATGAAGCGGGTGTTTGTCGGCTGCGTGGCGCTGATCATCATCGCGGAAATTGTACTGTGGGGCGCCGCGGGCCACTTCTGGACGCTGGTGATTGGCGTGCAGCTGTTTTTCCTCGCCTTTAACCTGATGGAAGCGATTCTGCCGTCGCTGATCAGCAAAGAGTCGCCGGCGGGCTACAAAGGCACGGCCATGGGGATTTACTCCACCAGCCAGTTTATTGGCGTCGCGATTGGCGGCAGCCTGGGCGGCTGGATTTTCGGCCACTTCGATGCGCAAACGGTGTTTCTGGTCGGCGCGATAGTGGCTGCGGCGTGGCTGTTTGTCGCCATGTCGATGCAGGAGCCGCCGTACGTCAGCAGCCTGCGCCTGGTGCTGAGTGATGCGGTGCTGGCAGTACCGAATCTGGAGAAGCGGCTGCGCGCGCAGCCCGGCGTGGCGTCAGTGTTTATCGTGCCGGAAGAGAAAAGTGCCTACATTAAAATTGACAGCAAAGTGACGAGCCGCGTGGAACTGGAGGCGCTGCTCGCCAGCAGTTAATGCCTTAACCACAGCGGACCGCGATGCTCTGGCGCCACGCGGTCCGCTCAGCGTCACTACAGCGACATATCCACCACAATACGCCCTTCAATTTTGCCGGCGTGCATGCGCGCAAAGATATCGTTGATATTAGTCAGCGGCTCAACCGCGACATTCGCTTTCACCTTATGGCGACCGGCAAAATCCAGCGCCTCCTGCAGATCTTTACGCGTACCGACAATCGAGCCGCGCACCGTAATGCCATCCAGTACCATGTCGAAGATCGAGAGATCGAATTTCCCCGGCGGCAGGCCGTTAAGCACCATGGTGCCGCCGCGACGCAGCGTGCCGATCGCCTGTTCAAATGCTTTTGGCGAGACCGCCGTTACGAGCACACCGTGCGCACCGCCAAAACTTTCCTGGAACACTTTCGCCGGATCGACCTGCTTCGCATTGGCAACCACGCTGGCACCGAGCCGTTTGGCAAATGCCAGCTTATCGTCGTCGATGTCGACCGCCGCCACGTTGAGCCCCATCGCCACCGCATACTGAATAGCCATGTGCCCCAGGCCGCCGATGCCGGAAACCACCACCCAGTCACCCGGTTTGGTATCGGTCATCTTCAGGCCTTTATAGACGGTTACGCCAGCACACAGAATCGGTGCCACTTCATTAAACTCAACGTTATCCGGAATGATGCCGACGTAGTTGGCATCCGCCAGGCAGTACTCGGCAAAGCTGCCGTTGACCGAATAGCCGGCATTCTGCTGCGACAGACACAGCGTTTCCCAGCTGTCGAGGCAGTGCTCGCAGTGACCACACGCCGAGTAGAGCCACGGTACACCGACGCGATCGCCCAGTTTGAGATGTTTCACCCCTTCGCCAATGGCCACCACCTGCCCGACGCCTTCATGGCCGGGAATAAACGGCGGATTGGGCTTGATCGGCCAGTCGCCTTCGGCGGCGTGCAGGTCGGTATGGCACACGCCGGTGGCGGCGATTTTCACCAGAATCTGCCCTGGCCCAACGGACGGCACCGGCACCTGCTCAATCACCAGCGGTTCACCAAACGCCTTTACAATCGCGGCTTTCATGGTGGTTTTGATTTGCATATTCATCTTTCACTCTCCATTTGAACGGATGCAGACTCAGAACAGCCCCAGTGGCGCTGTGCCATAGCTGACCAGCAGATTTTTGGTTTGCTGATAGGCGCTGAGCGCCATTTTGTGGGTCTCACGCCCGACGCCCGACTGCTTGTAGCCACCGAATGCCGCATGGGCGGGATAGATGTGATAGCAGTTGGTCCAGACGCGACCGGCTTTAATGCCGCGACCCATGCGATACGCCAGATTGGTATCGCGCGTCCACACGCCCGCGCCCAGACCAAACTGGGTTTCATTGGCGATCGCGAGCGCCTCTGCCTCATCGTGGAATGTGGTGACGCCAATCACTGGCCCAAAAATCTCCTCCTGGAAACAGCGCATCTGGTTGCTGCCCTTGATCAGGGTGGGCTGGATATAGAATCCGTTATCCAGCTCCGCGGCGATATGCGCACGCTCGCCCCCTGTCAGAATCTGACCGCCTTCTTCACGGGCGATGTTGATATAGGACAGGATTTTATCGAATTGCTGGCGCGAAGCCTGAGCCCCGATCATGGTGTCGGTATCGAGCGGATCGCCACGGCGAATGGTGGCAACCTTGGCCAGCACCCGCTCCATAAAGGGCTGGTAGATCGATTCATGAATCAACGCGCGCGAAGGACAGGTACAGACTTCACCCTGATTAAAGAAGCCCAGCACCAGCCCCTCGACCGCTTTCTCGATGAACGCCTCTTCGCCCGACATCACATCCGCGAAGTAGATGTTGGGTGATTTGCCGCCCAGCTCGACGGTGCAGGGAATGATGTTCTCCGCCGCACAGGCCATGATATGCCGCCCGACCGGCGTGGATCCGGTAAAGGCAATTTTAGCGATGCGCTTGCTGGTGGCCAGCGCTTCGCCGGCTTCGCGGCCAAAGCCCTGCACTACATTCAGCACGCCCGGAGGGAACAGATCGCCAATCAGCTCCATCAGCAGCGTAATACCAAGCGGCGTCTGCTCAGCCGGTTTCAGCACCACGCAGTTACCGGCGGCCAGCGCCGGTGCCAGCTTCCACGCCGCCATGAGCAGCGGGAAATTCCACGGGATGATCTGTCCGACTACGCCGAGCGGCTCGTGGAAGTGATAGGCCACCGTGGTTTCGTCGATCTCAGCGGTGCTGCCCTCCTGCGCGCGCAGGCAGCCGGCAAAGTAGCGAAAATGGTCGACCGCCAGCGGCAGATCGGCGTTGAGCGTCTCGCGAATCGGTTTACCGTTATCCCAGCTCTCCGCTACCGCCAGCTTCTCGAGACTGGCTTCCATGCGATCGGCCACCTGCAGCAGCAGGTTGGCGCGCTGCTGTACGCTGGTTTTGCCCCACGCATCCGCAGCCTGATGCGCGGCATCCAGCGCCAGATCGATATCGCGCGCGTCGGAGCGCGGGAACTGAGCGATATCGCTGCCGTCTACCGGCGAGGTGTTCATAAAGTACTGGCCGCTCAGCGGCTCGGTGAAGTTGCCGGCGATATAGTTGCCGTAGGTCGCCTGGAAAGAGACCAGCGCGCCGGGCGTGCCGGGATGTGCATAACGCATCGCAAACTCCTTATTATCAGGTCAGAGGGTCTGAACAGGCAGCGCAACTGCCTGTGTTGGTATTGCAGCGCGCGTGCCAGTTTTTTCTCATCAGGCGAAAAAGCAATAAATTCGTTATTTATCAATCAAATAAAATCCCCCTACCAGCAACCCTGCCAGTTCCCCAGGACAAACGCGGTATCTGTGTTGCGTATCGCAACAGTGCAGAAACCCGAACGCTACAATGTTGCAACACTTACACGCCGTTCTGAGGTCACTCATGCAGGGAAATTCAGCCGCGTCTGCCGTGCACGCTAACCCGTTGTTAAGCGACTCCTGGTTCCGCAGCCAGCTGTATGGATTAGAGCGCAGCGCCGACGATTTCCCGCGCGTGCGTCAGGGCGAGCTGGCCGATGTGCTGGCCAGCAACGCCGGGTTGCAGCAGTTTGCGCAGCCGGTCATCCGCCAGCTGGCGCAGCAGATGGCGGAGACGCAGTCGGTGGTGATCCTGACCGATGCCAGCGGGCTGGTGCTGAACACCTTTGGCGATATGCAGGCGCTGGAGAAAGCCCAGCGCTTTGCCCTGGCACCCGGTAATCTGTGGAGTGAATGCGGACGCGGCACCAATGCGATTGGCACCGCGCTGGCGATTGATGACGGCTGTGAAATTGATGGCCAGCAGCATTTCCTGACGCGCAATCAGGGTCTGTACTGCGCCGCGATGCCGTTGCAGATGCCCAACGGCCAGATAGCCGGCGTGCTGGATATCTCGGGTCCGGCACACTTTCCGCATCCGCATACCCTGAACCGGGTGAAAGCAGCGGCAAAGCAGATCGAGTACCTGTGGGTGAAGCAGAGCCTGCATCCGCAGCAGTGGCTGCTCAGTCTGCATCCGCAGCCGCAGGGCATCGACACCAGTGATGAACTGCTGCTGGTATTCTCTGACAATGTGCTGACCGCAGCCAACCGGCTGGCGATGCGCGAACTGGCTCTCAGCGCCGACCGCTTTGCCAGCCTGACGTTTCAGCAGCTGTTTCCGCAACTGCAGCAGCAGGCCAACAGCGTTCCCGCCGCGGTCGACATTGGCACGCAGCGCTACTGGTTCCGCCTGCGCGCGCCGCAGCGCAGCCACGTCAGCGTGCCGGACAGTCGCACGCATGACCTGCCGCGCGTGCTGGGAGCTGACGGCGCAAAAATGGTGCGGTTGCTGGATGCCGGCGTTTCGCTGTGCATTTATGGTGAAACCGGCAGCGGCAAGGAGTATGTCAGCCGTGCTCTGCACCAGCAAAGCCGCTGGCGCACGGGCAAGTTTGTCGCCATCAACTGTGCCGCCATCCCCGAAGCGCTGATTGAATCCGAACTGTTTGGCTACCAGCCCGGCGCATTTACCGGCGCCAGTAAAAATGGCTACATCGGCAAAATTCGCGAAGCGGATGGCGGCGTGCTGTTTCTGGATGAAATCGGTGATATGCCGCTGACGCTGCAGACCCGTTTGCTGCGCGTGCTGCAGGAAAAAGAGGTGGCGCCGCTCGGCTCCAGTCGCAGCTGGCCGGTGAATTTTGCCGTGATTTGCGCCACGCATCGCGATCTGGCCCAGCGCGTGGCCGCCGGCGAATTTCGTGAAGATTTGCTCTATCGTCTGCAGGAGTTCGCGCTGACCCTTCCGCCGCTGCGCGCCTGGCCGAACGTCGCCGGGTTTATCCGCGATTTATGGCAGGAGCTGGGAGCCGCGCAGCGTGGCGTACAGCTGTCCCCGGCACTGCTGACGGCGCTGGCGCAGCAGCCATGGCCGGGCAATGTGCGCCAGCTACGCAGTCTGCTGCGCGTGCTGCTGGCGCTCGCCGATGAGGGCGAAACGCTGACGGAAAGTCACTTGCCGGCAGAGTATCGCCGCCCGCCGGCACCGCCGCTGCGCGAACGCCACGATGAACAGCTGATCAGTGAAACGCTGCAGCGCTATGACGGCAATATCAGTAAAGCGGCGCAGGCGCTGGGGGTCGCGCGCAGCACGCTGTATCGTCGTGCGGCACGCGACAGAGGGGATTAATCGCGGAAGTTTTTGAACTGGAACGGCTGCCCCAGGTTGCCACCGCGCACCAGCGCCATCGCACCCTGCAGATCGTCGCGGGATTTACCGGTGACGCGCAGCTCTTCACCCTGAATCTGCGTCTGCACTTTCAGTTTGCTGTCTTTGATGAGCTTAACGATTTTCTTCGCGACATCGCTTTCGATGCCTTTTTTCAGCTTCGCTTCAACGCTCCAGCTTTTACCGCTGTGCACAATCTCTTCCGGTACTTCAATCGCCGCGCCTTCAATGCCGCGCTTCAGCAGCTTTTCACGCAGAATATCCACCAGCTGCTTCACCTGAAAATCCGATTCGCTGGTGACTTTGATGGTCTCATTCTTTTCGTTGAGCTCAAAGCTGGCGCTCACGTTGCGGAAATCGAAACGGGTTGAGATCTCACGGTTGGCATTCTCCACCGCATTACGCACTTCCGGCAGTTCGACTTCGGAAACGATATCGAAAGATGGCATCTTTTCTTCTCCTGATACTAAAGTGACATGCATAATACGCGTCTTGTCGCGCTAATAAAACACGCGACGCGGAAAGCTATAATTAAGGGTGTGACACCCATTCACCCACCCGCCAGCGGGAGGCATAATGAAAATTACCGTGTTGGGTTGCGGCGCCCTGGGGCAAATCTGGCTCGCGGCCCTTGCACGCCAGGGACATGACGTTCAGGGCTGGCTGCGCGTACCGCAGCCGTACTGTTCGGTCAACGTGGTTGATCCGCAGGGCCACGTCAGCAATCACACCTTCATCGCTAACGATCCGCTGTTTCTGGCTGAAAGCCAGCTGCTACTGGTGACCCTGAAAGCGCCACAGGTTTCACCTGCGGTGAAAAACCTGCAAAGCGTGCTGCCGCGCCACGCGCCGATCCTGCTGCTGCACAACGGCATGGGTACGATCGAAGAGCTCAAAGAAGTGCAGCAACCGCTGCTGCGCGGCATCACCACGCACGCGGCGATGCGCGACGGCACGGTGATTAAACATGTCGCGCAGGGCATCACCCACATCGGGCCTGCCAGCCGCGAAAGCGCGGCGCTGAGCGATATCGCCGATATTCTGCATCAGGCGCTGCCGGACGTGGCGTGGCACGATAACATCGCGTCCGCCAGCTGGCGCAAGCTGGCAGTTAACTGCGTGATCAACACGCTGACGGTTGAGCACGACTGCCAGAACGGCGCGCTGCGCGCCTGGCCGGAGCAGATTAAACGGCTGTGCGAGGAGCTGGCCTGGGTGATGGAGCGCGAGGGCCAGCACATTGCGCTGGATAACCTGCGCGACATTATTTACGACGTCATCGACAGCACCGCCGCCAACGTCTCCTCAATGCTGCAGGATGTGCGTGCGCAGCGTCAGACTGAAATTGATTACATTACCGGCTACCTGCTGCGCCGCGCCCGCGCGCAGGGGATTGCACTGCCGGAAAACACCCGCCTGTACGACCTGATTAAACGCAAGGAGTCCCAATATGAGCGCGAACGCATCAGTGCTGGTTTGCCTGGCCCATGGCAGTGAAGAGACCGAAGCAGTCACCACCATTGACCTGCTGGTCCGCGCCGGCCTGAAGGTGACCACCGCCAGCGTGGAGAGCGACGGCACGCGCGAGATTGTCTGCTCCCGCGGCGTACGCCTGCTGGCTGACGCACCGCTGGTTGAAGTGGCGGATAACGATTTTGCCGCCATCGTCCTGCCGGGCGGCCTCAAAGGCGCTGAAACCTTCCGCGACAGCCCGCTGCTGGTGGAGACGGTACGCCAGTGTCATCTGTCAGGCAAAATTGTCGCGGCGATCTGTGCCGCGCCGGGCACGGTGCTGGTGCCGCATGACCTGTTTCCGGTGGGCAATATGACCGGTTTTCCCGGCCTGAAGCACACCATTCCGGAGGAGAAATGGATGGAGCGCCGCGTGGTGTGGGATCCGCGCGTTAATCTGCTGACCAGCCAGGGGCCGGGCACGGCGATCGATTTTGCCCTGAAGCTGATTGATCTGCTGGTGGATAAAGAGCAAGCGCGTGAAGTCGCATCACAGCTGGTGCTGGCGGCAGGGATTTATAATTATCAGGAATTTGAAGAGCGCGCATAAAAAAAGTCGCCATCAATGGCGACCTCACGGGATCAGCGCACAGTTTTATTCGTCGCGGTGATTACAGGGTGCGCATTCCTGCGCACCGGGTTTTGCCCGTGCACCCGAAATCAGGCGCGCCAGGCTTAACTCCCGCCGCGGTTACGGACGGTACACCTTCACGTTCTTAAAGCCCTGCTCATGCAGATACAACGCCTGCAACCGGCTCATCACGCCGCGATCGCAGTACAGCAACCAGGTTCTGCTCTGATCGAGATCGCCGAACTGAGTGCTCAGCTTATAGAACGGCAGCGATTTCACTTCCACTCCGGTCAGCGCCAGCGGCTTGTCGTCCTGTTCATCAATTGAACGGATATCCAGCACCACATCGTTGCCGCTGAATGACGCCACGGTTTCCACTTCCACCACTTCTTCTTCCGTCTGCTCCGCGATTTCACGGATATCGACGTTGCTGGCTTCCTGCACCACGCGCTGCAGAATGTCGAAATCGAAGTTCTGCTCTTCGGCTTCAATCTTCGCCTTTACCGCTTTCACCGTGGGGCTTTTCGAAATCACGCCGCAGTACTCCGGCATGGTGCGGGCGAAGTCTTCGGTGCCGATCTGACGCGCAATATTGATGATGTGCTCTTTATCGTGCGAGATCAGCGGGCGTAGAATCAGCGTGTCGGACGCGTTATCAATCAAACGCAGGTTAGTCAGCGTCTGGCTGGAGACCTGGCCCAGCGCCTCACCGGTCACCAGCGCCTGCACGCCGTAACGCTCAGCCACCATCGATGCCGCACGTACCATCATGCGCTTCAGCACCACGCCCATCTGGCCGTCATCAACTTTTTCCAGAATCTCGCCCACCACCGGCTCAAAATTGATGGCGACAAAACGCACGCGATGTGAACGGCCAAAACGCTGCCACAGATAGTGCGCCACCTGACGCACGCCGATTTCATGCGCCGCGCCGCCAAGGTTAAAGAAGCAGTAGTGCACGCGACAGCCGCGGCGCATCAGCATATAGCTGGAGACGCCGGAGTCAAAGCCGCCGGAAATCAGCGACAGCACATCTTCCTGGGTGCCGATCGGGAAGCCGCCCAGGCCTTCATAGCGGCCGGTAATCAGCAGCAGACGATCGTCTTCAATCTCCAGATTCACCGTCACATCCGGATGATTCAGCTGCACGCGCGCGCTTTCAATGTGCTGATTGAGACCGCCGCCGACGTAGCGCTCCACATCCTGCGAGCTAAAGCTGTGCTTGCCGCGACGCTTCACGCGCACGCAGAAGCTCTTGCCTTCCAGCCGCTCGCGGTTGAGCGCCAGCGTCTGCTCGAAGATATCGTGCATGTCGGTATAGGCGCGGTCTTCGACCGCCAGCACATGGTGGATACCGGGAATGCGCGTCAGCTCTTCCGTGACGGTGGCACGCAGCGCTTCCTTCTTCGCGCGCACTTCGATGTGATCCCAGTGGCGCACCACGGCGATCTCTTCGTCGAGGGTGCGCAGGGTATTACGGATGTTACCGGTCAGAATTTTAATAAAGCGCAGGCGCACCGACTGACTTTTGATGGTGATTTCAGGGAAGAGCTTGATGATAAACTTCATGGCGACACAGCTTCGTTGGGCAAATAAGTGCTAAAATCATCAACACTTAGCTGGTAAAATCATATAATTGCGGGTTGGCATCAGCCACCGCATCCGAGGCGCGCAAGTATATCACCTTTGTCGGGTGACTGCTGTAAGCAACCTTCGCCGCATTGATTATTTTGCTAATCAATGCCCGTCGGCTACCATGACCGATTGCAACATAATGTCCCAACCTGTGAGTCGACACTGATTATGCCGAAAAAAGCCGAAGCGCCCGTGAGTTTTGAAAACGCACTGCAGCAGCTGGAACAAATTGTCAGCCGTCTGGAGAGTGGCGAACTGCCGCTGGAAGAGGCGCTGAATGAATTCGAGCGCGGCGTACAGCTGGCACGCAGCGGCCAGCAAACCCTGCAGGCGGCGGAACAGCGCGTGCAGATTCTGCTGAGCGACGACAAAGACGCCCCGCTCACCCCTTTCACGCCGGAAAATGAGTAATGGATTTCGTGCAACTGCAGCGCGCCTACCATGAGCGCGTGAACCAGGCGTTGACGCGCTTAATAGATCCACTTCCTTTTCAGAGTTCTCCTCTGGTGAACGCCATGCAATATGGGGCACTATTAGGCGGTAAGCGCCTGCGCCCGTTTCTGGTGTATGCCACTGGCGAGATGCTGCGCGCCGAGGCGGCCAGCCTGGATGCCCCCGCCGCAGCGGTGGAGTGCATTCACGCTTACTCATTGATTCATGATGACCTGCCGGCGATGGACGACGATGCGTTACGTCGCGGGCAGCCAACCTGCCATATCAAATATGGCGAAGACACGGCGATTCTGGCCGGCGATGCCCTGCAAACCCTGGCGTTTACCATTCTTGCGGACCAGCCGATGCCCGGCGTAAGCCCGCAGGATCGCATTGCCATGATTTCCGAACTGGCGCAGGCCAGCGGCGTGGCCGGCATGTGCGGTGGCCAGGCGCTGGATTTAGCCGCCGAAGGCCAATCCGTGGACCTGAACCAGCTGGAGCAGATCCATCGCCATAAAACCGGCGCGCTGATCCGCGCCGCCGTGCGTCTCGGCGCCCTCACTGCGGGTGCCGCGGGCCGCGATGCGCTGCCGCAGCTGGATATCTACGCCAACGCCATCGGACTGGCGTTTCAGGTGCAGGATGACATCCTTGATGTGGTCGGCGATACCGCCGTTCTGGGCAAAACCCAGGGAGCCGATCAGGCGCTGGGGAAAAGCACTTACCCGGCGCTGCTGGGACTGGATAACGCGCGGGCCAAAGCGCAGGATCTCTATCGCGAAGCACTGGGCGCGCTGGAGGTGCTGGCGGCACAGTCGTATGACACGTCCGCTCTGCAGGCGCTGGCCAGCTTTATAATTGAACGCGATAAATAACTTATATAATGAGTCTCTGATGAGTTTTGATATTGCAAAATACCCGACACTGGCGTTAGCAGGCACGGTTCAGGAATTACGTTTACTGCCTAAAGAAAAACTTCCGGACCTGTGCGACGAGCTGCGTCAGTATCTGCTGGACAGCGTGAGCCGCTCGTCCGGCCACTTTGCTTCGGGTCTGGGCGTCGTCGAGCTGACCGTCGCGTTGCATTATGTATACAACACCCCGTTTGATCATCTGGTGTGGGACGTCGGCCATCAGGCCTATCCGCACAAGATTCTGACCGGCCGCCGCGACCGTATCGGCACTATCCGTCAGAAAAATGGCCTGCACCCGTTCCCGTGGCGCGGCGAAAGCGAATATGACGTGCTGAGCGTGGGCCACTCGTCGACGTCCATCAGCGCCGGTCTCGGCATGGCCGTGGCCGCCGAACGCGAAGGCAAAGGTCGCCGCACCGCCTGTATTATTGGCGACGGCGCGATTACCGCGGGCATGGCGTTTGAAGCCATGAACCACGCTGGTGATATCAAGCCGGACATGCTGGTGATCCTCAACGACAACGAAATGTCGATCTCTGAAAACGTGGGCGCGCTGAACAATCGCCTGGCGCAGATTCTCTCGGGGAAAACCTATTCACGCCTGCGCGAAGGCGGCAAGCGCGTGCTGGGCGGGCTGCCGCCGATCAAAGAGCTGGTGAAGCGCACCGAAGAGCACCTGAAAGGCATGGTGGTGCCGGGCACGCTGTTTGAGGAGCTGGGCTTTAACTATATCGGTCCGGTCGACGGTCACGATGTGCTGACGCTGGTCAGCACGCTGAAGAATATGCGCGATCTGAAAGGGCCGCAGTTCCTGCACATCATGACCAAAAAGGGCAAGGGCTACGCGCCGGCGGAAGAAGATCCGATTACCTGGCACGCGGTGCCAAAATTCGATCCGGCCAGCGGCTCGCTGCCGAAAAGCGCGCCGGGCCTGCCGAGCTACTCGAAAATTTTTGGTAACTGGCTTAGCGAGATGGCCGCCGACGATGCGCGACTGATGGCAGTGACGCCGGCCATGCGCGAAGGCTCCGGCATGGTGAGCTACTCGCGTGATTATCCGCAGCAGTATTTTGACGTGGCGATCGCCGAGCAGCATGCGGTGACGTTTGCCGCAGGCATGGCCATCGGCGGTTATAAGCCGGTGGTGGCGATTTACTCCACCTTCCTGCAGCGCGCCTACGACCAGGTGATTCACGACGTGGCAATTCAGCAATTGCCGGTCCTGTTTGCTATCGATCGCGGCGGTATCGTGGGTGCCGACGGACAGACGCACCAGGGGGCGTTTGATATCGCCTATCTGCGCTGCGTGCCGGGCATGGTGATCATGACGCCAAGCGATGAAAACGAGTGTCGTCAGATGCTTTACACCGGCTACCACTATCAGGACGGCCCGAGCGCGGTGCGCTATCCGCGCGGCACCGGTACCGGCGCCACGCTGGAACCGCTGGCCAGCCTGCCGCTTGGCAAAGGGGTCATCCGGCGTCGCGGCGAGCAGCTGGCCATCCTCAACTTTGGTACTCTGCTGCCGGAAGCGCAGGCCGCCGCCGACGCGCTCAACGCCACGCTGGTCGACATGCGCTTTGTTAAGCCGCTGGATGAAGCCCTGATTAGCGAACTGGCGGCCAGCCACGACGCGCTGATTACGCTGGAAGAAGGCGCGATCAAAGGCGGTGCCGGCAGCGGCGTCAACGAATACGTGATGGCGAAACGCCTGCGCGTGCCGGTGCTTAACCTCGGCCTGCCGGATGAGTTCATTCCGCAGGGGACGCAGGAAGAAGTGCGTCAGGATTATCAGCTGGACGCCGCAGGCATCCAGCAGCAAATCGCCGCCTGGCTGGCGCAGTAACCGCCCTTCCCCGCTCCTGCTGCTATGCTTGAGGGTAAAACCCCACGCATAAGAGCAGGAGCCCTTCATGAAAACCGTTCGTTTAGGCCAGACCGATCTGCAGGTTTCACGTCTCTGTTTAGGCTGTATGACCTATGGCGATCCGCTGCGCGGTAATCACGCCTGGACGCTGCCGGAAGAGAGCAGCCGACCGCTGATTAAGCAGGCGCTGGACGCGGGCATCAACTTCTTCGACACCGCTAACAGCTACTCCGATGGCAGCAGTGAGGAGATCCTCGGCCGCGCGCTCAAAGATTATGCGCAGCGCGATCGGGTGGTGGTGGCGACCAAAGTCTACTTTCCGCTGAGCAACCTGTCGCAGGGGCTGTCGCGCACCAATATTCTGCAGTCGATTGATGACAGCCTGACGCGGCTTGGTATGGAGTATGTCGATCTGCTGCAGATTCATCGCTGGGATTACGCCACGCCGATTGAAGAGACGCTGGAAGCGCTCGATCAGGTAGTGCGGTCAGGCAAAGCGCGTTACATCGGGGCTTCCTCGATGCATGCCACCCAGTTTGCGCAGGCGCTGCAGTTACAGCAGCAGCATGGCTGGGCGCGTTTTGTCAGTATGCAGGATCAGTACAACCTGATTCAGCGCGAAGAAGAGAAGGAGATGCATCCGCTGTGCCAGCGCGAAGGCATCGCGGTGCTGCCGTGGAGCCCGCTGGCGCGCGGTAAGCTGACGCGTCCGTGGGGAGAAACCACTGCGCGTTCGGTGTCGGATAACGTAATGGAAAAACTCTATACCGGCACCGAAGAGAATGACGCGGCGATTGCGCAACGGCTGGCAACGGTGGCTGCGGACAAAGGCGTGACGCGCGCGCAGGTGGCGCTGGCGTGGCTGCTGCATAAGCCGGTGGTTACCGCGCCGATTATTGGTGCCTCGCGCGAGCAGCAGTTTGCCGAGCTGGTGAAAGCCGTCGACGTGGAGCTGAGTTCAACCGATATCGCCGAGCTGGAGAGCGTCTATCAACCGCATCCGGTGGTGGGATTCGAGTAACGGTCCAGTCAGGTCGCCTTTAGGGCGACCTGATGTCACAGGCAATGCATGCATGGCGACCTGCTGTGGGCTAGGCATTCATGGCAACGCTTTCTGTAGGGTGCGCATTCATGCACATTTGGCGCATTAAAGCACCAGCCCCAACCCATACAAAATCGCCGCTGAAATGACCCCGGCGATAATGTCATCAACCATAATGCCCATGCCGCCATGCACGTTACGGTCGAACCAGCGAATCGGCCACGGCTTCCACATGTCAAAAATACGGAAAATCACAAAGCCGGCCAGCACCCATTGCCAGCTCATCGCAGGTATCGCCATCAGCGTAATCCACATGCCGATGAACTCATCCCACACGATGCTGCCATGGTCGTGCACACCCATATCACGCGCGGTGCGGTGACACAGGTAGACACCCACGCTAATGCCAATCAGCACCAGCAGCGAATACAGCTGCAGCGGCAGCAGCGTCATCAGCCACCAGAAGGGAATGGCGGCAATTGAACCGGCGGTGCCGGGCATAATCGGGCTCAGGCCGCTGCCAAAACCGGTCGCCAGCAGGTGCCACGGATTGGCCATGCGCAGACGGCTTTTAGCCACATCTTTATTTAGCGTCAAAGTGATCAAATCCCTTGTGATGGAAACTGCGCGGCTTGCCGTTCTCCAGCAGCGTCAGCCCTTCTGCTTCCGGCGCGATCTGGCCGATGCAGGTATACGCCACGCCAAGATGGCCCAGCGCCACATCCAGCGCACCACGATTGACTTCCGGCACGGTAAAGCACAGCTCATAATCTTCACCCCCGCTCAGCGCCCAGCGCAGCACCTGCTCAGGCTCAAAGTGATCGCGCAACGCAGCCGACAGCGGCAGCGCATCCAGATTGATGCGGGCACCGACGCGGCTGGCGGTGAGAATGTGGCCGAGATCGGAGATCAGGCCATCGGACAGATCGATGGCTGATGTCGCCAGATTGCGCAGCGCCTGGCCCTGCAGCACACGCGGCATCGGGCGCAGATGGCGCTTGATCAGCACTTCATGCACCGCCGGATCGTTCAGGCGATGATGGTGCTGCAGCAGCGACAGACCAGCAGCGCTGTCGCCCAGCGTGCCGGTGACAAAAATCCAGTCACCCGGTTTGGCCCCGGCGCGCTTCAGCGCACGGCCGGCCGGCACCAGGCCATGAATGCCCAGCGTCAGGCTGAGCGGCCCGCGCGTGGTATCGCCGCCTATCAGCTGCATATCGTAATAATCCAGCAGCTCAAACAGGCTGTCGCTGAACGCCGCCAGCCACGGCTCATCCACTTCGGGCAGGGTTAACGCCAGCGTTAACCATGCCGGATCGGCGCCCATCGCCGCCAGGTCGCTCAGGTTAACCGCCAGCGCTTTGTAGCCGAGATCGGCCGGATGGATATCACGTAAGAAATGCACGCCCGCCACCAGCGTATCGGTGCTGATGGCCAGCGTCTGTTTTTCCGGCACGTTAAGTAACGCGCAGTCGTCACCAATTCCCTTCTCCACATCGCGGCGGGAGCTGGTGACGCGGTTAAAATAACGTGCGATCAGTTCGAATTCACCACAGGACATAAGTCAGGTCTCAATGAAAAAAGGCCGGTGAGCCGGCCTTTTGCACTTATTTTTTGTTCGGTCGAATTTGCGGAGCGGCTTTATCCAGCACGCCGTTAACAAATTTATGGCTGTCTTCAGCACCAAACACTTTAGCCAGTTCGATACCTTCGTTGATCGCCACTTTGTACGGCACATCGTCACGCTTGCTCAGTTCATAGAGCGAAATGCGCAGGATGGCTTTTTCTACCTGGCCCAGCTCTTCCAGCTGGCGCGACAGGTAAGGCTTCATCAGGCCGTCCAGGAACGCGCTGTTGGTCGCCACACCGGCCAGCAGTTCGCGGAAATAGCTAATATCGACGTCTTTGACGTCTTGTTCCGCCAGAAACTGGTATTCCACATCGGCAATGTCGTTGTTAGACAACTGCCAGGAGTAAAGCGCCTGGACAGCGCACTCACGGGCGCGACGACGAGCAGCAGGTTTCACAAAATTCCCCTTACAAAAATCAGGCTTTGATGGCTTTCAATACGTTAATCATTTCAAGTGCGGTCAGGGCCGCTTCGGCGCCTTTGTTACCCGCTTTAGTGCCGGCGCGTTCAATCGCCTGCTCGATGTTTTCGGTGGTCAGGACGCCGAAGGTCACCGGAATTTCGCTGTTCATCGCTACGTGAGCGATGCCGGAGCTGGCTTCACCCGCCACGTATTCGAAGTGTGCGGTACCGCCACGGATCACCGTGCCCAGTGCAACGATCGCGTCGTGCTTGCCGGTTTTCGCCAGGGCGCGTGCCGCCAGCGGCAGCTCGTAAGCGCCCGGTACCCAGACCACGGTGATGTTTTCCGCTTTGACCTGGCCAATACGCTTCAGCGCGTCAACTGCACCGTCCAGCAGGCTGTCATTGATGAAATGGTTAAAACGCGCGATTACGATGGCAATATTGGCATCAGGCGTGGCAACAGCAGCTTCGATAACTTTCATACATATCCTTTGGGTGTTTGTTTTATGGCCCCGCAGAAGGGGGCGGATTCTATCATACTCTTCGGCAACGCGCTCAGGCTTTTCCGTGCATGCTCAGCGTGGTGTCAGGGTCAGCCGTAAATCGTCGCCAACCTGACGCACGTCGCTAAAATTCAGCGCTGGCGCATCGGCCAGCGTTTCCAGTCCCGGCAGCGCACACAGGCCGCGCGCGGCGTTACCCAGCAGTTTCGGCGCCAGATAAACGATCAGTTCATCCACCAGTCCGGCCTGCAGCAGCGCACCGGCCAGACCGGCACCGGCCTCGACCCACACGCTGTTGATCTGACGCTGACCGAGCAGCATCATCATCGCCACCAGATCGAGCTGCTCACCGCGCGGCGGCACCTCAATCTGGCTCACGCCCGGCGGCCAGCTTTGTGCATCAGCCTCCGTGCGCATCAGCCAGGTTTCGCCGGGCTGGGCGATCAAACGGTGCTGCGGCGTCACGCGCTGCTGGCTGTCGATCACCACCCGCACCGGCTGACGCAGCTGGCTCTCATCCAGCTGCTGGCGCACGGTCTCGCTCAGTTCATCCCAGCGCACCGTCAGCGACGGATTGTCCGCCAGCACGGTGGCGCTGGTGGTAAGGATAGCTGAACTGCGGGCACGTAAACGTTGCACATCGCGCCTTGCCGCTGCCGAAGTGATCCACTGGCTTTCGCCGCTGGCCATGGCGGTACGACCATCCAGCGAGGCGCCAAGTTTGAGCTGAATCCACGGAAAACCGGTGCGCATGCGTTTGAGAAAACCGCGATTCAGTGCTTCCGCGTCGTTCATCATCAGGCCGTGACTCACGTCGATGCCGGCCTGCTGTAAACGATACAAGCCGCGCCCGGCCACCTGCGGATTAGGATCCTGCATCGCCGCGACCACCCGGCTGACGCCGGCGGCAATCAGCGCATCGCAGCACGGCGGCGTCCGACCGTGATGGCTGCAGGGTTCCAGCGTGACATACGCGGTCGCACCGCGTGCGCGGTCACCCGCCATGCGCAGCGCGTGCACTTCCGCGTGCGGTTCACCGGCGCGCTGATGCCAGCCTTCGCCCACGATCTCACCATCGCGCACGATAACGCATCCGACGTTAGGATTCGGGGTGGTGGTATATTGTCCGCGCCGCGCCAGTTCCAGCGCGCGCGCCATGTAGTGCGCATCGGTCATGGATTAATCCTGTAAGCGGGCGATCTCTTCGCCAAAGTCACGAATATCTTCAAAACTGCGGTACACCGATGCGAAGCGAATATAAGCGACTTTATCCAGCTTCTTCAGCTCTTCCATCACCAGGTTACCAATCAGCTTGCTGGGAATTTCACGTTCGCCGGTGGCGCGCAGCTGGGTTTTGATGTGATTGACCGCGTTGTCGACGGCATCCGCGCTCACCGGACGCTTCTCCAGCGCCTTCATCATGCCGCTGGCCAGCTTATCTTCGTTAAAGGGTTCGCGCACGTCGTTGCTTTTCACCACGCGCGGCATTACCAGCTCGGCCACTTCAAAGGTGGTAAAACGCTCATGGCATACCAGGCACTGGCGGCGGCGGCGCACTGAGGAGCCCTCACTAACCAGACGTGAATCAATCACTTTGGTGTCCACAGCGGAGCAGAATGGGCAATGCATGACGTTTCCTGTCGCGAGAATTGGGGGCAGATAGTGTAGCGCGTTCCCGGTTGCAACAAAATACAGGGCGGAGAATCGCCACCTGGCTCACAGCGACGCCTGACGGTTACAGCAAACCGTGAAAAGTTACTAAGCTTAGAGAGCCAATCCGGCTTAATGACAGGAGGATGTATGGGTTTATTCAATTTCGTCAAAGAAGCGGGTGAAAAACTGTGGGATGCGGTGTCAGGCGGCGATGACCAGAGCAAAAAGCTGCAGGAGCACATTAATCAACTCGGCCTGCCCGACAGCGATAAAGTGAAAGTCGATGTCCAGGGCGATACCGTGAAGGTCAGCGGTGACGGTATCTCGCAGGAGTTGAAAGAGAAGATTCTGGTGGCGGCGGGTAACGTGGCCGGCATCACCAAAGTGGAAGATAACGTCACCACCAGTGACAGCGCCACGCAGGCCGAATTCTACACGGTGAAAAAAGGCGATACCCTGAGCGCTATCTCGAAGCAGGTGTACGGCACGCCGAACGAATACAACAAGATCTTTGAAGCGAACAAGCCAATGCTGACGCATCCTGATAAGATCTATCCCGGCCAGGTTTTACGTATCCCTAAATAACCGGAAGGACATTGCATGACGTTCAGGATGATTTGGGTGCCGGCAGCGCTTGCTGCGCTGGTGCTCAGTGGTTGCAGCTCCACCCCCGCTTCACCTCAGGTCAAAGCGCTGCATCAGGAAGTGAGCCAGCTCAACCAGCAGATGCGCAAACTGACCAGTCAGGCCAGCGCGCTGGAGATTCAGGGGCAGCTCAACAGCCAGTCGACGCAGGGCGCATGGTTACTCCCGCAGGCGAATACGCCGGTAGAGCTGCAGACGCAGCTGGGTAAACTGCGCCTGTCGCTGTCGCACGTTGAGGGGGAAGCCAGCGGCAGCCGCGCTAACCTGAATATCCGTTCAACCGATGATAAGCCGGTGCCGGCACTCAGCGCCCGCGTGGTATGGGGCGAAATGGATCCCGCCAGCGGCAAGCCGCTGAACGCCGACAGCCTGAGCCAGACCATTACCGTGCCCGCCAGTCTGATGCCGCGCAGTTCGGTCAGCGTACCGCTGCGCCTCAGCGGGCTGGCACCGGGTCAGCTCGGCTACGTGCGCGTGCATGATGTGCAGGCGGTGACGGATGCCAGCACGGTCGTTGCAGGCCAGTAACTCTGGCGTCAGGCATAAAAAAAACGGGCTGCACTCAGGCAGCCCGTTTCATTTCTCCGGCACAATTACGGCAGAATCGAAGGCTGATCGGCGCCCTCTTTCTCCACTTTCTGCACCAGCATGTGTTCACGCTTCATGCCCAGCTTCAGCGCCAGCGCGGACGACACGTAGATCGACGAAACGGTACCGATGGTGACACCGATCAGCATGGTCAGCGAGAAGCCTTTCAGCAGCGCGCCACCAAAGATGAACAGGATCAGGATCATCGCCAGCGTGGTGATCGAGGTGATCAACGTACGGCTCAGCGTCTGGGTCAGCGACACGTTAGTGATGTCGTAAGAAGAACCGCGACGGATTTTGCGGAAGTTCTCACGAATACGGTCGGAAACCACGATCTTATCGTTGAGCGAGTAACCAATCACCGACATCAGCGACGCCACAATCGTCAGATCGATCTCAATGTGGAACAGCGACAGAATGCCGCAGGTGATGATCACGTCGTGCGCCAGCGCCAGCACGGTGCCCAGCGCCAGACGCCACTCAAAGCGAAAGCCGATGTAGATCAGAATCGCAATCAGCGCCGACAGCAGCGCCATCGCCCCGGCCTGCGCCAGATCGCTGCCCACGCTCGGGCCCACGAACTCAATCCGCTTCACGGTCGCGTTCTGCTGCGTCGTCTGGTTGATCGAGGCAACCACTTTGTTGCCCAACTCCTGGCCTGCATTGCCGGTGGTCGGTGGCATACGCACCATCACATCACGGCTGCTGCCAAAGTTCTGTACCAGCGGCTCCTCAAAGCCTGCCTTCACCAGCCCGTCACGCAGCGCATCCAGATCCGCCGGCTTCTCGAGGTTGATCTCAATCACCGTCCCGCCGGTGAAATCGAGCCCCCAGTTAAAGCCGCGCACACCGATAATGGCGATGGACGCCACAATCAGCAGGCCGGAGATGATAAAGGCCAGCGTGTCCCAGCGCATAAAGTCGACGACTTTACGCCCATGGTTCAGCTGTTCAATACTATATTCCTGTGCCACAACGCACTCCTCAGATAGACAGCTTATTGATGCGTTTGCCGCCGTACACCAGGTTAACGATGGCACGGGTGCCGACGATAGCGGTGAACATGGAAGTCGCGATACCGATAGCCGTGGTGATCGCAAACCCTTTGATCGAGCCGGTACCGACCGCATAAAGAATGATAACTTTAATCAGCGTGGTGACGTTGGCGTCGACGATACTGGAGAAGGCGCCTTTGTAGCCTTCATGAATCGCCTGCTGTACCGAGCGTCCGTTACGCAGTTCTTCTTTAATACGTTCGTTAATCAACACGTTAGCATCCACCGCCACCGCCAGCGTCAGCACGATACCGGCAATGCCCGGCATGGTGAGCGTGGCGCCCGGTAACAGTGACATGATGCCGACAATCAGCACCAGGTTGCACAGCAGTGCGCTGGTCGCAATCAGACCAAACTTCTTGTAGAACACCACCATAAAGATGATGGAGGCGATCAGACCCCACAGACAGGCTTCGAGACCCTGCGTGATGTTCTGCTGGCCCATGGTTGGACCGATGGTCCGCTCTTCCACAATCTGGATTGGCGCAATCAGCGCACCGGCACGCAGCAGCAGCGACAGCTGACGCGCTTCGTTCGGGTTGCTGATACCGGTAATTCGGAAGCTGTTGCCGAGGCGCGACTGAATGTTCGCCACGTTAATCACTTCTTCCTGCTTCACCAGAATCGCACGACCGTTCGCATCTTTCTTACCGCTGTCCTTGTACTCCACAAACAGGGTCGCCATCGGCTTGCCGATGTTGTCCTTAGTGAAGTTGGACATAATGTTACCGCCGGCGCCATCAAGCGAGATATTCACCTGCGGCTGGTTGTACTCATCCATACTGGACGTCGAGTCGGTAATGTGGTCACCGGTGAGAATCACGCGCTTGTACAGCACCACCGGCTGACCTTCACGCGTCTTTTTCACTTCCGAGTCACCCGGCACGCGGCCGCTGGCGGCTGCGCTCGGATCCACCGAGGTGTTGACCAGGCGGAACTCCAGCGTTGCGGTAGCACCCAGAATCTCTTTAGCACGCGCGGTATCCTGGATACCCGGCAGCTCAACCACGATGCGGTCAGCGCCCTGACGCTGTACCAGCGGCTCAGCAACACCCAGCTGGTTCACACGGTTACGCAGGATGTTAATGTTCTGCTGCACCGCATATTCGCGCGCTTCACTCAGACGCGCATCGGTCATCACCGCACGCAGCGTGTCGCTGCCAGCGCTGGTGATCACCAGGTCGCGATGGCGCGGCGTCAGATAGCTGATGGCCGCATCACGGCTGGCGCCGTCGCGGAAGCGTATTTCGGTGCCGTAGTTAGCGATTTTGCTAACGTTGGTGTAGGGGATATTTTTTTCGCGCAGATCGCTGCGCAGGCCATCAGCATTCTGCTCCTGCAGCTTGCCGAGGGCAGTATCCATGTCGACTTCCATCAGGAAGTGCACGCCGCCGCGCAGATCGAGGCCGAGTTTCATCGGTTCAGCGGCCAGCATGGTCAGCCAGCGCGGTGTGGCAGGGGCCAGGTTGAGCGCCACGACGAAATCTTCGCCCAGCGCATTGGTGATGGCTTCACGCGCGCGCAGCTGAATATCCGTGTTAGCGAAACGGGCCAGAATGGCACCATTTTCCAGCGCGAGGGATTTGCTCTGGATATTGTCTTGTTTTAATACGGTCTGGATCTGATCCAACGTTTGCTCACTGGCGGCGCCACCGCGCGCACCAGTGATCTGAACGGCCGGATCCTCACCATAAAGGTTAGGAAGCGCATACAGCAGGCCGACGAGAATCACGACGACCAGCATGATGTACTTCCACAAAGGATAACGGTTTAACACGGCAGTTCCCTTCGGGAAGAATAAATTACAGCGCCTTCATTGTACCTTTCGGCAGAACGGCGGCCACGAAATCACGTTTAATCACTACTTCAGTGGTGTCGTTCAGGGCGATAGCGATGTAGCCGGTTTCAGCCACTTTCGTTACGCGGCCCACCAGGCCACCGTTGGTCAGCACTTCATCACCTTTGGAGATGGAATCCATCAGCTTTTTGTGATCTTTGGCGCGCTTCTGCTGTGGACGCAGGATCATGAAGTAGAAAATCAGACCAAAAACCACCAGCATGATCACCAGAGAATACGGACTTCCCTGAGACGGAGCGCCAGCTGCGGCCACGGCGTCAGAAATGAAAAAGCTCATTAAATTTCCCTCATTGATAGAATTATCAGACGTTTAACGGTGGAACCGCTTTGCCCGTCCGTTGGTAGAACTCGCTAACAAAGTGCTCTAATTTACCCTCTTCGATGGCCTGGCGTAAACCCGCCATCAGACGCTGGTAATAGCGCAGATTGTGGATGGTGTTCAGACGTGCGCCCAGTATTTCGTTACAGCGATCAAGATGATGCAAGTAGGCACGCGTGTAATTGCGACAGGTGTAACAATCACACTCCGCATCCAGCGGCGCGGTGTCATCTTTGTATTTCGCATTGCGGATTTTCACCACGCCATCGGTGACGAACAGATGGCCATTGCGCGCGTTACGCGTTGGCATAACACAGTCAAACATATCGATACCGCGGCGAACGCCTTCCACCAGATCTTCCGGTTTGCCGACGCCCATCAAATAACGCGGTTTGTCTTGCGGAATTTGCGGACAGACGTGTTCCAGGATGCGGTGCATGTCCTCTTTCGGTTCACCCACCGCCAGGCCGCCCACAGCGTACCCATCAAAGCCAATCTCTACCAGACCTTTAACCGAGACATCACGTAAATCTTCGTAAACCCCGCCCTGAATAATGCCAAACAGCGCATTTTTGTTACCGAGCGCGTCAAAGCGGTCGCGGCTGCGCTGCGCCCAGCGCAGTGACATCTCCATCGAGCGTTTAGCGTAATCCCAGTCCGCCGGATACGGCGTACATTCGTCGAAGATCATCACAATGTCGGAGCCGAGATCGTACTGAATCTCCATCGATTTTTCCGGGTCGAGGAAAATCGGATCGCCGTTGATCGGGTTGCGGAAATGCACGCCGGCTTCGGTGATCTTACGGATATCGCCGAGGCTGAATACCTGGAAGCCGCCGGAGTCGGTCAGGATCGGTCCCTGCCAGTGCATGAAATCGTGCAGGTCGCCGTGCAGTTTCATGATCTCCTGCCCCGGACGCAGCCACAGGTGGAAAGTGTTACCCAGCAGGATCTGCGCGCCGGTCTCTTTCACTTCTTCCGGCGTCATGCCTTTGACCGTGCCGTAGGTGCCGACCGGCATAAACGCCGGGGTTTCCACGACGCCGCGATCAAAGACCAGACGGCCACGGCGCGCGCGCCCGTCGGTGGTATCTAATTCAAATTTCACATTGACCTCTTTCGATAATCAGAGAAACAGTCTGATTACTCAGCCACCAACGATTTCGTCGGGAGCCTGTGGATTACGGGTGATGTACATCGCATCCCCGTAGCTAAAGAAACGGTACTGCTCCGCCACCGCGCTCTGATAAGCCGCCATGGTGTGTTGATAACCGGCAAACGCCGAGACCAGCATAATCAGCGTCGATTCCGGCAGGTGGAAGTTGGTGATCAGCGCATCGATCACCTGATAGTGATAGCCCGGATAGATAAAGATCTGCGTGTCATCGAAAAACGGCGCGATCAGCCCATCCTGGCAGGCCTGCGCTGCGCTCTCCAGCGAACGCACCGAGGTGGTGCCCACCGCCACCACTTTGTTACCGCGCGCTTTGCACGCCAGCACCGCGTCCACCACGTCCTGCGGCACTTCGGCATATTCAGAGTGCATGATGTGATCGTTGATGTTCTCCACGCGCACCGGCTGGAAGGTGCCAGCGCCGACGTGCAGCGTCACAAACGCCATCTCCACGCCTTTCGCCTTCAGCGCCGCCAGCAGCGGCTCATCGAAGTGCAGACCGGCGGTCGGCGCTGCCACCGCGCCGGGGCGCGCGCTGTACACCGTCTGATACAGCTCGCGGTCAGCTTCCTCATCCGGACGATCGATGTACGGCGGCAGCGGCATATGGCCGACGCTGTTCAGGATATCCAGCACCGCGCGATCGTCCGCAAACTCAATTTCGAACAGCGCATCGTGGCGCGCCAGCATGGTGGCTTTGACGCTTTCGTCGTCGCCCAGCAGTAATTCGGCACCCGGCTTCGGCGCTTTGGAGGCGCGCACGTGCGCCAGCACGCGTTTGTCATCCAGCATGCGCTCAACCAGCATCTCAATTTTGCCGCCGCTGGCTTTACGGCCATAGACGCGCGCCGGAATCACCCGGGTATTATTGAACACCAGCAGATCGCCCGGATTGAGCTTATCCAGCACATCAGTAAACACGCCATGGTTCAGCGCCCCGCTCGGGCCATCCAGCGACAGCAGACGACATCCGCTGCGCTGCGCCTGCGGATAGTGGGCGATCAAAGATTCCGGTAATTCAAAGGCAAAATCGGCTACACGCATGCATCACTTCTTCAGGACTCAAAAAACAGGCGGCATAGTTTAGCGGAAAAGTGGGCAATTCTGAACAACTGGCTGCGCCGGTGTGATTCTGCCTATAATGCGCCATGAACTTTCTTGCTCACCTTCACCTCGCAACCCTGGCCGACAGCTCACTGCTGGGTAATCTGCTGGCCGACTTTGTGCGCGGCAACGTTGAGGCGCAGTGGCCGCAGCCAGTGGTGGCCGGTATTGCCCTGCACCGGCGCATTGACGTGCTGACCGATAACCTGCCGGAAGTGCGCAGCGCGCGTCAGCTGTTCCGCGCCGAAACGCGCCGCGTGGCGCCAATCACCCTCGACGTGATCTGGGACCACTTCCTGGCGCGCCACTGGGATCAGCTACATCCGGCGCAGTCGCTGTCTGATTTTAGCGCCGCCGCCGAGCGCGATATTGTGCCGCAGCTGCCCGGCACGCCGACCGATTTTATCGAGCTCAACGCGGTAATGTGGCGCGAACGCTGGTTTGAACACTATGCTGACCCGGCGCGGCTGGCGCGCGTACTAAGCGGCATGGCGCATCGCCGGCCACGGCTGGCGGCGCTGCGCGACTCCTATCAGGATTTTGTCGACCACTACACCCAGCTCGAACCGCTGTTTTTCCAGTTCTATCCACGCCTGATGGCCGCCGCGCGCGCCCGGCAGCTGTGAAGCACAATTTGCCGCTGCCCCGCATTGCCTCCCCTTGCCAGCCGCAGCCATCTGCGGCTTAATGAAGCCTTGCTTAACTTTTGTTAAGCCAGTCACACAGCCATGGCGCTTTATCCGGCGTGGTTCGCCACGTCGATTGCCAGTGAATGATAAGAGGGAAAAATGTCATCAGCTACGCTAACCGAATTAGATGCCCGTTATCACTATGCCTGTGAGGTGGCGAAAACCGCCGCCAGCCGCGCGCTGGCGTGGTATCAGCAGCGCCATCAGCTGGTGGTGGAGCACAAGAAGGATTTGCAGGATGTGGTCAGCGAGGCGGATCGCAACGTTGAGCTGCTGGTAAAACACCTGATTCATGAGCGTTTTCCTGACGATGCGGTGCTGGGTGAAGAGAGCGGCGGTGATGTCAGCGGCGCGCGCTTTATCTGGGTCATCGATCCGATTGACGGCACCAGCAGCTTTCTTAACGGCCTGCACAACTGGTGCGTCTCGCTGGCGATTGTCTGTGACGATCAGCCGGTGATTGGCGTAGTCAGCGATCCTAATCATCAGGAAACCTTCCACGCCTGCCGCGGCAAAGGTGCCTGGGTGAATGACAAGCGCATTCAGGCACACAGCGCGCAGCGGCTCGATCAGGGGCTGCTGGGCCTCAGCAGCTCCAACAGCCAGCCGATTGAACCGCTGACCACCTTTATCAGCCAGCTGCTGGCGCAGGGCGGCATGTTTATCCGCAACGGTTCCGGTGCGCTGATGAGCGCCTGGGCGGCCGCCGGCCGGCTGATTGGCTATTACGAAGCGCACATGAATCCGTGGGATGGCCTGCCCGGCATTGTGCTGATGCGCGAAGCGGGCGGCGTCACCAACGATTATCTCAGCCACCACGGCCTGCAACAGGGTAATCCGGTGCTGCTGGCCAACGCGGTGCTCTATCCGCAGCTCAAAGCGCTGCTGCCGGCACAGCCAACGCTATGACACGTCTGCTGCTGAGCGCGCTGCTGGCTTTGCTGGCGCTCACCGCGCAGGCGCAGCCGCGCTACCAGCTGGAAAAAGTGGTAGAGATCAGTCGTCACGGCGTGCGTCCTCCCACCGCAGGTAACCGTACGGAAATCGAAGCCGCCACCCAGCGCGCCTGGCCGCGCTGGCGCAGCGCCGACGGCGAACTCACCGCACACGGTTATGCAGCGGTCGTGAATAAAGGTCGCTGGCAGGGTGAACACTATCGCCAGCTCGGCCTGCTGCGCGCCGGCTGTCCCGATGCCGGGCAAATCTACGTGCGCGCCAGTCCGCTGCAGCGCACCCGCGCCACGGCGCAGGCACTGCTGCAGGGTGCCTTTCCTGACTGCGATGTGGCAGTTCATCACGTCGCGGGGGCGGTCGATCCGCTATTTCAGAGCGAAAAACTGCCGTTCGGCCAAACGGATGCTGCCACAGAGCGGGCAGCGGTCGCGGCGCGCGCCGGCGATCTCACCGCACTGCAACAGCGTTTACAGCCCGCCGTGCAGCAGCTCAGGCAGGCGGTGTGTGCGGCAGATTGCCCGTTCTTCGATCGCCCCTGGCAGCTGAAGCAGAGTAAAAGCGGCCATACCTACGTGCAGGGTCTCAGCGTGCTGGCCAGCATGGCCGAAACCTTACGGCTCGGCTGGAGCGAAAATCTGCCGTTCAGCCAGCTGGCGTGGGGCAACATCACCCGGGCGCAGCAGATTAGCGCCCTGCTGCCGCTGCTGACCGCCAATTACGATCTGAGTAATGATGTGCCGTATATCGCGCAAAAGCGTGCGTCGATTCTGCTGGACGCGGTGGTGCGCAACCTGCAGGACGATGCGGCGACGCCCTCCACCCGCTGGCTGCTGCTGGTGGCACACGACACCAATATCGCCATGTTACGCACGCTGATCGGCTTTAGCTGGCAGCTGCCCGGCTACGCGCGCGGTAATATTCCGCCCGGCAGCAGTCTGGTGTTTGAGCGCTGGCGCGATAACCAGACGCAGACGCTGCTGCTGCGCGTCTATTTTCAGGCGCAAAGTCTGGATGCGCTGCGCCAGCTAACGCCGATCGATCGGCAGCACCCGCTGCTGCGCCAGGAGTGGCATCAGCAAAACTGTCGCCAGACGGCGGTGGGCACGCTGTGTCCTTATCAATCGACGCTTGAGCACTGGCGCACCGCCATTGATCAGCGCGCGGTAATCCCCGTGGACTATCCCTGACGCCAGCCGCCGGGTTAAGCCAGACAGATTACGCTGGCTTATTCCTGCAGCGAAATTACAGCAATAAACTGCAAGCTGGTGGGCACGGTTATCTGAGACTTTTCTTTTTTTTCCCTTAAAAGCGTTAGCGCTGAAAAACTGCGATATGCTGCACGGGTCAATCATCCCTTAGTAATACCTTTCTCTTTTTACATTTTTCGGCGACAGGATGCGCCGAGCTATTTTTACCCGCAGTAATGAAATCGCAAATTAACATTGAATAACTGGGATCCTGTTATGTCTGTACCTGTTTCGCTGCGCTATCGTCCGGATATCGATGGTCTGCGCGCTGTCGCCATTATATTGGTTGTGCTGTTCCACTGCGGCGTCAGCGCCGTGCCGGGTGGCTTTATTGGCGTCGATATATTTTTCGTTATTTCCGGCTTTTTAATTGGCGGCATTATCAGTAAAGAAATTACCGCCGGCACCTTCTCGTTTTATCAGTTTTATTTACGCCGCATCCGGCGTATTGCGCCCGCCCTGTTTTTTATGCTGATGGTATTGCTGCTGCTCGGTTATCTGCTGTTATCACCGCTGGAATTAAGCCAGCTGGCAAAATACAGCATGGCGGTGTTTCTCTCGGTGCCCAATATGCTGTTACTGAAGAGCGGCGACTATTTCAGTGCGGATGCCGATCTCAATCCGCTCCTGATGACCTGGTCGCTGGGCATTGAGGAGCAGTTCTATATCGTGCTGCCGTTTGTTCTGCTGCTGGCCGTGCGGCTGCGGCGCACAATGACCGGCGTGGTGCTACTGCTCAGCCTGCTGTCGCTGGCCGGCTGCCTGTGGTTAACGCCCCTCTCCAGCACTCAGGCGTTTTATCTGCTGCCAACCCGCGCCTGGGAACTGGGTGCCGGCGTGCTGCTGGCGCTGTGGCAACCCCGCCCCGTCACCGGCCGGCTGGCCAGCCTCTGTCATCTTGCTGGCTGGCTGTTGATCATCGGTGCCACGCTGTTACTCAGCCATAGCGATCGCTTCCCTGGCTGGCTGGCGCTGCTGCCGGTGCTGGCGGCCTGTCTGATGATCGGTGCACGCAGCCCGCTCAATCAGCGGCTGCTGGAGAACGCGCCGATGCGCTTCATCGGTAAAATTTCCTACTCGTGGTATCTGTGGCACTGGCCGCTGCTCAGTCTGGCGCGCATCTGCAGCGATCGGCCGCTCAGCATCTGGCAGGCGCTGAGCATCTGTGCCGTGGCGCTGGTCATCGCCTGGCTCTCCTGGCGCTTCGTCGAACAGCCATTCCGTCGGGCGCGAAGCGGTACGCGCTGGCTGATCCCCGGCTACTGCGCCTCGTCGCTGCTGGCAGCCGGTGCCATGGTGCTGCTGTGGCAAAGCGGTGGCCTGAAATCGCGCGTCAATGAAGCGGTGATGCTCGGCGACGAATGGAAAGTCGCCGCCCAGCGCGATCCCTGCCTGCTGGATTACGGCGCCACGCGGCCCGCCCGCGATGCGCAGTGCCAGCCGCAGAGTGACACACCGGCGATAGCGCTGATTGGCGACAGCCATGCCGCCGCGCTGGCGGCCAACGTCGCCGATTACGCCCGGCGGCAGCAGAAACCGCTGTTTCAGCTGACCAAAGCCTCCTGCCCTTTCCTGCTTGACGCCACGCGCGCGATGCCGCAAAAACCGCAGCATGCACAGCAGTGCCTCGATTTTAATCAGCGGGTTCTGCCGATCATCCTGAGCGATAAAATAGACGAAGTGGTGATCAGCGCGTTCTGGGCGGCGGGCCTCAGTGATCAGCCGGGCAGCGGATTCCGCAGTCTCCGCGATCCGGCGCAGGACAATCTGCAGGCGCTGAAAAGCGGGCTGGATACCGTGGTGGCGCAGCTGCTGGCGGCAGGGAAAAAGATCACCCTGATTGACGATGTGCCGACCATCACGCTCGATCCGCTGCGCTACAGCCATAACCGCAATATGCCGCTGCGCCGCAGCCTGAATAGCTGGCTCAGCGCGCAGGATGGCGCGGCGCTGGCGGCGGAACGCACGCAGCAGTTGCAGATGCCAAACGCATCGGTGGCAAATCTGTTAAAGGATTATCAGCAGCACGGCGTGCGCGTGTTGTCACTGCAGGAGACGTTATGTAATGCGCAGGGGTGTCTGGTCACTCATCAGGGCATGCCGCTCTGGTACGACAATAATCACCTGAATCCGTACGGCGGAGAGATGGCGCTGGGGAAAAACTGGTAATGCACCACGGGCGAAGTCTCGCTTCGCCCGCGGTAAAGCTTCTTACGCTTTACGTTTCTTCGCCAGCGGCCACGCCAGCAGCAGCAGAACAATCCACGCAAACCCGACGTACAGCGAGATACGCGTATCCGGGAAGTAGCCAATCAGCGCGATGATAAAGGCAAGGAACAGCACCCCCACCCACGCCGTAGCGCTGCCGCCCGGCAGAGCAAACTGCAGCTTACCGGCCTGCTCTTTGCCGATTTTGTGGCGGAACGCGATCTGCGACAGCAGAATCATAATCCACACCCACACGGTGGCAAACGTCGCCAGCGAGGCGATCACCAGGAACACTTTTTCCGGCATCAGATAGTTGAGGTACACCGCCACCAGCATGGCAAGCATCATCACCAGCACCGTAACCCATGGAATGCCGCGATTCGACACCTTCATAAACATCTTCGGCGCATGTCCCTGCTGCGCCATACCGTGCAGCATGCGGCCGACGCCAAACACATCGCTGTTAATCGCCGACAGCGAAGCAGTCAGCACCACAAAGTTCAGAATGGAGGCGGCGGCGGCGATGCCGAGGTGCTGGAAAGTCAGTACGAACGGGCTGCCTGCGGTACCGACCTGGTTCCAGGGATAGATCGACATGATCACAAACAGCGTGCCGACATAGAACACCAGAATGCGCAGCGGTACGGAGTTGATGGCGCGCGGGATCGATTTCGCCGGCTCTTTAGCTTCGCCGGCGGTGATGCCAATGATCTCAATGCCGCCGTAGGCGAACATCACCATCTGCAGCGACAGCAGCATGCCGACGATACCGTGGGCAAAGAAGCCGCCGTTGGTCCACAGGTTATGGATGCCGGTCGGCTGACCGCCGTTGCCGATGCCCCAGAAAATCATGCCGAAACCGGCCACGATCATGATGATGATGGTGGCAACTTTGAAAAAGGAGAACCAGAACTCCACTTCGCCAAACACCTTCACGCTCATCAGGTTGATGGCGCCGATGATCAGCACCACCGACAGCACCCAAATCCAGTGCGGCACCTCCGGGAACCACACGCCCATGTAGATACCAAAAGCCGTGACGTCGGCGATCGCCACAATCAGGATTTCAAAGCAGTACGTCCAGCCGGTGATATAGCCCGCCAGCGGTCCGAGGTAATCCTGCGCGTAGCGTGAGAACGAACTGGCCTGCGGATTGTTCACCGACATCTCGCCCAGCGCGCGCATGATGATATACGCTACGGCGCCGCCGATGATGTAGGCCAGCAGTACGCTGGGGCCTGCCATTTTGATGGCATCTGCCGAGCCGTAAAACAGCCCGGTGCCGATCGCCGATCCCAGCGCCATAAAACGGATGTGGCGCGTGCTCAGTCCGCGTTTGAGCTTATTGGTTTCTTGCATAACAAACAGTACCTGTGGAAATGAAAAAACCACGGGCAAGCCCGTGGTCGGAATTAACAGCGATGTCGCTTACTGGTGAACGGCAACCTGCTCACGCCCTTTCACCCGGTCAACCACCGCAGCAATCACCAGCATCGCCAGCGACGGCGGCAGCCAGGAGAGTCCCTGATCGGCCAGCGGCAGATGCTGGCTAAACAGCGGCAGCGCATCTTTAAAGCTGGTGGTTTTGATGGCATCGACGATGCCAAACAGCAGGCTGATCAGCATGGTTGGCGCAATGATGCGCGTGCTGCGATTCCACCAGCTCAGGGTAAAGCTCAGCACCACCAGTACGATGCACGGCGGATAGATAGCCGTCAGCACCGGAATTGAAATCTGAATCAGGTGACTGAGACCGAGGTTCGACACCAGCATGGCGAACAGGCCGAGAATAAACACCAGCGCTTTATACGACAACGGCAGGTATTGCGCAAAGAATTCTGCGCAGGCACAGGTCAGGCCCACCGCCGTAACCATACAGGCGACGAAAATCAGCGCGGCGAGGAAGACACTGCCCATGCCGCCGAAGGTCTGCTGCACGTAAGCATGCAGAATCGCCGCGCCGTTAGCGTTCTGATCGACAATCGCGCCGCTGCCGGAGCCCAGCTTGAACAGGCTGAGGTACACCAGCGTCAGACCGACACCGGCGATCACGCCGGCCAGCATGGTATAGCGCGTCAGCAGTTTACTGTCTTCCACGCCACGTGAACGCGCCGCATTAACGATGACGATACCGAACACCAGCGCGCCGAGCGTATCCATGGTCAGATAGCCGTTCACGAAACCGCTGGAGAAGGCCGCACGCTGGTAGTCGGCGGTGGCCGGCGAAATGCCGCCAGCCGGCCACAGCAGCGCCGCGACGCCCAGAATGGTCAGCGCGACAATTTTCAGCGGTGCGAGGAAGTGACCGACGGTGTCCAGCAGCTTGCCCGGATAGAGCGAAATGCCAATCACCAGCGCGAAGTACACCAGGCTATAGATAAACAGCGGCAGCGGGCCGTCGCCGGTCAGCGGCGCAATCCCGACTTCAAATGAAACGGTCGCGGTGCGCGGCGTGGCAAACAGCGGTCCGACGGCGAGATAGCACACGGTGGCGAGCAGTAGACCGGCCGCTTTACCAATCGGTGAGCTGAGCGCATCAATACCGCCGCCGACGCGCGCCAGCGCGATCACGGTCATCACCGGTAAACCAACCGCGGTGATCAGGAAGCCGAAGGCGGCAATCCAGACATGTTCACCAGACTGAATACCGACCATAGGCGGGAAAATGATGTTTCCTGCGCCAACGAACAGGGCAAAGGTCATGAAGCCCAGCGCCAGGATATCCCTGGAGGTTAAACGATGTGTCATAAACTTCTGTACTGCCTGTAGCTGATGTTGCGGTGGAAGTTGGGTTTGTGTTGTCCCCTGGATGCGCGAAAACAATGGCTTAACTGGCTTGACCAGTGCGTTATGCGGGCCGAATCGGTACAGCGCAGGTGATTTAAACTGCTTTTCTTCTGTTCACAGAGGGATGAATCGACAACGGCGCAAATTAAAACGTTTATAGCGAAGAAAGGCAATACGGGATCGGAAAACCAGAAGGATATAACAGGAAAGCGTCAGAACGTAGTGGATAAGCAGGAAATAGTCGGAAAACACCTGAGATGATTTGCTTAAAGTTTCTGCAAAGCGGGCGATCTCCTTGCAGAAACCGCCGCAGGGATGCACAAAAGGCGCGCTTTACGCGCCTGTTTGCACAACTTTACAGCATCACCACACCTGTTGTGCGATGTCGACAACCAGACGAATCTTCTGCCACTGCTGCGCTTCGGTCAGGCTGTTGCCCTCTTCCGTTGACGCAAAGCCACACTGCGGGCTGAGGCAAATCTGGTCGAGGCTGACAAACTGCGCCGCTTCCTGCAGGCGCGCCTTCACCTGTGCAGCGTCTTCCAGCTCGCCGGTTTTGGTGGTGATCAGCCCTAATACCACCTGCTGATGACCCGGTTTGATGAAACTTAGCGGCTCAAAGCCACCGGAGCGCTCATTATCGTACTCGAGGAAAAACGCGTCGATGTTCACGCTGCCAAACAGAATTTCCGCTACCGGCTCGTAGCCGCCTTCCGAGATCCAGGTCGAGCGGAAGTTACCACGACACACGTGCAGGCCGACGGTGAGATCCGCCGGTTTATCTTCCAGCGCGCGATTCAGCACCTGCGCATAAATGTGCGCCAGCTGTTGCGGATCTTCACCGCGCTCGCGAATTTGCTGCTGCTGATCGCCTGAACACAGGTACGCCCACACGGTGTCATCCAGCTGCAGATAGCGGCAGCCAGCGTCGTAAAACGCCTTAATCGCCTCTTTGTAAGTCTGTGCCAGATCGGCGAAGTACTGCTCCAGATCCGGATACACCGTGGCATCAATCACTTTACGGCCGCCGCGGAAGTGCAGCACGCTCGGGCTGGGAATGGTCATTTTCGCCACCGCATCGCCGGCCACGCTTTGCAGGAAGCGGAAATGGTCCAGCATCGGATGCTGCGGGTTAAAAGTGACTTTACCGGTGACCTTCACGCCGTGCGCTTTGGTCTGCACGCCGTTGAACTGAATGCCCTGATCGGCCTCAAACAGCTCAACGCCGTGCAGATGGCCAAAGAAATCAAAGTGCCACCAGGCGCGGCGGAATTCTCCGTCGGTCACTACCTGCAGACCGCTGGCGCGCTGCTGCTCCACCACCTGGCGAATCGCATCGTCTTCTACCTGACGCAGCTGGTCGGCGCTGAGGGTGCCGCTGGCGAACTGCTCGCGTGCCTGCTTAATGGCAGCGGGACGCAGAAAACTGCCGACGGTATCGGCGCGGAACGGGGCGGTGTTGCGTTGCATATTCACTCCTGCACTGGCGCATAATTGCGTCAGGGTATAATTGCGCATGGTTATTTTTGGCCATCTGGATGGCTATATGTCCATAAGAGTGACATGCCGCCCTGCCGGCGGCAATAGAAGAAAATTCAGGGGACGTGAAAAAAATTCATGATCGGTCAGCGTGAATTAGTTTTGCGCAATCGCCGCGCGCGCCTGCGCGATCTGGCTATCGGACAGCGGCAGGTAGCCGGCCTCCGTTACGCGGCGCTGACCCTGCGCAGAGAGCACCTGCTGCAGAAAGGCGGCGACCAGCGGCGGCAGCGGTTTGCCGGGTGCCTTGTTAACGTAGATATACAGCGGGCGCGACCACGGATAACGGCCGCTGCGGATCGATTCGGCATCTGGCATAACGCTGTCGCCGCTGGCGGTGACGATCGGCAGGGTTTTCACGCCGCTCAGGTGAAAGCCAAAGCTGGCGTAGCCGATGCTGTTCGGCGTGCTGGCGACCGCCTGCACCACCGCCGCCGAGCCGGGAAACTCCGCGACGTCAGCGCGGAAATCGCCGCGACACAGCGCCTGCTGCTTGAAAAAGCCCCAGGTGCCGGAAGCGGAGTTACGGCCAAAGCGCTGAATACTGCGCGTTGCCCAGTTCGCCGTATGCAGGCCAACATCGCCCCAGCGCTGTGGCACCTGCCGTGCGCCGCATAGCCGGGTCACGGAGAACAGCGCATCCAGCTGCGGCTGACTGATGGACGGCAGCGGATTGTCCTGATTGACCACCACCACCAGCGCATCCATCGCTACCGGCACCGCCAGCGGTGCATAGCCATAGCGCGAGATAAACAGCTGACGCTCATCCACCTGCATCGGCCGGCTCATGGCGCCAAGCTGAGCGGCCCCGGCGGCCAGCGCGGTCGGCGCCGTCGACGATCCCGCCGCCTGCACCTGCACGTTGACACCCGGCGACTGACGGCTGAAATCTTCGCCCCATAGCGTCATCAGATAGCCCAGCGTGTCCGAGCCGACGCTGCTCAGGTTGCCGGTCAGCATGCTTTGCTGAGCCGTCGCCAGCAGCGGGCACAGTAATAAAAGAGAGAGCAGCAGCGATTTCATCACAGAGTCCGGTGGCGTTTACTGCGCCACATTCTCGCGGATTCCGTTCGCCACAATCAAGCGCGGTGGCAGCACGAAGCGGAAGCAGGTTTCCTGATGCGGCACGCTGCTGATCTCCAGCCGCGTGGTGTGGTGGCCGAGCGCGTGCTTAACAATGGCCAGCCCCAGCCCGCTGCCGCCGGTGGCGCGCGAGCGCGCTTTATCCACGCGGTAGAAGCGTTCGGTCAGGCGCGGCAGATGCTCCTCGCTGATGCCGGGCCCGTTGTCGCACACTTTAAATTCGGCGCCCTGTTTGGTGCGCAGCCAGCTGATGTCGATGCGCGTGCCATCCGGCGTGTGGTTCACCGCGTTATACACCAGATTGGAAATCGCGCTGCGCAGCTGTTCATCATTGCCGAACACCTTCAGATGCGGGTCGGTGTGGAAATGGATGCTGTGACGGCCCTGGCTGAGGGTTTCCGCCTCGCGCTGTAACAGCAGCAGCATGGTCGGCACATCCACCGTCTCTTTCAGATCAATGGCGGGGGCCGCTTCGATGCGTGACAGCGTCAGCAGCTGCTTCACCAGGCTGTCCATGCGTCGCGTCTGCTCCTGCATGGTACTGAGCGCCTTGCTGCGGGTGCGCTCGTTCATCCCGGCATCGTCCATCATCTCCAGATAGCCCTGCAGCACCGTCAGCGGGGTACGCAGTTCATGGCTGACGTTGGCGAAGAAGTTACGCCGCGCCCCTTCCAGCTGGTGCATCTGGGTGACGTCACGCGCCACCATCAGCCACTGACCTTCGCTGTAAGGCATGACGCGGAACTCCATGTGATGCTGATTATTGAGCACCAGCGTCAGCGGCTTGTTGAAGTCGCGCTGGCGGATATAGCGGGAGAATTCAGGGTAGCGCAGCAGGTTGAGGATATTCTGGCCGTTATCTTCCGGCCAGCGCAGCCCGAGATGCTGCTGAGCCAGACCGTTACACCAGAAAATGGTGCCCTCTTCGGTGGTGAGTACCACCGCGTCCGGCAGCGACTCGGCCCCGCTGCGAAAGCGTTTGATCAGATTGCCCAGCTCGCGCCGGCGGCGGCGATTGCGCAACTGCATTTGATACAGGCCGTAAAACAGCGGTTCCCAGCTGCCGCGCCCGGTGGGCGGCGTCATTGAACGATCAATCCACAGCCAGTGCGACAGCCGCATCAGATTTTTGAAGTGCCAGAACAGCACGCCGCACACGGCCAGTAACAGCCACCACGGCAGATAGCCAACCAGCAGACCCAGCACCAGCGCAGGCAGACACACCAGCGCCAGCTCGGTCAGTAATCTCTTCCAGGAGAGTCGTTCCAGCACGGTAAAAGACTCCGTTTAGTAGCGGGCAGAGAAACGATACCCTGTTCCGCGAACGGTTTGTACCATGCGATCGTGGCCGGAAACTTCCAGTGCTTTACGTAAACGACGGATATGCACATCCACGGTGCGGTCTTCCACATACACGTTAGTGCCCCACACGTGATTCAGCAGCTGTTCGCGGCTGTATACGCGCTCCGGATGCGTCATAAAGAAGTGCAGCAGTTTGTATTCGGTCGGTCCCATTTCCAGCGGCGTGGTTTCGGACATCACGCGATGCGAGGAGGGATCGAGGCTCAGCCCCTGCATCTCAATCACCTCTTCCACCGCCATCGGTGAGATGCGGCGCATCACGGCTTTAATGCGCGCCATCAGCTCTTTGGGCGAGAACGGCTTGGTGATGTAATCATCGGCGCCCACTTCCAGCCCGCGCACGCGATCTTCCTCTTCACCGCGCGCCGTCAGCATCATCACCGGAATATCACGCGTCATGGCTTCACGCTTTAAATGTTTGATGAACTGAATGCCGCTGCCGCCGGGTAACATCCAGTCCAGCAGAATCAGATCGGGCCAGGGTTCGATCAGCTTGCCAATCGCGCTGTCATAGTCCTCAGCCTCAATCGGCTGGTAATCGTTTTGTTCCAGCACGAAACATAACATTTCACGGATGGGAGCTTCGTCTTCCACAACCAAAATGCGCTTAGCCATTATTACTCCTGCGATTGTGACGGCATGTCACGGGGGTTTGCGGCGCCATTATGCGTCAGTTTTGTGACACTTTTATGAAAAACCCACCTCATGATAATCAGATAAAAAGCGCAATTTTGACAACCGGTTTCGCTTTTTTTTCATTGCGTTGTTAAGCGGTTATACTGCCGCTTTGCGATAGCAGGCACGGAGCATTCATGCGCATTATTCACACCGCTGACTGGCATCTCGGTCAGTTCTTTTACAGCAAAAGCCGCGCCGCCGAGCACCAGCAATTCCTCGACTGGCTGCTGGCCGCGATTGTGCAGCATCAGGTGGATGCACTGATCGTCGCTGGCGACCTGTTTGATACCGGTTCGCCGCCCAGCTATGCGCGCGAACTGTTTAACCGTTTCGTGGTGGCGCTGCAGCCCAGCGGCTGCCAGCTGATTGTGCTGGCCGGCAACCATGATTCGGTCGCCACGCTGAATGAATCGCGCGAGCTGCTGGCCTGCCTCAATACCCGCGTCATTACCAGCGCCACGCCCGGCGGCGAGCAGCAGGTGCTGACGCTGCAACAGCACGACGGCACGCCGGGCGCGCTGCTGTGCGCCATTCCCTATCTGCGTCCGCGCGACATCCTGCGCAGCCAGGCGGGTCAGTCCGGTCGCGATAAGCAACTGTCGCTGCTGCAGGCGATTGAGCAGCACTATCAGCACTGTTATGCCGCCGCCGTGGCGCAGCGCGAAGCCATGGACAGCGCGCTGCCGATCATCGCCACCGGGCATCTCACCACCGTGGGCGTCAGCAAGAGCGATTCGGTGCGTGATATCTACATCGGCACGCTGGACGCCTTTCCGGCGCAGGCCTTCCCGCCTGCCGACTACATTGCGCTGGGCCACATCCATCGTGCGCAGCGCATCGCCGACAGCGATCACATCCGCTACAGCGGTTCGCCGATTGCGCTCAGTTTTGATGAGCTGGGGCGTGAGAAAAGCGTATTCCTGCTGGAATTTAGCACCCGGCTGGAGTCCGTCACACCGCTGGTTATTCCGTCATTCCAGCCGATGCAGATGTTAAAAGGCGCCATGGCGGAGATCGAACAGCAACTGACCGCGTTTCACACCTATGAAGGCGATCTGCCGGTGTGGCTGGATATCGAAATCACTACTCAGGAGTACCTGAGCGATCTGCAGCGCCGCATCGAACAGCTTACCGACGCGCTGCCGGTTGAGGTGCTGCTGGTGCGCCGCAGTCGCGATCAGCGTCAGCGCAGCCTGGCGCGGCTGGAGAATGAAACCCTGAGCGAACTGAAAGTTGAAGAGGTATTTGCCCGCCGGCTGGCGCTGGAGGAACAGCTGGAGGATGAACAGCGCGCGCAGTTAACGCAGCTGTTTCGCAGCACGCTGGCGACGCTGGAGGATCCGGGCGCATGAAAATTCTGACGCTGCGTTTTAAAAATCTCAACGCGCTGCGCGGCGAGTGGTTTATCGATTTCCGCCGCGAGCCGTTTGCCAGCAACGGGCTGTTCGCCATCACCGGCGCCACCGGCGCGGGTAAAACCACGCTGCTGGATGCCATCTGTCTGGCGCTCTATCACCAGACGCCGCGCCTTGGTGGCCTGTCGCAGAGCGAAAATCAGCTGATGACGCGTGACACCGCTGAGTGCCTCGCCGAAGTGGAGTTTGAGATCAAAGGTGAAGCCTGGCGCGCCTTCTGGAGCCAGAACCGCGCGCGCGGCCTGGCGGAAGGTAAACTGCAGGCGCCACGCGTCGAACTGGCGCGTGTGGCGGACAACCAGATCGTCGCCGATAAAGTCGGTGACAAGCTCAAAGCCATCGAAACCTTGTCCGGTCTCGATTTTGCCCGCTTCACCCGTTCGATGATGCTGTCGCAGGGGCAGTTTGCCGCCTTCCTCAATGCCAAACCCGGCGAGCGCGCCGAGCTGCTGGAGGAGCTGACCGGCACCGAAATCTACGGCCACATCTCGATGCAGATCTACGAGCGCTGGCGCACGGCGCGCGCGTCACTCGACACGCTGCGCGCCCGCGCCGGTGCGGTGCTGCTGCTCGACGACGCCCGCCGCACCGAACTGGCGCAGCAGCTGGAGCAGCTGACCCGCACCGAACAGGATCTGAGCGAGCAGCTGGCGCAGGCCCAGCAACAGCAGCAGTGGCTGACGCTGCAGCAGCAGCTCAACGCGGAGCAACAGCAGGCGCAGCAGGCGTTGCATGCTGCCGCCACGGCCTGGCAGCAGGCGGAAGGCGATCGCCAGCGGCTGGCGCGTGCTGAACCGGCGGAGAAGCTGCGCGACAAACTGCAGCAGCGCGAACAGCTGCAGCGCGACCAGCAGACACTGAACCAGCAGGCGCAGCAGTTACAGCAGCAACAGCAACAGGCGCAAGCGGCGCTGCAGCAGGGTGAAAGCCACTATCAGGCCGCACAGCAGGCGCGTGAACGCGCGCTGGCCGAACAGCAACAGCTGGAGACGCTGCTGAGCGAACAGGTGATCCCGCTCGATCAGCAGATCGCCAGCCGTGCACAGCAGCTTGAGCAGCAGCAGGCGCTGCTGAGCGAACAGCAAAAAACCCTGTTACTCAGCCAGCAGGCGCTGGACCAGCATCAGCAAGCAAGTGAACGCTTACAACAGCAGCTGGCGCAGCAGCAGGCGTTTCGCCTGAGTGAAGCCGCTGTCGCCCGCTGGGGCGGCGAACTGGCGCGCTGGCAGGCCGAACTCGCCCGGCTTGAAGAGCGTGAGCAAACGCTGACGCAGCTCAGCGCGCAGCAGCAACAACTGCAAAGCCAGCTCGAACAGCAGCAGCAGGCGCTGCAGGCGCGCGAACAGGCGGCACAGCCGCTGCAACAGGCGGAAGCCGCGGCACAGCAGCAGCGCCAGCAGGCGGAGCAGGTGCTTACTTCGCTGGAAGCGGAGATCGCCAGCCCGGCGCTGCGGACGGCGCTGGCGCAGCATCAGCAGCAGCGCGGCGTACGTCAGCAGCTCAGCCTGCTGGCGGCACAGTGGCAAACGCTCCAGCCGCAGCGCCAGCAGCGTCAGCTTAAACTGCAGCAGTTACAGCAGCATGCTGAGCAGGAAGCGCTGGCGTTGCAGCAGCTGCGCGAGGAGTACAAGCGCGAGCATCAGACGCTACTGGATGTGCGTCGCCTGTGTGAACTGGAGCGCACGATTATTCAGCTGGCCGACGAGCGGGCGAAGCTGCAGCCGGAACAGCCCTGCCCGCTGTGCGGCTCCTGCCAGCATCCGGCCATCGACCGCTACCAGCAGTTGCAGCCGGACGAAAATCAGCAGCGGCAGACGGCGCTGGAAACGCACGTGGCGCAGCTCAGGGAAGCCGGCACTGCGCGGGGCGAGCAGCTCAAACTGTCGCAGCAGCAACAGCAGGCGCTGCAACAGGAAATCGCCGACCTCGACCAGCAGATCGCCGCCACCCGCGAGCGCTGGCAGGCGCTGTGCGGTGAGCTGGCGCTTACCTTCAGCGCTGAACAGCACGCAGAATTCAGCGCCTGGCTGCAGCAGCAGGACGCGCTCGAAGCCCGCCAGCAGCAGCAGTTGCAGGCGCGTGAACAGGCGGCCGTCACGTTGCAGCAGGCCAAAGACGCGCATCTGCACCAGCAGCAGCGCTGGCAGCAACATCAGCAGCAGCAACAGCTGGCACAGCAGCAGCTTGCCAGCGCCCGGCAACAGCGGGATGAGATCGATCAGCGCGTCAGCGGTGAACGTCAGGCATGGCAGCAGCAATTGCAGCAGCTGGAACAGCAGCTGGCTGCCCATCAGCTTAGCCTGCCTGCAGCGCCCGAGCGCGCCGGCTGGCTGCAAACGCTGCAGCAGCGCTGGCAGCAGTGGCAGGAAAGTGAGCGGTTACTTGCCGGGCTACAGCCGCAGCTGGCGAAAAGCGAAACGGAAGGCAGCAGCCTGCAGCACACGCTGGCGCGTGAACAGCAGCAGGTCGCCAGCCTGCAGCAAGCCCTTAACCACCTGCAACAGCAGCAGCAGGCCCAGCAGCAGCAGCGCCAGCAGCTGTTTGGCGACCGGCGCGTGGCGGACGCGCGTCAGCAGCAGCACGCCACGCTGCAACAGCATGACCAGGCGCTGTCGCAACAGCTGCAGCGCTGGCAGAAGGCGCAAAGCGAGCTGCACGGCCTGAAAGGTCAGTATGAACAGATTGTCAGCCAGCAGCAGACGCTGGCGCAGCGCGCAGCGGACGCTGAAAACGCCTTCCGGCAGGCGTTGCTGCTCAGTGATTTCGCTGACGAAAGCACCCTGCGCGCCGCGCTGCTGGCGGAAGATGAGGTGCAGACGCTGCGCCAGCGGCTGCAAATGCTGGAGCAGCAGCATCAGCAGCACACCGCGCTGCATGCCAGACTGGCGCAGCGGCTGAGCGATCATCAGCAGCAGCGCCCGGCCGCGCTCAGCGATGCCGATGCTGGCTCCATCGCCGCCCGGCTCGAGCAGCTGCGCGTGGCGCTGCGTGACAACGCACGCCAGCAGGGGGAAGCGCAGCAGCAGTTGCACAGCGATACCCAACAGCGTCAGCAGCAGCAAACGCTGCTGGCGCAGATCGCCGCTGACGAAGCGGAACTGGCACAGCTGAGCCGCCTCAACGATCTGATCGGGTCGGCCAAAGGCGACAAGTTCCGCCGCTTTGCTCAGGGCTTAACCCTCGATCATCTGGTGTGGCTGGCAAACCGCCAGCTCGATCGCCTGCACGGCCGCTATTTATTGCAGCGCCGCGTCAGCGATGAGCTGGAGCTGGAAGTGGTCGATACCTGGCAGGCCGATGCCACGCGCGACACGCGTACGCTGTCCGGCGGCGAGAGCTTCCTCGTCAGCCTCTCGCTGGCGCTGGCGCTGTCCGATTTGGTCAGCCATAAAACGCGCATTGAATCACTGTTTCTCGACGAAGGCTTCGGCACGCTGGATGCCGAAACGCTGGACACCGCGCTGGATGCGCTCGATGCGCTCAACGCCAGCGGGAAAACCATCGGCGTGATCAGCCACGTGGAAGCGATGAAAGAGCGTATTCCGGTGCAGATCCGGGTGCGTAAAATGAACGGGCTCGGCTACAGTAAACTGGAGCTGCCGGGCGAGTGATGCGTGAAGTGGCGCGGCGATCAGCCGATCGCCGCGCCAGCGAGATTAACGCGTAACCGGCGCTTTGTAGCGCGGACCGGCCAGCAGACCACCCTGCTCGTTCTGCGCTAACAGACGTGCGCTGGTGACACCCGCAATGGTGTGCGCTTTGTCGCCCGCGTTGCTGGCAATCTGTTTGATCGCCGCCGACACCAGCATGCCAATGATGCCGCCGTTGCTGTTGTTGCTGTTCTCAGAATCATTGGCGGTGGCCATGCCCTGCCACAGCTCTTTACCGCTGCGCAGATCGACCAGACGGGCAGTGGCCGAGACCGTGGTCACCGAATCAACCACCAGATAGCTGCTGCCATAATCGGTAATCGAAATGTACAGTGCGCTGTCTGCGTTGAAGATGTCATGCAAGCGCTTCGTGCTCACTGCCTGAATTTCATGCCCGTTGCTCAGGCCGTTCTGCTGGAAGGTTTCTTCCACTACCGCCACCGGGAACACGTAGTAACCCGCTTCCGCCAGCGGCTGGGTCACCAGCGAGGTGAAGCTGTGCGACGCGTTGATATCCGGCGCACGGTTATCGGCAGGCAGCACCAGAATTGACGCCGGCTTACTGGCACGAAAGGCGCTGTAGTCATACGGTTTCTTATTCTGGGCACAGCCGGTCAGCAGCAGCGCCGCGAATACGCCGCACACGGCAATCAGTTTTTTCATTGGTTCACTCCTTTTTTCTTCATCAGAAAGTCCATGTACGGGGCCGATTCCGGAAACAGCTGCTTCTCAAGGGCGAACTGGCTGAAAGCTTTATCCGTATTGCCGTTTTTGGCGTACAGCAGGCCCAGCTGGGCGTGCAGACCCGGTGCTACCGGCTTGTTCACCGCTTTGGCCTTTTCGATATCCAGATTCAGCGCATCAATCTGCTTCTGCGGATCGCTGTCTTTCTGGTAATAGCTGTAGACCTGCTGCTGGTAATCACCCCAGTAGTAGATCGGCTCCGGTCCTTTTGGCGCACAGCCGGCCAGCACGCCTGCCGCGATCAGCGCGGCGCTCAGTTGCAGTAATTTCATCGTCAATATCCTTATTTCACCGGGCGCCATGCGCCATTATTGATGCCATCCACCAGGTGGTCGACCGCTTCACGGATCGCCAGATCCATCACTTTGCCGTTCAGGGTAGAGTCATAGCTGGCGGTGCCGCCAAAGCCGATCACCTCACGCGCTGACAGCTGGTATTCACCCGCGCCCTGCACGCTATAAACCACTTCTGAAGTGGTCACATCCACCACATTCAGGTTCACTTTGGCGTAAGCGATCTGGCTTTTACCGCGCCCGAGGATGCCCCACAGCTGCTGGTCGCCCACTTCTTTGCGCCCGAACTCGGTGATGTCACCGGTGATGATGTAGTTAGCGCCCTTAATGTTCTGCTGGCTGTGTTTGAAGTCGGCTTCCTGCTGCAGCTCTTTCAGGTTGCTGCGATCCAGCACGTTGAAGCGATTGGTCTGCTGCAGATGCGTAATCAGAATGGTTTTGGATTGGTTGCCCAGACGATCAACGCCGTCGGAGAAAATCCCATTCATGTATGACGAACGGTTATCAAACTGTCCCACCGCGATTGGGCTGCGCACGCCCTGATAAGCCGGCTGGCTTGCGGCGCGAACCTGAGGTGCGTCGATGGCGCGCGACGACTCGGTGGCACAGCCACTGAGCAGCGCGGCGCTTAACAAGGAGAGTGCCGCAAAGGCATATTTCTTCTGCATTTCTGGTCCATGAATAAAGGAAGGGATAACACCGCCACCAGGCGGCAAATTCTGGTTATGCCGACAGTCAGAGTAATGCCATAGCATTCCCTGCTGCGGTCTGTAGACTGTCGGCAGCAGCGCCAGGAATCTTTAGCGAAAATGCAGGCTTATTAATGAATTTAATTAATCGATTAGCGAGACTATCAGGTGGGTTAGTAATGATGGTGGCGCTCAGCGCCTGCCAGCAGGTGGCCGCGCCGGCCCCCAGCCTGGCCAATCAGTGCCAGCCGCAGGACAATGCTGACAGCGCCGCCTGCCACTGGAGTGAAGCACTGCAGCAGCAGCTCAATAAGCAGTTTCACGATGCGGCGCGCTATGCCGGACAGCAGTGCTGGGTGCGCCTGGAGTGGCAGAACAGTGGGCGCTACGCGGTGACGCAAACCCAGGGCGACGAAGCGCTGTGTTTGCGCGCGTGGCAGCTTATTGGTCAGTCGCGCGGCTTACCGCCTCCGCCGCAGCGCGACCAGCCAGCGTGGTTTGGCTTTGCGCCACACCGGCCTGACTCACCAGCCCATCCTGGCGCCACTGGCGCGGGCTGATGCCGAACCAGCGGCGGAAGGCGCGGGAAAATGCGCTGACCTCGGAATAGCCGAGCAGCAGCGCCATCTCCGAGATGGGCAGCTGTCTTTGCTGCAGATAGTGCGTGGCCATTTCGCAGCGCACCTTATCCACCAGCGCGCTAAAGCTGATGCCCTCTTCGCGCAGGCGTCGCTGCAGCGACCAGCTCGACAACCCCATTTTGCCGGCGATCTCCTCCAGTACCGGTTCGCCCTGAATGAGCGTCAGGCTGACCTGCGAACGCGCCTGTTCGACCACGCTCTGCACGCTGGCGCTGCTGTTGAGGCGGCGAATGGCATCCTGCATCACCATCAGCAGCATCGCATCCTGCTCCGGCATGGCGCGCTGCAGGTCGCGTTTCGCGATCAACAGTGAGTTAAACGGCTGATCGAACCAGACCGGCGCATCAAACACTTTGCAGTGCTCGTGCCACTGCTCCGGACGCGGATGTTCAAAGTGCACCTCGCGCGGTGCCCAGTTTTTGCCCGCCACGTGGCGAATCAGGTTGAGGAACATGCCGAGCGTCAGCTCCGCATCCTGACGGCGCGCCAGGATCGCCCCGTGGCGCACCTGATAATCGAGCCGCCAGCAGTCGCCCTTGTCCACCAGCCGCGTCAGCGTATCGTGCTGGTGCCAGGGAAACGCGTTCACTACATTGTGCAGCGCCTGCTCCAGCGTCGGCGAGCACAGTCCGATGTAGCCAATTAACCCTAATGACTGCGGTTTGAACTGCCTGCCGTAATGCAAACCGAAGTTATCAAAGCCGGAGTGGCGCGCCGCTTCTTCCATCACGCGGCAATAGTTCACCAGCCCGAGGCTCAGTGTCGGGCTGGCCAGCAGTTCGGAATCGATACCGCTGATGCCAAAGATGCGATCGACATCGCCGCCTTTATCCGTAATGAAGGCGCTCAGACCGGTCGCCGCCGCGGCCAGAACGCCACGGTTGCTGGCGGGTGTGGCAAACGCGCTGAAGGCATCAGCAGCAGAGATGAGTGATTGCATGGGAACCTCTCAGGGATCGCGCGGATAACAGAATGAAGGGATCCAGCAATTTTCATACCAGCGTCACCCGGCGGCGCACGGTGCAAGGCAATGCACCGCCTGGCCGCCGCTGGCGCGCTCCCGGCGGCGATCCGCGTCCCTGTCAGCGCGCCTGTGACGGCTGGCGCGCTTAATGCGCAGGCACCAGATTACGCCATCAGCGCACGCCGCTGCCCTCTGCTGGTGCAGGTCACGCGCCTACCGGCAGCTGGCTGCTCTCAAGATAGCGACGGCACAGCCGCACCGAATGGCTGGCCCAGTGCGGCCCGAGGCTGAGCGCCATCTCGGTATCGGCGTGCGTGCCCATCCACGCCGTCATCTGGATACGACGCTGGATCAGCAGCGTCGGCACCAGCGCCATCTCAGCATCGCTGATGTGCGCCACGCGTTCATAGCCGAGGATCCAGTTATCCACCCACTCCGCCGCACGCGGATGGTGCTCGACGAAGCTGATCGCGGCCGCCAGATCGTGCAGATACCAGCCCATGCCGCAGTCGTCGAAGTCGATCACCCGGGTCTCGCCTTTGTGCAGCAGCAGATTGGTCAGACGCAGATCGGCGTGGATCAGGCCGTAGCGATCGCGCTCTTTACCAAATTCCGCCAGCGCCTGCCCGGCGCGCTCTACCGCCGCTGCGATAATGCCGTGATCGGCCGGATCGAGATGCGGCGCATCCTGCCAGCGCCCCCAGTGGCTATGCTCGCTGACCATGGTGTGATGATCCCAGATAATGCGCTGAAAACCTTCGGGTTTCTGCCAGCTGCGGCTGTGCTGATGCAGGCGCGCGGTGATGGTACCGAGCTGCTGAAAGGCTTTGGGATCGACGTCGGTGGTCGGCATCTCGCCGTCAATCCAGTGGAACAGCACCGCATGACGCGTGCTGCCGTCCGCCAGCGTCAGCGTCAGCACGCTTTCACCGTCGCACGCCGGGATGGCCTGCGGCACCATGATGCCGGTCTCGCGCAGCGCATCGAGCCACATCAGTTCACTGAGAATATCCGCTTTGCTGTGGTAATCCGGCCGGTGCAGGCGCAGCGCGTAGCGTTTGCCGCCGGCACGCAGCAAAAAGGTGGCGTTCTCCGAACGGCACAGCAATTGCAGCTCACCGTGCAGCGCGGCGGGATAGCAGGCCAGCGCACGTTGCGCCAGCAGGGTGATCTCGGCATCGGTCAGGGATTCGGCTTGTTTGGCGCTCATTCATCACTCTCCAGCATCAGTCTCTATAAACCAGTGTTATCAGCATGGGATGAGGTCGTCCTGACTGCCTGACCGCAGAACAGCAAAAGTTGACCGCAGCGTACAGCCAGCGCTTTTTCTGGCAGCGAGTTGACCGCAGAGGACAAAACTCACTGCGCCGGCGTCAAGTTTTCCCGTCCCGGGCAGCGGCATTATCCCTTCACTGTAGCGCAAACCCACAATAGCGCGGTGCCAACGCCGCACAACAAGCATGACGGGGAGATGAAGATGACAGGCAAACTAAAACCCACGCTGGGCACCCTGCATTTATGGGGTATTGCGGTTGGACTGGTGATTTCCGGTGAGTATTTCGGCTGGAGCTATGGCTGGGGCGTGGCCGGGACGCTGGGATTCCTGATCACCACCGCGCTGATCGCCACGCTTTATACCTGCTTTATTTTTAGCTTTACCGAACTGACCACGGCGATTCCGCACGCTGGCGGGCCGTTCGCCTACAGCCGTCGGGCATTTGGCGAAACCGGTGGTCTGATTGCCGGTCTGGCGACGCTGATTGAGTTCGTGTTCGCCCCGCCGGCCATCGCCATGGCGATTGGCGCCTACCTCAACGTGCAGTATCCCGATCTCAACCCCAAAACGGCGGCGGTCGGGGCCTATCTGTTATTTATGGCGCTGAATATTCTCGGCGTGAAGCTGGCCGCGATGTTCGAACTGGTGGTGACGGTGCTGGCAGTGCTGGAGCTGCTGGTGTTCATGGGCGTGGTATCGCCGGGTTTCAGCGTCGCTAACTTCGCCGCCAACGGCTGGGCCGGCAGCGATCATTTTGGCATGCCAGCGCTGTCCGGCATCTTTGCCGCCATCCCGTTCGCTATCTGGTTTTTCCTCGCCATTGAAGGCGCGGCCATGGCGGCCGAAGAAGCCAAAGATCCGAAGCGCACCATCCCGAAAGCCTACATCAGCGGCATTCTTACCCTGGTGGTGCTGGCGATTGGCGTGATGCTGCTGGCCGGCGGCGCGGGCGACTGGCGCAAGCTGTCGGACATCAACGATCCGCTGCCGCAGGCGATGAAGATGATCGTCGGCGAGCACTCTAACTGGATGCATATGCTGGTGTGGATCGGCCTGTTTGGCCTGGTCGCCAGCTTCCACGGCATCATCCTTGGCTACTCGCGCCAGTTCTTTGCCCTGGCGCGCGCGGGCTATCTGCCGCCCAGCCTGGCGAAGCTGTCGCGCTTCCAGACGCCGCACCGCGCCATCATCGCCGGCGGTGCCATCGGTATCGCCGCCATTTACAGCGACGGACTGATCAATCTGCAGGGCATGACGCTGACGGCGGCGATGATCACCATGGCAGTGTTCGGCGCGATTGTGATGTACCTGATGAGTATGCTGAGCCTGTTTAAGCTGCGCCGCAGCGCACCTGATCTGGAGCGCAGCTTCCGTGCGCCGGGCTATCCGCTGGTACCGGGCATCGCACTGGTGCTGTCGCTGGTGTGTCTGGTGGCGATGCTGTGGTTTAACCCGGTAATCGGCGGATTGTTTGTGGCGATCATGGTGCTCGGCTACCTTTACTTCCTTGCCACCAAAGCCCAGCGCGAGCGCGCACCGCAGGATTCCATGCTGGTCGGCGAGTAAGCAACGCATTGCCCCTGCCCTTCAGGCAACGGAGGCGGGTACACAGAGCCCTTTGTGTACCCGTCTCTTTCTGCCCCACGCGATAAATCCATCCCACCACAGCACCGCTCCGGTCATGCTGCTGTGATACTTTTTTTGCATGACGAAAATGACAATTCATTACGCGTAATCGGGGTGCAACAATCAAAAAAACCACAAAAGGAGCCACTATGCACACCCGACATTTATCGCAAACCCTGACTGTCAGTTCGATCGGCTATGGTGCCATGGGACTGAGCGAATTTTATGGCCAGACAGACGACCACGCTTCACTGCAGCTGTTACACACGCTTATCGACCTGAATATTACGTTTATCGACACCGCGGATATGTACGGGCGGGGCCATAATGAGCGGCTGATTGGCCACTTTCTTGCCGGTCTGGATAACACCACGCGTGAGCAGTTTAACATTGCCACCAAGTGCGGAATCGATCGCCCTGCGGACCAGGCTTATGCCCGGACGATTAACAACCAACCTGACTACATCACCCGCTGCTGTAATGAATCGCTTAAAAGGCTTGGCGTTGAGCGCATCGATCTGTTCTATCTTCACCGCGTGAGCCAGGTTACGCCGATTGAAGAGAGCATGGAATGCCTGAGCCGCCTCGTTAAAGCGGGTAAGATCAACCACATTGGCCTGTGTGAAGTTTCTGCTTCAACTCTGCGCCGGGCCCATGCCGTCCACCCGATCGCCGCCCTGCAAACCGAATATTCACTGTGGACGCGCGATATCGAAGCTGAGATTCTGCCGGTGGTGAAAGAGCTGGGTATAGGTTTAGTTCCCTACTCTCCGCTGGGCAGAGGGTTTCTGACCGGAAAGTATCGTCATAACAGCGATTTTGCGGAGGGTGATTTCCGTAAAAATAATGCACGCTTTAGTCAATCCAGCCTCGACCATAACGCCCAGCTTCTTGACGCGGTGCACCCGCTTGCTGAAAAGTACAGCTGCACGCCGGGGCAGATTGCGCTGGCCTGGCTACTGGCGCAGTACGACAAGCTGATCCCCATTCCGGGAACGAAACAGACCCGCTATCTGGCGGAAAATGCGCAGGCCGCCGATATCGTGCTGGAGCAGGCAGATATCGCTTTACTGAACGCTATCCACCAGCATATTGAGATCAGGGGCGAGCGCTATTCTCAGGAAGGGATGAAAAGCATTAATGCCTGAAGCCATAACCGGGTAACGCCCGGTTATTTTTTCTGACGTCGCACCGCCAGCCTGCTGCGCGTCCAGACCGATTAACCCCATATCCTGCTGATCTTTCGCGCGGTAGAATAACGTCTTTGATTACCCGGATGGACTCTATGGCGACGGCAGAGCACCTGATCAGCAACCATCTCCCCAGCGTGAAACAGCTTCAATGCTTTCTTGCGGTTGCGCACGAGCTGAACTTTCGCCGGGCCGCCGAACGGCTCAGAATGACTCAGCCTCCGCTAACCCGACAGATTAAGCGCCTTGAAGCCGTGCTGGAGCAGCCGTTGTTTAGCCGCAGCACCCATGACGTTAGTCTGACGGACGCTGGCCGGGCGCTGGTAATCAAAGCGGAGAAGATCCTTCAGGCGCTGAATGAACTCAAGCCTGGCTCGCTTTCTTCAGAAAAGCGCCTGCGTATCGGCCTCACCCGCACGCTGAATTTTGCACTGATTGCGCCCATTCACCAGCAACTGCTGAAACTGGACGCCGCCGACGATGTGGAAACGCCCGATCTGACGTCTGCGCAGTTGCTGCAGTGTCTGGCAAAAAACCGCCTGGACCTGGTACTGACGGGCGAAAGGGCAACCGGCCACGAAGATACCGTGCAGTACCAGTGGATCGGTCGTGAGCCTTTGCTGGTAGCAATGCCGGCCAGACATCCGGCCAGCCTGAAAGAAAAAGTCTCGCTGGAAGCTATCGGTGATTTACCGCTGTTCTGGTTTGCCAGAAGCGCCAATCCGTCATTCTACGATAAATGTGAACGCTTGTTTTCACAGCTCCACACCCCGCTTAAAAGAGTTAAAGAGCCCGATGATTCACTGGTTATGCTGACACACATTGCCCGAGGAAAAGGCTTTGCCCTGATGCCGCAGTCGAAATGTACCTTTCATCAGGAAGGGTTGTGTTATCGCGCACTGGCTGACGATGAAGCGCAAAATCTGCATATCGATATTTATGCCGCCATCCGACTGAATGAAAACCGGCCAGCCGTGCTGCATGCGCACAATATCGTGTGTCACGCCGGTCAGTTAAGCCAAAACTGACCCGCTTCGGCCCCCTCTTCCGCTGGAAGAGGGGTTAAGCACGCATAAAGCGTCGTTACGCTACCCTTTCACCGGCCACAGCCAGGCGGCGCCGCGTACGCCGCTGGAGTCACCGTGCACCGCTTTCAGCACCGGCGTTTCGCACTCGCGGCCGAACACCCATTGTTTCATCAGCGTCGGCACCGTCTGGTACAGCCGATCGTTGTTGCTCATGCCGCCGCCGAGCACGATCACATCCGGATCGAGCAGGTTAACCACCTGCGCCAGCGATTTGGCCAGCCGCGTTTCATAACGGCTCATCGCCAGCTCGGCTACCGGATCCTGCTGCTCGATCAGCCGGATGATCTCCGCGCCCTTCAGCGCCTGTCCGCTGAGACGCTGATAATCAATGGCGAAGCCGGTGCCGGAGACAAACGTCTCAATACAGCCCTGCAGCCCGCAGTAGCACGGCACTTCCGCGCGATAGCGCAGTTCGTCTTCATCCATCCACGGCAACGGATTGTGACCCCACTCGCCTGCGTTACCGTTACCGCCAATGCGTGATTCACCGTTGATGGCCACACCTGCGCCGGAACCGGTGCCAATGATCACCGCAAACACCAGCGGCTGGCCTGCGCCTGCGCCATCAACCGCTTCGGAAACCGCCAGGCAATTCGCGTCGTTGGCGATGCGCACGTCACGATTCAGCGCACGCGCCAAATCTTTGTCCAGCGGCTGTCCGTTGAGCCACGTCGAGTTAGCATTTTTTACCCGCTGGGTATAAGGAGAAATCGTGCCGGGAATGCCGATACCGACCGTTCCCTGCTGCCCGGTCTGCGCTTCCGCCAGCAGGACTAAATCGACAATTGCCTGCACCGTGGCCGCGTAGTCGTCACGCGGAGTATTCACGCGGTGGCGAAACAGCTCCTCGCCCTGGTCAGACAGCGCAATCACTTCAATTTTGGTGCCGCCTAAATCAATACCGATACGCACGATTTATTCCTCATTATTCGTTCAGGTGACAGATACAGTAGAAGGCTGAATCGGGAAAGGCAATGAAACCACTCCGATGTTTCGCTATCATGCGCGCTGACTGTTTTAGACTTGTGCGCCCGATCGCACCCACGGTAAGGAATCCTGATGTTGTGGTTTAAAAATATGATGGTTTATCGTCTGAATCGGGACATCCCGCTGTCCGCAGACGATCTGGAAAAACAGCTCGACGCCTTCACCTTCACGCCGTGCGGCAGCCAGGACATGGCCAAAACCGGCTGGGTCTCGCCGATGGGCAACCGCAGCGAAGCGCTGACGCATGTGATTAACGGTCAGATAGTGATCTGCGCCCGCACCGAGCAGAAAATTCTGCCGTCGCCGGTGGTGAAGCAGGCGCTGGAAGCCAAAATTGAGAAGCTGGAGGCGGAACAGAGCCGCAAGCTGAAAAAGACCGAAAAGGATTCGCTGAAAGATGAAGTGCTGCACAGCCTGCTGCCGCGTGCCTTCAGCCGTTTCAGTCAGACCTTTATGTGGATCGACACGGTCAATAATCTGATCATCGTCGACTGCGCCAGCGCGAAGAAAGCGGAAGATACGCTGGCGCTGCTGCGTAAGAGCCTCGGCTCGCTGCCGGTGGTGCCGCTGACGCTGGAAAATCCGATTGAGCTGACGCTGACCGAATGGGTGCGCTCCGGTGAATTGCCGGCGGGTTTCACCCTGATGGACGAGGCTGAGCTGAAGGCGATACTGGAAGATGGCGGCGTGATCCGCTGTAAAAAGCAGGATCTGGTTTCCGACGAGATCGCCACCCACATCGAAGCCGGTAAAGTGGTCACCAAACTGGCGCTCGACTGGCAGGAGCGTATTCAGCTGGTGATCGCCGATGACGCCTCGGTGAAGCGTCTGAAATTCAGCGACACGCTGCGCGAGCAGAATGACGATATCGATCGCGATGATTTCGCCCAGCGTTTTGATGCCGATTTCATTCTGATGACCAGCGAGCTGGCGGCATTGATCAGCAATCTGGTGGAAGCGTTAGGCGGCGAAGCGCAGCGTTAAGCGGACATCGCCGGCTTAAAGGATAGTACGGGTGTGTTTAACGGTCGCCATGAATGACGCCCCTGCAAATATGCTGATTCATACCTGTAGGGTCA
>NZ_JALNUZ010000016.1:0-101594 GCF_026541005.1 Pantoea sp. GM_Pan_4
CACCTGAAATCAGCGACGGTCTGATATCAGTACAGAATCGGTGGAGCGGTAGTTCAGTTGGTTAGAATACCTGCCTGTCACGCAGGGGGTCGCGGGTTCGAGCCCCGTCCGTTCCGCCACCCTAATTAGGGGCGTAGTTCAATTGGTAGAGCACCGGTCTCCAAAACCGGGTGTTGGGGGTTCGAGTCCCTCCGCCCCTGCCAGAAAATAATCCTTTGCTTCGGCAAAGGATTTTTTTGCCTGAAATTCGGCACAGGCAAGAGCCTGAGTTTCATTTCTTCCACTCAAACTCCCTCAATTATTGCTTCAGTGAGTCAGGACCGGATATTTAAGCAGCTGCCGAATGTGTGCCTGTTGATCGCTATTCTGCAGCCATACCGCATATAACGGTCGCACTGCGACAGGTGTGTCTGGAATAACCATCAAATCGCTGTAAATGCCGTGCCAGAAATCAGGTAAAAAAGCGCAGGCTCCCGTGGTATGCAGCAATTCGCGGGTCACATGTGCTGAAGTGGTAGTTAATACCGGTACGTCATCACTGGAAAGATAACTTTCATGCTGATGGAAATCCGCGCCCCACTCGAGTTTGATGTAATCATATTTTTCACGCTTTTCAGTTTTGCGTGCGCGAAAGAGCGCGAGTGAAATATGACCGATCTGCTGACTGGTGAGTTCATCCATTTTTGGCGCTTCGGTGGTGATCAGCAAATCGAGCTGACGCTCATGTAACTGCTTGACCAGCAAATGGCGCTGAGCAATACGTGCTTCCAGATGCAGGCTCTCCCGGTTCTCGTATAGCGTCTGCAGCCAGGGCGTAAGATACGCTTCCCAGAGCGATGCACTGGCACCGATTGATAGCTCATGGTGCTGCTGGGTATGCGAAACCTCCTTTTTTGCCATCAGCCAGGTACTCATCAGGCTCTCAGCGTAGGGCAATAAGCGCTCGCCTGCTGAAGTCAGCCGGATATTATTGCGGTGACGGGTAAAAAGATTAACGCCCAGCTGATTTTCCAGCTGACGGATGCGAAAACTAACGGCAGATTGCGTGAGGTAAAGCGCTTCAGCAGCACGCCCGAAATGACGCGTTCTGCTCACTTCGAGGAAAGTTTTCAGTAATTCCGTATCCACAGCATTCTCCCAAAAAATGTTTGTCGTACTGATTTAAATGTTTTGTTTTACACTCTGTCAAGCCTATCTAATACTCCGCGCCATAAATAGCACGGCCATATGAGAATCAGGAGCGTGTAAGATGGCGGACAGCTTCGCAACAACTAATCGTTTCTTTGATAACAAACATTACCCTCGTGGTTTTTCGCGTCATGGTGACTTCACCATTAAAGAAGCTCAGCTTCTGGAACGCCACGGATACGCTTTCAACGAACTGGATCTCGCTAAGCGCGATCCGGAGACCGAAGAAGAGCGTCTGTTTATTGAAGTCTGTCGTGGTCTGCGTGAGCCGCAGACTGAGGCTGAACGTGTCTGGTCAAAATACACTGCACGTATCAAGCGTCCGAAACGTTTTCATACCTTGTCCGGCGGTAAACCGCAGATGGACACGGTGGAAGACTTCAGCGATAGCGACGATTAACATGACGGGGCTGATTTCAGCCCCGTTGTCATTCCAGGCTTTTATGCAGGTAAATCAGTAAACGATCGATACTGCGATATCCCACCGCCTCCTGCAGATGCTGACGCGTAATCTGCCGTTCACCCGCTAAATCTGCGATGGTTCTCGCCACCTTTAAGATGCGCTGCCATGCACGCACCGATAATCCCAGTGCATTCAGGATCTCCTCCAGCCATTCCGCGTCCTGCTGCTGTAACACACAATCACGGGCGATCTCCGGATTCGACAGCTGCGCATTCACTTTGCCCGCGCGTGCCATCTGTATCGCCCGGGCGGCCAGTACGCGGGCGCGCACCTGCGCGCTGGTTTCGCTGTGCTGCTGCTTCTGGCTAAGCGAGCCGCCCGGTAGCAGCGGAATCTCCAGCGACAGGTCGAAGCGATCCAGAAACGGGCCAGACAGCCGGCTGAGATAGCGCAGCACCTGCTGCGGCGTGCAGCGATTATGATTCCCCTGATAATGACCCGTCGGGCTGGGATTCATTGCACCAATCAGCTGAAAGCGCGCAGGGAAAGTGACTTTGGCGCGGGAACGGGAAATGGCGATTTCACCGGACTCAATCGGTTCGCGTAACGCATCCAGCGCTTTGCGCTCAAACTCGGGCAGTTCATCAAGAAACAGCACCCCATTGTGCGCCAGCGAAATTTCGCCCGGCCGCGGCAGGGATCCTCCGCCGACCAGCGCATACAGCGATGCGCTGTGATGAGGCGCTCTGAACGGCCGTCTACGCCACTGATGATGTAGCGTACCGCTGCTGACCAGGCTGGCAATTGCGGCGCACTCCAGCGCTTCCTGGTCATCCAGCGGCGGCATAATGCCGGGCAATCGGGTTGCCAGCATGGTCTTACCGGTGCCGGGCGGGCCCAGCAGCAACAGGTTATGGCCACCGGCGGCGGTAATTTCCAGCGCGCGCCGTCCCTGCTGCTGGCCAATAATATCGCTCAGGTCCTGCTGCTCGTGCGGCACCGTTTCAGGCTGGTAATGGGCGACCGTCAGCGCCGTCTGGTTATGCAGGAAAGCGCAGATCTCCACCAGATGCTTGCCCACCAGCGTTTCACCCTGTTGTATCAGGCCGACATCCTGTTGATTCTGCTCCGCTAAGACCATCTGACGTCCGGCCTGCAGCGCCGCCATGGCAGCAGGAATCGCGGCCTGAACGCCACACAGCGCGCCGTTTAGCGCCAGCTCACCCAGGAACTCATAATGGGCCAGCTTATCGCCTGGCAGCTGCTCTGAGGCCGCGAGAATGGCGATAGCGATCGGCAGGTCGTAGCGCCCACCCTCTTTAGGTAAATCAGCTGGTGCGAGATTAATGGTGACGCGCTTCGCCGGAAAGGTGAAACCGCTATTGATAATGGCGCTGCGCACGCGTTCGCGGGCTTCTTTGACGGTGGTTTCCGGCAGACCTACCAGTGTCAATGCTGGCAGACCGTTGCTGATATGCACTTCAATCGTCACCAGTGGAGCCTGCACTCCGAGCGCCGCGCGTGTTAATACTTTCGATAAAGACATAACCGCTCCTTGTTGCCTTTATCCTTGCTGAAAAAAATCCACACGGCGACCGCTGAAACTATCATCCTGAAGCGGTATTCAGGAAAATCGCTGTGCTTTTCATCCTGTTCATTAATTTTCGCAGCCAGATCGCAAAAGCAAAATAACGGTTGCGTCGCGGGCGTAATGAATAATTATCACAAATGCGAATAACCTTTTACTTACAAAGCGATAACGCACGTCAACTGCGCGCGTCATAAAATTTTCCGATGAAAATTATTGTAAATCCCCTGCTAACTATGGTAACTCTGTAGGTATTACTTCGAACTAACGAAAAAACAGACGACACATGAAAGCCCTTCTACAAGTGATTAGCCTAGTCGTGATTAGCGTGGTGGTGATTATTAACCCACCGTGCGGGGCTACGCTTGGAGAAAGAAAGGCTTAAAAATCAAGCCTGGAATTCGAAAAACCCCCGCACCGTAAGGTCCGGGGGTTTTTTTTCGACCAGACGAAATATCAGCGAATCAGCGAGGAACAGATTATGAGCAGTAGCATAAAATTCTGTTGTTCCAGCAGGAATACAGGAGAATAACCATGACAGGTGCACAGTGGGTAGTTCAGGCTTTACGCGCGCAGGGTGTCGACACAGTGTTTGGTTATCCTGGCGGAGCAATCATGCCAGTGTACGATGCGCTCTACGATGGCGGCGTGGAACATCTACTGTGTCGTCATGAACAAGGTGCGGTGATGGCAGCGATCGGTTATGCGCGTGCGACCGGCAAAACCGGGGTTTGCATCGCGACTTCCGGACCGGGCGCCACCAACCTGATCACCGGGCTGGCCGATGCGATGATGGATTCCGTTCCGGTTGTCGCCATCACCGGGCAGGTCTCTTCAGCGTTTATCGGTACCGACGCCTTTCAGGAGATCGACGTTCTTGGCCTGTCATTAGCCTGCACTAAACACAGCTTCCTCGTTGAATCGCTGGATGATTTACCCTCGGTGATGGCGGAAGCTTTCGCCATCGCGCAGTCCGGCCGTCCGGGACCGGTGCTGGTCGACATTCCCAAAGATATTCAGATTGCCAGCGGTGACCTGACGCCGCACCTGCTGCCGGTTGAAGAGGCACTGAGCCATTCACCGCAGCACATTGCCGAAGCGCGCGCGCTGATGGCGCAAGCGCAAAAACCGATGCTGTATATCGGCGGCGGTGTCGGCATGGCGCAGGCCGTCCCGGCGCTGCGGGCTATGGCGCAGGAGACCGGCATCCCGATGGTTTCTACCCTGAAAGGGCTGGGCAGCGCCGAAGCCAGCAGCGATCTCTATCTCGGTATGCTCGGCATGCACGGCACCAAAGCGGCCAACCTGGCGGTGCAATCCTGTGATTTGCTGATTGCCGTCGGCGCACGCTTCGACGACCGCGTCACTGGTAAGCTGGATACCTTCGCGCCGCACGCCAGCGTCATCCATATTGATATCGATCCGGCGGAATTGAACAAACTGCGTCGCGCTCACGTTTCGCTGCAGGGCGATCTCAACCAGGTGTTGCCGGCGCTGAGCATGCCGCTGCAGATCGACGGCTGGCGTACCGAAGTTAAAGCGATGAACGCGGAGTTCGCGTGGCGTTACGACCATCCCGGCGAGGCGATCTACGCGCCGCTGCTGCTGAAGCAGTTGTCAGATCGTAAACCTGACAGCGCGGTGGTAACCACCGACGTTGGCCAGCATCAGATGTGGGCGGCACAGCACATGCGCTTCAGCGCGCCGGAAAACTTCATCACCTCCAGCGGTCTGGGCACCATGGGCTTTGGGCTGCCGGCTGCGGTGGGCGCGCAGGTTGCCCGTCCGGATGACACCGTTATCTGCGTGTCCGGTGACGGCTCAATCATGATGAATATTCAGGAGCTGGGCACCATCAAGCGTAAGCAGCTGCCGGTAAAAATCCTGCTGCTGGATAACCAGCGTCTTGGCATGGTTCGCCAGTGGCAGCAGCTGTTCTTTGATGGCCGCTACAGCGAAACCATCCTCACCGATAACCCCGATTTCCTCACGCTGGCCAGCGCCTTTGATATTCCGGGCCAGCGCATTAGCCGTAAAGATCAGGTCGACGCCGCGATTGATGCTCTGCTGAACAGTGAAGGTCCTTACTTCCTGCATGTTGCGATTGATGAGCATGAAAACGTCTGGCCACTGGTACCGCCGGGTGCCAGCAACGCAAACATGATGGAGAAAACCGTATGAACCAGCATCAATTGTCTATCGAAGCCCGCTTTCGCCCTGAAATATTGGAGCGCATTTTGCGCGTCGTGCGTCACCGTGGCTTCCAGGTCTGCGCGATGAATATGGCGTCCGCCGTCAATGCGGAGAACATTAATATCGAAATGACCGTTGCCAGCCAGCGCTCAGTCGATTTACTGTCTTCGCAGTTAAGCAAACTTATGGATGTCGCCTGTGTCGAGATCCAGCAACAGACAACACAACAAATCCGCGCCTAGTCGCCAAAGGAAATAACAATGAGTACGAAGAAAGCAGACTTTATCTGGTTCAATGGAGAGATGGTTAAGTGGGAAGACGCTAAGGTTAGCGTTATGTCTCACGCACTGCATTACGGCACCTCTGTGTTCGAAGGCGTTCGCTGCTACGACTCACACAAAGGTCCGGTGGTGTTCCGTCACCGTGAACACATGCAGCGTCTGCACGACTCCGCCAAAATTTACCGTTTCCCGATCAAAGCCAGCGTGGATGAGTTGATGGAAGCGTGCCGCGAAGTCATCCGCGTCAATAAACTGAAGAGTGCCTACATTCGTCCGCTGGCCTTTGTCGGCGACGTGGGCCTCGGCGTTAACCCGCCAGACGGCTTCACCACCGATGTGATCATCGCTGCGTTCCCGTGGGGGGCTTACCTGGGCGCCGAAGCGCTGGAGCAGGGCATTAACGCCATGGTTTCTTCCTGGAATCGCGTGGCGCCAAATACCCTGCCAACCGCGGCGAAAGCAGGCGGTAACTATCTCTCTTCCCTGCTGGTTGGCAGCGAAGCGCGCCGCCACGGCTATCAGGAAGGTATCGCGCTGGATACCCAGGGTTATATCTCCGAAGGTGCTGGCGAAAACCTGTTTGAAGTGAAAGACGGCATCCTGTTCACCCCGCCGTTCACCTCTTCAGCGCTGCCGGGCATCACCCGCGACGCCATCATCAAGCTGGCGAAGGATCTCGGTATCGAAGTGCGCGAGCAGGTGCTGTCTCGCGAATCACTGTACCTGGCGGATGAAGTGTTCATGTCCGGTACTGCCGCAGAAATCACGCCGGTACGCAGCGTGGACGGCATCCAGGTGGGTGAGGGCAAACGTGGCCCGGTGACCACCAAAATCCAGCAGGCGTTCTTTGGCCTGTTCACCGGCGAAACCGAAGACAAGTACGGCTGGCTGGATCAGGTGAATCCATAACAAGACAGTAACGCGGGTGCAGCAGCGCCCGCGTCATTTTTCAGACTGGAGTAAATAGAGCATGCCTAAGTACCGTTCCGCCACCACCACCCATGGTCGTAACATGGCGGGTGCCCGTGCCCTGTGGCGCGCCACCGGAATGACCGACGACGATTTCGGTAAGCCGATTATCGCCGTGGTCAACTCCTTCACCCAATTCGTACCGGGCCACGTGCACCTGCGCGATCTTGGCAAACTGGTCGCTGAGCAAATCGAAGCCGCGGGTGGTGTAGCCAAAGAGTTCAACACCATCGCGGTGGATGACGGTATCGCCATGGGTCATGGCGGCATGCTGTATTCACTGCCTTCACGTGAGCTGATTGCCGACTCCGTGGAATATATGGTGAATGCCCACTGCGCCGACGCCATGGTGTGTATCTCCAACTGCGACAAAATCACCCCCGGCATGCTGATGGCCTCGCTGCGCCTCAACATTCCGGTGATCTTTGTCTCCGGCGGTCCGATGGAAGCCGGTAAAACCAAGCTGTCAGACAAAATCATCAAGCTGGATCTGGTGGACGCGATGATTCAGGGGGCGAACCCGAACGTCAGCGATGCCGACAGCGAGCAGATTGAGCGTTCCGCCTGCCCGACCTGCGGCTCGTGCTCCGGCATGTTCACCGCCAACTCCATGAACTGCCTGACCGAAGCGCTGGGCCTGTCGCAGCCGGGCAACGGCTCGCTGCTGGCAACCCACGCCGATCGTAAAGACCTGTTCATCAACGCCGGCAAGCGCATCGTTAACCTGACCAAACAGTACTACGAGCAGGATGATGCGCGCGTGCTGCCGCGTAACATCGCCAGCAAAGCCGCGTTCGAAAACGCCATGACGCTGGATATCGCCATGGGCGGTTCCACCAATACCGTGCTGCATCTGCTGGCCGCCGCGCAGGAAGGCGAGATCGATTTCAACATTTCCGACATCGATCGCCTGTCACGCAAAGTGCCGCACCTGTGCAAAGTGGCGCCGAGCACACAGAAATATCATATGGAAGATGTGCACCGCGCGGGCGGGGTAATCGGTATTCTTGGCGAGCTGGATCGTGCCGGCCTGCTGCACACCGACGTACGCAACGTGCTGGGCCTCAACCTGCGCGAAACCCTCGATCAGTACGACATCATGCTGACCAAAGACGAAGCGGTGAAGAAGATGTTCCGCGCCGGCCCGGCGGGCATCCGTACTACCCAGGCGTTCTCACAGGATTGCCGCTGGGATACGCTGGATGACGATCGTCAGGAAGGCTGTATCCGCACACGCGAACACGCGTTCTCTCAGGATGGCGGTCTGGCAGTGCTGTACGGCAACATGGCGGAAGATGGCTGCATCGTGAAAACTGCCGGCGTCGACAAAGAGATCCTCACCTTTAAAGGTCCGGCAAAAGTGTATGAAAGCCAGGACGATGCGGTAGAAGCGATTCTCGGCGGCAAAGTGGTCGCCGGTGATGTGGTGGTGATCCGCTACGAAGGGCCAAAAGGCGGTCCGGGCATGCAGGAAATGCTCTATCCGACCACTTATCTGAAATCGATGGGCCTTGGCAAAAGCTGTGCGCTGATCACTGACGGACGCTTCTCGGGCGGCACCTCGGGTCTCTCCATTGGCCACGCATCGCCGGAAGCGGCGAACGGCGGCACCATCGCGCTGGTTAAAGATGGCGACATCATTGAAATCGATATCCCGAATCGCGGCATTAAGCTGGCGGTACCGGATAACGAACTGCATGCCCGCCGTGAAGAAGAGGAAGCGCGTGGCGAAGCGGCTTATACGCCGCACGGTCGTGTGCGTCAGGTCTCCTTCGCACTGCGTGCTTATGCATCGCTCGCCACCAGCGCTGACAAGGGCGCGGTGCGCGATAAGTCTAAGCTGGGAGGCTAATCTCTGATGGCTGCGTCTCAACCGCTTTCCGCGTCGCCCAATGGCGCGGAGTATCTGCGCGCGGTGCTGCGTGCGCCTGTGTACGAAATTGCCCAGGTGACGCCGCTGCAAAAAATGGAAAAAATTTCGTCGCGTCTTGGCAACACCATTCTGGTGAAGCGCGAAGATCGCCAGCCGGTGCACAGCTTCAAGCTGCGCGGTGCCTACGCCATGATTGCCGGGCTGACGGAAGAGCAGAAAGCGCGCGGCGTGGTTACTGCTTCGGCGGGCAACCACGCGCAGGGCGTGGCGCTCTCGGCCAGCACGCTCGGCATCAGGTCACTGATTGTGATGCCAGTGGCAACGGCGGACATCAAGGTTGATGCAGTGCGCGCGTTTGGCGGTGAGGCTTACCTGTTCGGAGCCAACTTTGACGAGGCAAAAGCCAAAGCGATTGAGCTGGCGGAGCAGCAGGGTTACACCTTCGTGCCGCCGTTTGATCATCCGGCGGTGATTGCCGGTCAGGGCACGCTGGCGATGGAGCTGTTGCAGCAGGATGCGCATCTCGATCGCGTGTTTGTGCCGGTAGGCGGCGGCGGCTTAGCGGCGGGTGTGGCGGTACTGATTAAACAGCTGATGCCGCAAATCAAGGTTATCGCGGTCGAGTCGCAGGACTCTGCCTGCCTGAAGGCGGCGCTTGATGCCGGCGAGCCGGTGGATTTGCCGCGCGTCGGGCTGTTTGCCGAAGGCGTGGCGGTCAAGCGTATCGGCAGCGAAACCTTCCGCCTGTGCAAAGAATACCTCGACGACATTATCACCGTGGACAGCGATGCCATCTGCGCGGCGATGAAGGATCTGTTCGAGGATGTGCGTGCGGTGGCGGAGCCTTCCGGCGCGCTGGCGCTGGCGGGCATGAAGAAGTACATCCAGCAGCACGACATCAAAGGCGAGCGGCTGGCGCACGTGCTGTCGGGCGCCAACGTTAACTTCCACGGTCTGCGCTACGTCTCTGAGCGCTGTGAACTGGGTGAACAGCGTGAAGCACTGCTGGCGGTCACCATCCCTGAGCAGCAGGGCAGCTTCCTGCGTTTCTGCCAGACGCTGGGCGGCCGTGCGGTAACCGAGTTCAACTACCGTTATGCCGATGCCGACAACGCCTGCATCTTTGTTGGCGTGCGTTTAACGCGCGGCCTTGAGGAGCGCAGCGAGATCATCAGCCAGCTGGCTGAAGGCGGCTATCAGGTGGTGGATTTGTCGGATGATGAGATGGCGAAGCTGCACGTGCGCTACATGGTGGGCGGACGCCCGTCAAAACCGCTGCGTGAACGGCTGTTCAGCTTCGAATTCCCGGAAGCGCCGGGCGCGCTGCTGAAGTTTCTGCAGACGCTGGGTGCGCACTGGAATATTTCGCTGTTCCACTATCGTAGCCACGGCACCGATTTTGGTCGCGTGCTGGCGGCGTTCGAGATCAACGACAAAGAGCCGGATTTCGACACTCACCTCAACGCGCTCGGCTATGAGTGGCACGACGAGGCCAGCAATCCGGCGTTTCGCTTCTTCCTCGCCGGCTAAACTACAGCAGGTGCCAGAAAGCATTAATCAGCGGCTCCCCGAGCCGCTTTTTTTGTACGCATACGCCAAGCTCCAGCGGCGCCACCGACTCGACATTCTCCAGCGTCAGCACGCGATTGCGCACCGGTTCCGGACTGTTTTCCAGCACCACATCCGGCAGCAGCGCGATGCCGCAACCGAGCGCCACCATCGACACAATCGCCTCATGGCCTGACACCGTGGCGTAAATCTGCGGGTTGGCAATGCGGTGGCGGCGAAACCATAAATCAATACCGCGCCGCGCCGGCCCCTGATCCGGCAGGATAAAGGGAATCTGCGACCAGTCCGGCTGTTCCTGCGTCGCCTGGCTGCGCACCGGGCAGGGCAGCGCCGGGGCGATCAGCACCAGCGGGATCAAACCCAGCGGTGTAAAATCGATACTGGCGGGCAGCGACTCCGGCCGGCCGGCGATGGCCAGATCCGCTTCGCCGGACTGCACCATTTCAATGGCATCGGCGGCGTCGCCAGTGGTGAGTTTAATTTCCACCTGCGGATGCTCCGCGCGAAAGCGGTCGAGAATCGGCGGCAGATGGCTGTAGGCGGCGGTTACTGAGCAGAACAGGCGCAGCTCGCCGCTCAGCGACGGACCGTTGAGGTCCATGACATGGCGCAACTGCTGATACTGCAGCAGGGTCTGCTGAGCGAACTGACGCAGCCGCTCGCCGGCTTCGGTCAGCGTCACGGTGCGGTTGTCGCGCAGGAACAGCGCGTGTCCGACATCCTCTTCCAGCCGCTGAATCTGGCGTGATAATGTCGACGGGCTGACGTGCATGGCGCGCGCGGTGCGGCCAAAGTGGCAGCTTTCCGCCAGGTGAAGAAACAGTTTCAGGTCTCGTAAATCCATGCGCGTTTTGCCCTCAGCGTGATGTTGCAAATTCTGCAATGTGACGTTGTTAATATATCAATTTAAGCAACAGATTTCCTGTCATATGATGGGGTCATTCGCGGCGCTAAATCCGGCACCGTTACTGAACAAAAGCAAACACAACATCTGAGCGGAGTACCCATGGCTAACTACTTCAACACATTGAATCTGCGCAATCAGTTAGCGCAGTTAGGCAAATGTCGCTTCATGTCGCGCGATGAATTCGCGGATGGCGCTAGCTTCCTGAAAGGTAAGAAAGTGGTCATCGTCGGCTGCGGCGCGCAGGGCCTGAACCAGGGTCTGAACATGCGTGACTCTGGCCTCGATGTGTCTTACGCACTGCGCGCTGAAGCCATTGCTGAGAAGCGTGCGTCGTTCCGTAAAGCCACCGAAAACGGTTTTAAAGTGGGTACTTACGAAGAGCTGATCCCGCAGGCGGATCTGGTGGTTAACCTGACACCAGACAAGCAGCACTCTGCCGTTGTGCAGGCCGTTCAGCCGCTGATGAAAGACGGTGCCGCGCTGGGTTACTCTCACGGTTTCAACATCGTCGAAGTGGGCGAGACCATCCGTAAAGACATCACCGTGGTGATGGTGGCACCGAAGTGCCCGGGTACCGAAGTGCGTGAAGAGTACAAACGTGGCTTCGGCGTTCCAACGCTGATCGCTGTTCACCCGGAAAACGATCCAAAAGGCGAAGGCATGGCGATTGCCAAAGCCTGGGCTGCAGCCACCGGCGGCGACCGTGCAGGCGTGCTGGAATCGTCCTTCGTGGCAGAAGTCAAATCAGACCTGATGGGCGAGCAGACCATTCTGTGCGGTATGCTGCAGGCCGGTTCACTGCTGTGCTTCGACAAGCTGGTGGCTGAAGGTCACGACGCGGCGTACACCGAGAAACTGATTCAGTTCGGCTGGGAAACCATCACCGAATCGCTGAAGTTTGGCGGCATCACGCTGATGATGGATCGTCTGTCTAATCCGGCAAAAATCCGTGCTTACGCGCTGTCTGAGCAGCTGAAAACCATCATGGCACCGCTGTTCCAGAAGCACATGGATGACATCATCTCGGGTGAATTCTCTTCCGGTATGATGGCTGACTGGGCGAACGACGACAAAAACCTGCTGACCTGGCGTGAAGAGACCGGCAAAACCGCGTTCGAAAATGCCCCGCAGTTCGAAGGCAAAATCGACGAGCAGGAGTATTACGACAAAGGCGTGGTCATGGTCGCGATGGTGAAAGCGGGCGTTGAGCTGGCATTCGAAACCATGGTTGACGCGGGCATCATCGAAGAGTCGGCTTACTATGAATCGCTGCACGAGCTGCCGCTGATTGCCAACACCATCGCCCGTAAGCGTCTGTATGAAATGAACGTGGTAATTTCCGATACCGCAGAATACGGTAACTACCTGTTCTCCTTCGCGGCCGTTCCGCTGCTGAAAGAGTTCATGACCACGCTGCAGCCTGGCGATCTGGGCAAAGCGGTGGAAGGCACGCAGGTGGATAACGCGCAGCTGCGCGACGTGAACGAAGCGATCCGCCAGCATCCAATCGAAGCCGTTGGCCGCAAACTGCGTGGCTATATGACCGACATGAAACGCATCGCCGTCGCGGGCTAAGGCACGCGAGACACAGTTTTCAGCCCAATCAAACCCCGGCCTGCCGGGGTTTTTTTATGTCTTATGTCTGGGTGCAGAAGGGTTTTTCTCACCCTCGCCCTCGCCCTCGCCCTCGCCCTCACCCCGGCCCTCTCCCGTAAACGGGAGAGGGAGCGTCCGCGCGGTGTTGATGGATAAGTGCAGAAACATCAGCCCGCACCAAACGGTTCCCTCTCCCGCCAGCGGGAGAGGGCCAGGGTGAGGGACACACCGCACGATCCCCACACCGCCAATAAAAAACCCGGCCGGAGCCGGGTTCTGTCAACACGCAATCAATCACACCGCTTCATACAGCGTCTGGTGGCGCGTCTCTTTACAGGCGATCAGCGCGATCAGCGTCAGCACCGCCATGGAGGCCAGATAGAAGCCCACCGCCTGCAAGCCATAGTTCGCATTCAGCCAGGTCGCAATATAAGGCGCTACCGAGGCACCAAGAATCGACGACAGGTTGTAAGAGAACGACGCGCCGGTATAGCGTACTTCGGTCGGGAACAGTTCTGGCAGCAGCGCGCCCATCGGGCCGAATGTCAGACCCATAATACTCAGGCCGAGCAGCAGGAAGCCCATCACCAGAATCTGCGAGCCGGAGCCGAGCAGCAGCGGGAACATCAGCGCAAAGGCGATGATCATCAGCGTAATGGTGATCATCGTTTTGCGACGGCCAAAACGGTCCGCCAGCAGGCCGGCAATCGGCACCATCACGCCAAAACCGATGACCGCCACCATCAGCATCCACAGGAAGCTGTTACGCGAATAGCCGAGACCAACCGGCGCCGGCGCGGTGCCGTAGCTCATCGAATACACCGTCATAATGTAGAAAAGTGTATAGGTCGCCAGCATGATAAACGTGCCAAGAATGGTCGCGGTCATATGCTTGCTCAGCAGCGTACCGATGGGGATCCGCACCTGTTTCTTCTCTTTCTGCACTTTGGCAAACACCGGGCTCTCATGCAGCGATACGCGCACATACAGACCGATAATCACCAGCACCGCAGAAAGCACAAACGGCACGCGCCAGCCCCAGTTCATGAACTGCTCATCGGTCAGCAGCCACGAGAGCAGCAGGAACGTGCCATTGGCAAAGAAGAAGCCAATCGGTGCGCCCAGCTGCGGGAACGAGCCGTACAGCGCACGTTTCTTCGCCGGGGCGTTCTCGGTGGCCAGCAGCGCCGCGCCGCCCCATTCGCCGCCCAGTCCCAGGCCCTGACCAAAACGCGCCAGCGCCAGCAGCAGCGGTGCCGCCACGCCAATGGTCTGATAACCCGGCAGCAGGCCGATCAGTACGGTAGAAACGCCCATGGTCAGCAGCGAGGCAACCAGCGTCGCTTTACGGCCCACGCGGTCGCCAAAGTGACCAAACAGCGCGGAGCCAATAGGGCGCGCAACAAAGGCAATAGCGAAGGTCGCCAGCGATTGCAGTGTGGCAACCGTAGCATCACCCTGCGGGAAGAAGATATGCGGAAAAACGATTACCGCGGCGGTGGCATAGATATAGAAATCGAAGAATTCGATCGCAGTGCCGACCAGCGAGGCAACTACCACTTTACTGCGTGAGTTAACCGGTGTGCCGTCGTGTGGTTGGTCGGGTGTTTCGGAGATGGAGGCTTGCATAACTGTTTCTTAATTGTAAATGTAAACAAAGAATCTTACGCACCTGTTTTGCCGCATTCAATGACGAAAAACCGCGTCACACCGGGCTTTGGCGGCGAAAAAGAGGATAATTTCTGAGTTACGGCAATCGGCGGCGGATGGGAAGGGGAAGCGCGGCTTTTCTGGCGTGATTCTCTGCAAAAGGGCCAAATAAAAGTGACCCTCCAGCGTTTCCTGCTGGTTTTTGCTGCTTTAGTAGCCAGCAGGAAACATTTTTTGCTGTTGCGGCAAATGTAACTGAATTGTCGCGTTACGCCGGGTGATGCGGCTGCGACATCTCGGGATCATCCTTGTATTTTGCGGTGGCGATCCACGCGGCGCAGAACAGCGTCAGACGCGCGAAAAAGTAGAAGAAGGCCATCAGCCCCAGCACCGATCCAAAGGCGGCGCCGGAGGGCGACGTCGCCAGCTTCGGCAGCGTCAGCGTCATGACAAACTTGATCACTTCAAACCCAATCGCCGCCAGCAGCGTACCGCGCAGCAGCGCTTTTTTGCGTGGCTTGTGGCGCGGCAGGATCCAGAAAATCCACAGGAATAGCAGATAGTTGGCGAAGATGGAGATCGACAGCGCGATGATGGTCATCGCCGGCCGCAGCCACTCGATATCGCCCAGCCCCAGCGCATTCACGATCGCCGCCTGCGCTGCGCCGGCAATCGAGGTCAGCGACAGCGTAATCACCAGCGCCAGCATCAGACCCAGCAGCGAAACCAGGTCGCGCAGGTATTTCTTCCACCACTTCTCCTGGTCATCCGGCGTGCGTTCCCATACGTCACGCGACTGGGCGCGTACCGCTTCGCGCAGGTTACCCATCCAGTTGATGCCGGAGTAGAGTGCCAGCAGCAAACCGGTCAGGCCCACGGTCGCGCGCTGCTGAATCGCGGTATTGACGGTATTTTTCAGCGTGGTGGCCAGCGTCGGGTCGCTGATGCTGTTAACGATTTTGTTGATCAACTCAGAAAGCAGGTCCTGATTGGACGCCAGCACAAAGCCGACCGCCGCAAAGGAGACCATCAAAATCGGTATCAGCGAAAGAAATGAAAAATAGGTGATCGCCGCACCAAACTGACTGCCGAGGCGATCGTTAAAGCGCTCCAGCGCGCGCAAAAAGTGCGCCACTGCCGGGATCGCCTGAAACCAGGCGGCAAAGCGTGAGACGCGCCTGATCGAGCCATCCACCGTTTTGTTCCCGGTTTTGATATCAATCAGCGGCTTAGCTTCAGCCGCTGAGGCTTTTGTGGTTTTGTCCGTCATAGACCTTCTGCATCCTGTTCACAGCGAAAATAAAATTATAGCCTGCCCGTTCAGGTCACGTATTCCTGCAGCACCTGACTCAGCCACTCCATAAACACCCGCACGCGGCGCGCCACGTTGCGACGGTGAGGATAGAGCAGGGAAATCGGCATCGGTTTGGCCGGGAAATGGTGCAGCACTTCGACCAGCTGGCCGGATTCCAGCAGCGGCTGCACGCCAATCGCCGGTACCTGAATAATGCCCAGCCCGGCAATACAGGCGGCGCGATAGGTTTCGGTGCTGTTTACCGTCACCACGCCGCCGGTCTGCACGTAGTGGCACTGTTTGCCATCAAAGTACTCAAAGCCCGGCGAGGGCTGCCCCAGCTGTTGGGTATAGTGCACCATGGCGTGCTGGCCGAGATCGTCCAGCCGCACCGGCATGCCGAAGCGGGAAAGGTAGCCAGGGCTGGCGCAGTTGATCAAGGCGTGCGAGCCAATTTTTCGCGCAATCAGACCGGAATCTTTCAGTTCGCCAACGCGCAACACGCAGTCAAAGCCCTCGCGAATCACATCAACCTGGCGATCGCTGCTGCTCAGTTCAATCTCTACGCCCGGATAGTGCTGCAAAAACTCCGGCAGACGCGGCAGGATAAAACCGGTCGCCATCGCCACCGACATATCGACGCGCAGCTTGCCGCTCAGCGTGGCAGGATCGTGCTGGAACAGGCTGTCCATATCATCCAGCATCGACAGCAAATCCAGGCAGCGATCGTAATACACCAGCCCATCCTGGGTGAGATGCACACGGCGCGTGGTACGGTGCAGCAGGCGTGTGCCCATCTGGTTTTCCAGCGCCTGCAGCTGGCGGGACACGCTGCCCTTGGGTAAACCCAGACTCTCAGCCGCGCGGGTAAAACTGCCCATTTCTGCCACCCGCACAAACACCTGCATAGCGTGAATTTTATCCATGTTGTTCACCGATTGTTGTTGTTAGTGAAACAGTGCTGTGTATTCCCTTGCGTTTATAGATCAATTATTCGCGAATATCCTTAATCCGTGTTCAATTTTCCAACCGGAGCGAAACATGTCTCATAAAATTGCATTGATTACCGGCGGTAACCGCGGTCTGGGCAAGAATGGCGCGCTGAAACTGGCCGCTAAGGGCGTCGATATTCTGTTTACCTGGCGCGGTCATGCTGAAGAAGCGCAGGCGGTCGTGAAGGAGATTGAGGCGCTGGGCGCGCGTGCGGTGGCGCTGCAGCTGGATGTGGGCGACAGTAAGCAGTTCGATGACTTTGCGGCGCGGGTCAAAGCAACGCTGAACGAGACCTGGCAGCGCGATAGCTTTGATTATTTAGTGAACAACGCTGGCCACGGTCATTACAAGCTGCTGGCCGAAACCAGTGAAGAGGAGTTTGATGCGCTGGTGAATGTGCATTTTAAAGGGCCGTATTTCCTGACGCAGAAACTGCTGCCGCTGATCGCCGATGGTGGACGCATCCTGAACATTTCCAGCGGTCTGACGCGTATGACGCTGCCGGGTTCAGGTACTTATGCCGCGATGAAAGGGGCGATGGAAGTGCTGACGCGCTATCAGGCAAAAGAGCTGGGCGAGCGCCGCATTCGCGTCAACATTCTGGCACCGGGGGCGATTGAAACCGACTTTGGCGGCGGTCGCGTGCGCGACACCAAAGATCTGAACGCGCATATTGCTTCAGTGACCGCGCTGGGCCGCGTTGGTCTGCCGGATGACATCGGTGATGCCATCAGCGCGATCCTGAGCGACGAAACCGGCTGGATTACCGCCCAGCGCATCGAGGCCTCTGGCGGTCAGGCACTGTAAAAACATCGCGCTGCGACCGAATCGTGTTAACGAACGGAGCAGCGCCCGTTTTACACCTCAATCGTGCCATCAATCAGGGTGAGGGTTTGCCCGCCGATCCAGATTGTCTCATCGGCAAAACGCACCACAATGCGACCGGCACGCTGGATGGCGCTGCCCTGACGCGCACAGTAATCCTGCCGCTGGCCCTGCGCCGCCAGATAGCGTGCCAGACAGGCGTTGGCGCTGCCGGTGATCGGATCTTCGACCAGGCTACCGTTCTCGACCAGCAGCGCGCGCAGCTCGTACTGCGCCTCTGCATCCTGGGGCAGCGGGCCAAACAGGGCGATGCCGTTCACACCCGCATGCTGCTGCAGCCGCAGTAAATCGTCCGCCTGGGTGACCACCTCCAGTACCGCCTGCGCGCTGCTCATCGGAATCAACAGCCAGCGAATCCCCATATCCGCCACGGCTGGCGTCTGGCTGAGATCGAACGCGTCACTGTGCAGTGCGCTGCTCATCAGCGCATCGCTGAACGGCGTCAGGCTGGCGTCCGGCGCGGCAAAGGCCAGCGTACCGTCAGCGCCAATCTGCACCTCCACCAGGCCCACGCCGCACTCCTGCACAATCTTACCCGCTGTTTTCAGGGGCCAGCCGGCTTCCAGCAAGGCATGCGCGGTGCCAAGCGTGGGGTGTCCGGCAAACGGCAGTTCGCCGCCAGGCGTAAAGATGCGCACACGATAGTCGGCTGTGGCATCCTGTGGTGGCAGCACGAAGGTGGTTTCCGACAGATTGGTCCAGCGCGCGATGGCCGCCAGCTGTGCGTCGCTCAGACCCCGGGCATCCATGATCACCGCCAGCGGATTGCCGCTGAACGCACCTGTGGAGAACACATCCACTTGTTTAAACGCCACCTGCATGTTCGCTCCTTTCCTCATTGAGGTTGTCTGAAATCCGGATTTACATCCTGCTGATTGCTTAAGGCGTCTAACAGGACTATGAATAGATTAACAATTCTGCCAGCGGAGTCCGCTATGTTAAAAATTCTGGGCCGTAACTCGTCAATCAACGTTCGTAAAGTGCTGTGGCTCTGTTCAGAGCTGGATATTGCCTGGGAGCACGAGCCGTGGGGCGAAGACCCGCAGTCGTTGCACTCACCGCAGTTTATGGCGCTCAATCCCAACGCCATGGTGCCGGTGATCATCGAAGATGACTTCGTGATGTGGGAGTCCAACGCGATTCTGCGCTACCTCGCCAACAGCAACGGCGGTGAGTGGCTCTACCCGGATAATCCGCGCGCGCGTGCGCCGGTCGATCAGTGGATGGACTGGCAGGCGACCGAACTCAACACCTCATGGCGCTATGCTTTTATGTCGCTGGTGCGCAATTCGCCGGCCCATCAGGATCCGCGCCTGCTGGCTGCCGCCATCAAAGGCTGGAGCCACACCATGGGTATTCTTAATCAGCAGCTGGAAAAAACCGGGCGCTACGTCGCGGGCCGTAATTTTACCCTGGCGGATATTCCGGTTGGCCTGGCGGTGAACCGCTGGTTTGAAACCCCGCTCGACCATCCGGACTTTCCTGCCGTGCAAACCTATTACGAGCGCCTGACCGAACGCGAGGGTTACACCACCTGGGGTCGCAACGGTAAGCCCTGATCCTGACCCGGCGCGATACCGGTGATTTCACAGGCCAGCGCGCCGGTGCGTTTCAGTGCCCAGGTGTAACGCTCATCAAACGGATAGCAGCAGGAGAGACGCAGCGCATGGCGATAGCGATCGCTCAGTGAATAGAGCGCGCCCGGCGTGACGCAAATCTGCTCCTGCAACAGGCGATGGAACATCTCCACCGTGTCAACCTTGCCCGGCAGCTCGACCCAAAACACAAAGCCGCCGCGCGGCAGGGTAGCGCGCGTGCCCTGCGGGAAATGACGGGCAATGATGCCGCGCGCCGCATCCAGATTGGCGGCATAGCGACGCCGCAGCGAACGCAGATGGTGATCATAACCGCCGCTGGCGAGAAATTCGGCCAGCGTTTCGCTCAGCAGTTTTGATTCGGTCATCGACGATACCGCTTTCAGCCGCGCAATCGCCGGATGGAAGCGGCCGGCAGCCGTCCAGCCCACGCGAAAATCGGGCGCGACGGTTTTGGTGAAGCTGGTGCAGTAAATCACCCAGCCGTCGCGGTCAAAGGCTTTGACCGGTGGCGACAGCGGCCAGTCAAACTGCAATTCGTCATACAGCCCATCTTCCAGCAGCGGAACGTGGTAAGTATTCACTAACTTCGCGAGACGCTTTTTATTCTCCAGCGGCATCACGTAGCCCAGCGGATTCTGCGCGCCCGGCATGGCGATCAGCGCCTGAATGCGCTGCTCCTGTAGCAGCATCTCCAGCGCATCCAGCGACAGGCCGTTTTGCGGATCGGTGGGGATTTCCAGCGCCTTCAGCCCGAGTGAGGCCAGCAGCGGGAACAAAAAGAAGTAGGTCGGCGATTCCAGCCCGACACAGTCGCCCGGCTTCGTCACCGCACGCAGCGCCAGCTGCAGCGCCTCCATGCAGCCGTGGGTCAGGGTGATGTCCGCGACAGTGAGATTCAGGCCGGTGTGCAGGCTACGGCGCGCAATCTCCTCCCGTAAGCGCTCACTACCCGGCGGAAGCGCATAACGACCAATGATGTCGTTATCGCGGCGAATAATGGAGGCGGTAATGCGTCCCAGTTTCGCCGCCGGAAACAGCTCGCTATCCTGCGGGCAGGCCAGCGAAATATTGGTGTAGTCGGGGTGATTCTGCGCGGCGAACACCTGCTCGATCAGTTCCAGTTTTTGCGTGCTGGGGTCATTAACGCTGGCGCTCATTGGCCTGAGCGGTCGCGTCACCGCGGGCAGCACGCCACGCACGTAGTAGCCCGACTGCGGACGGGCTTCTATCAGGCCGCGATCTTCAAGAATATGCCAGGCACTTAGCACGGTATTGATGCTGACCTGGTGCGACTGTGCCACGCGCCGGATGGCCGGCAGGCGCTTACCCGGCTTCAGCGTGCCCTGATGGATAGATTCGGCAAAGCTGTCAGCCAGCTGCTGGTACAGCGTCTGGCCGGATGAGAGAGGAAGGGACACAAAAGCCTCCGCGCGCGATAGGTACAATTTAAAATTGCCTTAACTGTATCCATCACAATAGTGATTTTGTGTCTCTGTTGCCATCGTAATTTGCGCATTAGCATGGTGCTTCGTTGATTCTCAGGGAAACGCACCATGCTCGATCCATCCTTCTTTAGCTACGTTACGGTGATGTCGATTACACCGGGTCCGAACAACTTGTTACTGGCCACCTCCGGCGTTAATTTTGGCTTCCGGCGCACGCTACCGATGCTGTTTGGCATCCTGCTCGGCTGTGCGTTACAGATGCTGCTGGCGAGCGTGGCGCTGGAGCTGCTGTTGCACTGGATGGCGTCTGTGCGGTTGCCGCTGACGGTGGTGGGATGCAGCTATCTGCTGTGGCTGTCGTGGAAAATCTTCCGCGCCGGTGCGCCGCAGTTGCGCGAACGTCCGCGTCCGATGACCCTGCTGGGCGGCGTGTGTTTCCAGGCGGTGAATCCCAAAGCCTGGCTGATGGTCACCAACGTGGCGCTGATGTACGCCAACAGCAACGGTGTGCTGGCGGTGCTGCTCGGCTTCGCCGCCCTCAACCTGCCGTGCATTTTAATCTGGGCAGCGCTGGGCGACCGGCTGCGCCATCACCTGCAGATTGCGTGGAAACGTCAGGCGTTCAATACGCTGATGGCGCTGTCGCTGGTGGCGACCACCGGCTGGATGCTGTATGACGCGCTGCTAATGAGCTGATGCGACGGCGTTTGATGGCGCGATAAGCATGAGCACAATATGTGGGGCTGGTCAGTTAACGAAGCCGTACGACGCACCCTGATGTAGCGGCGCGATTTATCGCGCAATGTGCAATGTATTGTGCCGCTAACAAACGCGCGCTTCCTGGTGAATAAATCCCTGGCTGAACCGTCAGGGATTGCGTCATCCAAAAGGCGACACCGTAATCAAAAAAAAAGAGGCCGCTATTGCGGCCTCAGGCAGGTCTGTATTTACCGGTGAAGGAACAGGCGTCGCCGCTTACTTGCCCACCACATGGGCGGTTTCACGGCCTTCGTCGTTGGCGGCTTCCGGCGTGATGACCGGTGCGTAATCCAGCTGCAGCACGCGACTGGTTTCGGCCAGCACCTTCTCGGTCAGCGCCACGTCGCCGTTCAGCTTGCGGCCCCACGACGGGATTACCGCGCGGATTTTTGTTTGCCACTCTGGCGAGCGCATTTGCTCCGGGAATACTTTCGCCATCAGCTCCAGCATAATTGGTGCTGCGGTGGAGGCACCCGGTGACGCGCCCAGCAGCGCAGAGATCGAGCCGTCGGCCGAGGTGACCACTTCGGTACCGAGACGCAGCACGCCGCCCTCTTTTTCATCATTTTTGATGATTTGTACGCGCTGACCGGCCGTGACCAGCTTCCAGTCTTCCTGTTTTGCCTGCGGCACATAAGCGCGCAGCGCTTCCATACGATCGTCATCGCTCTGCAGCACCTGATCGACCAGATATTTCACCAGATCGAAGCTTTTCAGCCCAACCTGCATCATCGGCAGCAGGTTACTGCTGTTCATCGCGCCGAACATATCCAGCAGCGAGCCCTGCTTGAGGAATTTGGTGGAGAAGGTCGCAAACGGGCCAAACAGCAGCACCTGCTTGCCATCCAGCACACGGGTATCAACGTGCGGTACCGACATCGGTGGTGCGCCCACGCTGGCTTTGCCGTACACCTTCGCCATGTGCTGCGCCACCACGTCCGGGTTTTCCGTGACGAGGAACGAGCCGCCCACCGGGAAACCGGCGTAGCCTTTTACTTCCGGGATGCCGGTTTTTTGCAGCAGCGGCAGCGCCGCACCGCCGGCACCGATAAACAGCTGGCGCGCGGTCAGCACCCGCGACTCACCGCTGGCGAGGTTGTGCAGGCTTACCTGCCAGCGCCCATCGCTCAGGCGCTTGATATCGCGCACTTCCTGACGCAGACGCAGGCGGAAATTCTCTTTCTTCTCCAGCGCGGCAATCAGCTGGCGCGTCACTTCACCGAAGTTAACGTCGGTGCCCATGTCGGTCCAGGTGGCCGCCACTTTCTGCTTGCGGTCACGCCCGTTCATCACCAGCGGAATCCACTCAGCGATCTGGTCACGATCTTCGGAATAGTTCATGCCGCGGAACAGGGTGCTTTTCTGCAGCGCCTGGAAGCGCTTGCGCAGGAAAGCGACGTTGGCCTCGCCCCAGACAAAACTCATGTGCGGCGTGCTGTGAATAAAGCTTTGTGGATTACTCAGGTTGCCTTTCTGTACGTGATACGCCCAGAACTGGCGGGAAATCTGGAAGGATTCGTTAATCGCCACCGCTTTGGCAATGTCGATGCTGCCATCCGCTCTTTCGGGCGTATAGTTCAGCTCGGCCAGCGCCGCGTGGCCGGTGCCGGCATTGTTCCAGCCGTTAGAGGATTCGACCGCGACATCATCCAGCCGCTCGACCATCTCAATCGACCAGTCTGGCTCGAGATCTTGCAGCCAGGTGCCTAAGGTAGCACTCATCACGCCTGCGCCGATCAGCAGGACATCTACGTCTTTTCGTTCCTGAAGGTGTGTGCTTTCCATGCCAGCGGCGGCTAGCGCCAGATTTACCGCAGTGTTGCTCATGAGGCGACATCTCCTCTCTGTTGCCCTGAAGCTCAACAGGTTCGCAGGCGAAACAGCCACGCTTTTTGCAAGCGCGTTGCGCTATTTCTCAAAGGTTAAGACTCAGGTTTAAGCCATAGGTGTGATAACGGTTAACTGCACGTTATGCATATGCATTCGAATATAACATTCTCGTATCGGAATTAAACGTTTGTTTATTTTTTAAATGCAGAAATGATTCAGCATAAGAATTAATCAGCCCGACGGCGCTGTCATAAGGGATTTTTATCCCCTAATCAGGCAGTTATAGTAACGTAGTTGTTGCGGCAGTGTGAGGGAAATGGAGGGGGTTGATTTCACACGGTGAGCTGGATCACAAATTAACGCATTGAAAAAGATAGGTTTTAGCGAAATTGATTTTTTATGCGGATTTTATGTTGCCTGATGTTTCGCCAGATCGTGTAAAAATAATGTTACATTTGTGTGACTTTTAATTTGGGCACCGTGTCAGGCGCCCGTCAGAAGAAAAATGCATCACGTGCACCGTTCAGCGCAGCTGGAACCAGCGGCGCCAGACGAAGCGGATAATGAAAAACTCAACGGTACCCAGCAGCAAAAACCAGACGCAGAACACCATGGTGTACAGCTGATTCACATCCTGCAGATGCAGAGCCTGCTGCAGCTGTTTTGCCAGCGCCACGCCAAACGAAGGGGCGGGCAGTAGTAGCGCCGAAAGAAAGCCCAGCAGCAGAATGCCGCCCGGGATGATCAGCGTTTCAAACGGGTTTTTCATCGCATCATTCCAAATCAGTTAGCGCGGGCATTAGCGCATAAAACCGCGGCGCGGTGCAATCCCCGCCGCAGCGCGCGCTAGGAAATTTCTTCAATTCCATCCACTTAGCTGCAGAAATAGCGGCAGTTAAGAGTTATAGCCTTTGCTATACTTAAACCCATGATTTTGTTGTCTTTTTTTTAGCGGGTTAGCGTGCTAGACTGCGCGCACTTTTTCATTACTGAACCCGATATGCGGACAAAGTGCAGGCTTAATCGTCTTATTTCACCGCATTGACTGAAAACCATGACATTTATCGCAACCCTGATTCTGGCCTTTGGTATGTCGATGGACGCTTTCGCTGCAGCACTGGGCAAAGGCGCGTCGCTGTATCGTCCGGGCTTCAAAGAAGCATTACGCACAGGGCTGATTTTTGGCGTCATTGAAATGCTGACGCCGCTGGTGGGCTGGGCCATCGGGCTGGCCGCCAGCCACTACATTATGGCGTGGGATCACTGGGTGGCATTTGGTCTGCTGGGCATTCTTGGTGGCCGCATGATCATGGAAGGTTTCCGTCAGACGGCCGACGAGCCGTGTGAAGCGCCGCAGCGCCACGGCTTTATGGTACTGGCGCTGACGGCGGTAGCGACCAGCCTTGATGCGCTGGCGGTGGGGGTTGGCCTCGCGTTCCTGCAGGTTAACATTGTGCTCACCGCGCTCACCATCGGTGCGGCTACCACTATCATGGCGACCACCGGTGTGCTGGTCGGCCGCTTTATCGGTCCGGTAATGGGCAAATGGGCGGAAGTGCTGGGCGGCGTGGTACTGATCAGTATTGGCTGCACCATCCTGATTGAGCACTTAGGGCTGTTCCGTTAACGTCTGGCACCCTGAGGTGGGCGCGTTTTTGTGATCTGGTTCAAAAATAATTGCGTGAAAAATGCGCGGGCGTTATAATTTTCGCGTAATTCTTCAACAATTTTTGTATCAGGTGCACCATGAAACGTTTTTTCCGCTCCGTGTTTCGCTCTTATGTTGAGACCTTCAAACACGTACCGCCGGGCGCCTTAAACTAAGCGCTCCGCCAGAAACCCTCGATAATCGCGGTCAGGGATCGACCTGTGGTTATCACCTGGCGCCGTTCCCCTCTGCGCATCTCTGTCACCAAAACTCACAAACATTAATTACTTTACCCTCAGGTCATACCGCTTTTCCGTCTGGCTTTTGATAACCTGCGCGCAAATTCTCTGTAACATTGAGGCCATCATGCAGCTGTGCAGTTTTTCTCTTAGTGACCAGGCAAGAAAAAGTTATGGCATCGTGCAACCCGACGGCGTGATCGATCTCGGTGCGCGGCTGGGCGACAGCTGTCCGGATTTGAAAACTCTGCTGCAGCGCGGTGGCCTGAGTGACCTGCAGGGGTACCTGAGCGAGCCGGTGGACTATGCCTTCAGCGCGATTCGCTTCCTGCCGGTGGTGGAAAACCCAGGCAAAGTCTTCTGCGTTGGCATGAACTATGCCGACAAGCGCCAGGAGTTTGCCGCCACGCTCGACGCGCCGACGCTGTTCGTGCGCTTTGCCGATTCGCTGGCTGCGCACGAGCAGCCCCTGCTGAAACCGGCGACCACGGCTGAATTTGATTACGAAGGCGAGCTGGCGGTGATCATCGGCAAAGCGGCTTATCAGGTAAAAGCCGCCGATGCGCTACAGCATGTAGCGGGCTACAGCTGCTTTATGGATGCCACGGTGCGCGACATGCAGTTCACCTGGTTTACCGCAGGCAAAAACTGGCAGCAAACCGGCGGCTTTGGCCCGTGGATGACCACCGCCGACGATATCCCGGACCCGCAGCAGCTGGCGATCAAAACCTGGCTGAATCAGCGCGAAGTGCAGAACGATACCACGGCCAGCATGGTGCATCCGGTGGCGAAGATCATTGAATACATCTCGGCGTTTAGTCCGCTGTCACCGGGCGATGTCATCATCACTGGCTCACCGGGCGGCGTGGGGAAAAAGCGTACGCCACCGCTGTTTATGTTCCCTGGCGATGAGATCGAAGTGGAAATTGAGAAGATTGGTCGTCTGCGCCACCGCATCGTCTGACGTTTTGCTGCGCGGTGGCGAACGTTGCACAGCCACCGCGCTACCGCTTAAATAAATATTCAACAATACGAAATGTCCCGAATTTATATTTAAATGGCGCAGATTTAGTTATCAGGTTAAATAATTATTGTTAAGTTAATTTTCCTGCGATGTATTGCGTAAATATTTTTGTGATCGCCAACTAATTCCCTCGCTTTGCTATAGTTAAAATTAAAAGCAGCGGCGTATTATCGTCCACTGCCGATTCCGGCATGGAAATAAGGGATGATAATGAAAACCATCAGTCGCGAGATCATTAACGATCTCATTGACCGCGTGGGCGGTCGGGAAAATATTCTGTCACTTTCGCACTGTATTACCCGCCTGCGCTTTGTGCTGCAGGATGTCGACAAGGCCGATCCAGAGGCCATCCGCGCCACGCCCGGCGTTAAAGGATGCTTTAATTCTGCCGGACAGTTTCAGGTAATTATTGGAACCGAAGTTGACACTTATTATAAAGCGTTAGTTGAAGCACTAAATATTAGTGAGACCTCTAAGGAGCAGATTAAATCTGCAGCGCGCAGCCAGATGAAATGGCACGAGGCATTATTATCCCATTTTGCTGAGATATTTTTCCCGTTATTACCGGCGTTAATTAGCGGCGGTTTAATTCTCGGTTTCCGTAACGTGCTCGGCGATATTGCCGTGGCGGATGATAAAACCCTGGTGCAGCTCTATCCCGGTGTGAAAGGGCTGTACGATTTCCTCTGGCTGATTGGCGAAGCGATCTTCTTCTATTTGCCGGTGGGGATTTGCTGGTCGGTGGTGCGCAAGCTGGGCGGTACGCCAATCCTGGGGATTGTGCTGGGCATTACGCTGGTTTCACCGCAGCTGATGAATGCGTATCTGATTGGCAGCCAGGTGCCGGAAGTGTGGAACTTCGGCTGGTTCAGCATTGATCGGGTCGGCTACCAGGCGCAGGTGATTCCGGCGCTGCTGGCCGGGCTGGCGCTGGCGAAAATCGAACTGGCGCTAAAACGTATCGTGCCCGCCTATCTGACGCTGGTGGTGGTGCCGGTTTGTGCGCTGCTGCTGTCGGTTTTCCTCGCCCACAGCCTGATTGGCCCGTTTGGCCGTCTGATCGGCGACGGCATTGCCTTTGCGGTGCGTCACCTGATGACCGGCAGCTTCGCGCCGATTGGTGCCGCGCTGTTTGGCTTCCTGTATGCGCCGATGGTGATCACCGGCGTGCATCAGACCACGCTGGCGGTTGATCTGCAGATGATTCAGAGCATGGGCGGCACGCCGGTGTGGCCGCTGATTGCGCTGTCCAATATTGCTCAGGGTGCAGCGGTGGTCGGCATCATTATCGCTAACAAAGATCGTGCTGAACGCGACCTCACCGTGCCGGCCGCTATTTCAGCGTGGCTCGGCGTAACGGAGCCGGCGATGTACGGCGTCAACCTCAAGTACCGCTACCCTATGCTGTGCGCCATGATTGGCTCTGCGCTGGCGGCGCTGCTGTGCGGCCTCAACGGCGTGATGGCCAACGGCATCGGCGTGGGCGGCTTGCCGGGCATCCTCTCGATTCAGCCACAGTACTGGACGGTTTACTCGCTGGCGATTCTGGTGGCGATTCTGGTTCCGCTGCTGCTGACCATCATCATCACCAAACGTAAATCGGCAACCGCCATCATCAGCCAGGCCGAGGTGCAACATGAACAGGCACGCTGAATATCCCTGGTGGCGCCAGGCGGTGATCTACCAAATCTATCCCAAAAGTTTTCAGGACAGCGGGGCGCGCGGCACCGGCGATATCAACGGTGTGATCCAGCGGCTGGATTATCTGCAGCAGCTGGGCGTCGATGCGCTGTGGCTGACGCCGATCTATGTGTCGCCGCAGATCGATAACGGTTACGACGTGGCGGATTACACCGCCATCGATCCCGCCTACGGCACCATGGCCGACTTTGACCACCTGCTGGCGGAGACGCACCGGCGCGGTATGCGCATGGTGCTGGATATGGTGTTCAACCACACCTCGACCGAGCATGCCTGGTTTAAGCGTGCCGAAGCCGATGAGCAGCCGTACGTCGATTTCTATATCTGGCGCGACGGGGTGCCCGGCACGCCGCCCAATAACTGGCAGTCTAAGTTTGGCGGCAGCGCCTGGGCGTGGAACGAACGGCGTCAGCAATACTATCTGCACCTGTACGCGCCGGAGCAGGCCGATCTCAACTGGGAAAATCCGGCGGTGCGCGAGGCGTTAAAGCAGGTGTGCCACTTCTGGGCGGATCGAGGCGTCGATGGATTGCGGCTTGATGTGATCAACCTGGTGTCGAAGCACCAGGATTTTAGCGACGATCTGCCCGGCCATGACGGGCGGCGCTTCTACACCGATGGCCCGCGCATCCATGACTACCTGCAGGAGTTCAACCGCGATGTGTTCACGCCGCGCGGACTAATGACGGTGGGGGAAATGTCCTCGACCACGCTGGCCAACTGCCAGCGCTATGCTTCGCTGGCGCAAAACGAGCTGTCGATGACCTTTAACTTCCACCATCTCAAGGTGGATTATCCCCAGGGCGACAAATGGACGCTGGCGGCCCCGGACTTCGTTCAGCTCAAGGCGATTTTTGCGGAGTGGCAGCGCGGGATGCACGACGTGGCGTGGAATGCGCTGTTCTGGTGTAACCACGATCAGCCGCGTATCGTCACGCGCTTTGGTGATGAAGGTGCGCTGCGCATCGCCTCGGCAAAATGCTTTGCGATGCTGCTGCACGGCATGCAGGGCACGCCCTATATCTATCAGGGCGAAGAGCTGGGGATGACCAACCCTCATTTTACCTGCATTGAGCAGTATCAGGACATCGAGAGCCACAACATCCACGCTGCGTGGCTGGCGCAGGGCAAGCCGGAGGCGGCAATCCTGGCGATTCTGGCCAGCAAATCGCGCGACAACAGCCGCTCGCCGATGTTGTGGGACAGCAGCGCCAATGCCGGCTTCACGCGGGGTGAGCCGTGGATAGGCGTGGCGGATAACTATACGCTGATCAACGCGGCTAATGCGCTGCTCGACAGCAACTCGGTGTTCTATGGCTACCAAACGCTGATTCGGCTGCGTAAGCGTTACGCTATCTTCACCGAGGGCGATTATCAGGATCTGGCACCGGAAGCGTCACACATCTGGTGTTATCGTCGCAATTCGTCGCGTGAAAGCCTGCTGGTGGTGGCGAACCTGAGTCACAGCGCGCAGCCACTGCTGCTGCCGGAAGTTGAAGGCAACTGGCAGGTGCTGATGAGTAATTACAGTGAGGCATCGCCGCCTGGGGCATTGACGCACCTGCGGCCTTTTGAAGCGGTGTATTACTACCAGTCGTAACGGAGAAAACCGGCGGCGCGTTACAGCCGTAAGCAGAACGCGCCGCCAGCACTCACTTCAGCATGCCACATTCCGCCACGGCGAGATAATCGGTATACAGCTGCGGCGAACCGGAAAAGGACGCCAGCTGCTTCCACTCTTCATACATCTGTTTGGTATCCCGGTGCGTGCGCGCAAAGTCAGCCGCGCTGGCGGTGGCGATATCAGGCTGCGGATAAAACACATTCAGCGCCGCTTCACTCTCAATCTCCATCATCACCACATAGCCGTCCAGCCGGTTGCCGCTGTGGCCTTTCAGCAGATGAAACTTCCAGCCGGGATAATCAACGATACGCGCGGCATTCTGCGCGATGAATTGCTCAAATTCCTGCGGCTGCACGCCCGGTCGCAGCGCCAGATAGTGCGTACCGAGAATGCGCGCGGTGCCGCTGCGGGCATCAAAGCGCGGGCCACCCGGCAGCGTACTGTGAGGATTCTCTGCCAGCAGATCGAAATGGGTGAAAATTGTCGGGCGCCGCGCGAAGGTTGCCAGCTGGCGCCACTCGCTGAGCAGCGCGTCCGCGTCGGGATGCAGATGCCAGAAGTGCTCTGCCTCGGCGGTAAGTTCACCGTCATCCTGCATAAAGCGCGCGCGCTGTGCCGCATCTTTCATTTCAAACAGCATCAGGTATTGATCGACGCGCTCGCCGCGCAGACCGCGAAACAGCGTCCAGCGCCAGCCGGGATAGCACGGCAGATGCACGCCTTTTTCGCGCACGAAGGTTTCAAACTGTTCAGCGGTGACGCCCGCTTCGGTGTCGATGGCGATATAAAAAAAGCTATAAACAGACTGGGACATAACAGGCTCCAGGCACGCCGTCGCGTGCCGTTGAGAGGTAAGGGCGGTTTAGTCGAACTGGGTATTGATGATGGCTTCTACCAGCACGCGGCCGGCGGGGGTGAGCGTGACGTAGCGGCCATCGCTGTGCACTAACTCGCGCTGCTGCAACTCACGCAGCGCACGGGCGATGGTCGGCTGGGCAAACAGGCTGACGCCAAACTTCTGCTGAAACAGCACGTCGTCGAGCGGAATCAGCGTTGACAGCGCCATCTTGCAGCCGTTGATGGCCTGCTGATCCGGCGACATACCGCGCACCGAGGCGATCGGCAGCTCACCGTTATCCAGTGCGCGCTGATAATCGGCGTAGTCGGTCAGGTTAATCAGCTCCGCACCGGCACATTTGGAGCTGCCGCCAAGGCCAATCGCCACTTCCGGCGCCTGCTGGTCAAGATCGGTAATGATCGCTTTCCACTTCTCCGGCGGTGCGCTGCGATGGTGGAAATACATGGTGGGATGTTCAAGGTAATCGCCATCCAGCCACTGCTCGGCCAGCGCGCGCATCTGATACTGCTGACCCAGACTGGGCATCGCCGCATTCTTACGCTGCCAGGCATTTTCTCCCTCCGCCGACACGCCGGTGCGGCTCTCGGCGAACGGCTTCATGTGCAGCTTGGTGAAGACCAGATGCGACAGGTCAAGCGCGCGCGCCTGCTGCAGATCGTCACGCACGTCGTCCACCGTTTGTCCCAGCAGGCCATACATCAGGTCGACGCTGACCAGGGCGAAGCCCAGCTCGCGCGCATCACGAATCACCTTGTAGCAGGCATCCGCGCTGTGCAGGCGACCACAGCCTTTGATCAGGCGGTCCGAGAATGACTGCGCGCCAAACGACAGTTTGCTGAAGCCCAGTTCGCGCAGCTGCGCGAGGAATTCGCGCGTCAGCGTGCCGGGCTCGCCTTCGAAGCGCAGCGTGGCCTCGCGGAAGTTGAAATGGTTGCGGTAAAAATCCATTAAGCGCCGCAGCTCATCCGGTGGCAGCAGCGATGGCGTGCCGCCGAACAGGTTGAACTCACCCACCGGCACTTCACCCAGTGCCGGCAGCTGCGCCAGCCACAGTTTCGCCTCCTGAATATTGCGATCGACGATATCGCGGAACAGCTCAGGCGCGCGCGGCGACTGCGGATTTACAATCACCGTAGGAAACTGGCAAAAGTGGCACTTGTAGCGGCAGGTAGGGATATACGCCCACAGATGAATTTGCGGCGCATGGCTCAGGCTGTGCTGCATGGCGCGGAAAAAATTCGGCAGCGGAAAATCGTCGATATCACCGGGAAACACATGGCAGCCAAAAGGATCATGCACCACGTATTCCAGCAAATCGGCGTTTTCCGGCCGGCTAAGCACCTCGCATATGGCCGGGCGAGGATAGTGACGATCGATATCCTGCAGGGATTGCAGCCAGGCAGCACGCATCAGAACACCCCGCCGTTTGCAAAGTAGTTATGCGCCTCACCGGATTCGCGATCTTCGCAGTAATACCAGACAAAGCGGGCGAAATCATTTTCCGTCACCTGAGCAAAGCAGGCCGGCAGCGGCGGTGGCTCGCCAATCTCTGCGCCGACGGCACGACGCAGCGCGGCAAACAGCTCATGGCGGAATTCAAAATAGAGGCGAAACGCCGGGGTTTTGTAGCTGTGAATCGGCAGGAAATCGGTCACGCTCATCTCCAGCATTATGCTGTGAATGCGGTCGAACAGGCGTTCAGCCACCTCTGGCGTGAAGAAATCAATCACCGCGGCATCGTCGCGCAGCAGCGACGGATTCAGCAACACCGGCAGCACCAGATTTTTTGGCACGTAATCTTTAATCGAGTAGTGCCACGCCTGCTGCGCCTGCTCTGCGCTGACATCGGTGAACGGCGTCAGTGCGGTGAGCGTGGGTCGCACATCTTTCATGATGATGGTGCCGTTATGGCCGTAGGCCACACCTTCAATCACTTCGTGCAGCAGGTTATCCACCCGGCGGCTGTTGATCTGCACGCGGGAGTTGGGCGCATACACCGGTTTGCCGCCGGCGGCGATCACCTTGATGCCAAAATCCCAGTCGTCTGACAGATGTTCAACAAACTCACCGTTTTTCAGCTGGTAAAAAATCTCGATGCCGCCCACTTCGTCGTACAGCTGCTTTTCGACGCCAAAGCCTTTGCCGTCCGGAAAGCCGCCAAACAGGGAGAAGGAAGCGTGGCGGCAGCGCAGCGTTTTATCAATCTCCGCATACAGCCGCGGGCGCTCGTGGAAATCCGCAGTTTCGTAGTAGTAGTTACAGGTGCCCAGATCGCCGTTTTGCGCAATCATGGTGCCGACCAGTTCGTCGATCCACAGTGCATCAACGGTACAGTCCGCATCGGCCGAAAGAATGTAGTGCTTGCGCTGAAAACCGCTGGCCTCGTCGCGCAGACCGGCGCGCCGTGAGGCGAAATCCATGCCTTTTTTCCGCGCCGAAGAGACGCCCTGCACCGTCTCCTGCAGCTGATGAATCGTCAGCTGCGGATGCTGCGCGGCAAAGGCTTCAATCAGCGCGACCGAATTATCGGTGGAGTTATTATCCACCATGATCACTTCCAGATTATCAAAATTAAACAATCCGCCGGGTGAACGCTGCTGCAATATTGATTCCAGCACCGCGTTAATACGTGCTGCCTCGTTATAAACCGGCAGCACGACAGAAATAAAACAACGGTTATCCATAGTCACTCCTTAACTACACATTAAATATCTGCCGGAAGATGTGATCCGACAGCAGGGATTTTCCTTTCTGATAATTGCGCGTGGCGATGGCGTCGCGGCGTGCGTCATCCCGTAATAAAGCACTGACGCGCTGAATAAAATCGGCATCCGGCAGGCCATCATGGCTGGCGGAAATCGCCATCAGTTCGCCTTCAAAACCGTACTGGCCATACACCTCGTGATAATATTCATAGCGGGTGGCGATATAACAACGCTGATGGCTGATCGCCTCGCCAATCGGATTACCGTAGCTGTCGTAATCCCATGCGGTTAAAAACGACACCACATCGCAGGCGTGATAAAGATCCTGAATGGTGGTGGCCTGTGGATTACGCTCCATAAAGTCGTGATTTAACGCGCCAAAAAAGATGACGTAACGCTCCAGCTGGAATCGGCTAATTAACTGCTTCAATGCGTGATAATGCACGCTGTCTTCCAGCGGATCGCCGGCGACCATTAAATAAACGCGCTGTGGCTGATGCTGCGCGATAAGTTCACTGTTCAGCGCATGCAACAGGTGAATATCGCGATCGAGTCGCTTAGCCGGAATAATTCGCGTGGTGCGGGCAATCACCTTGTCCTGCGCCAGCAACCCAAACTGGCGGCGTAAATCTTTGCGCGGATGGCTCGGGTCAAAAGGATAGGTATTACGCATCACCTCGATTTCGACCTGATGTTCGCACCAGGCCGCCAGCTGTGAGGCCAGTGCCTGGTTCAGCGTGACGTAGGTGATATGCGGCGAGGGCTGCGGCCTGACGGCATGTGGCCAGGGCGCGCTGCCGTAACGCGATGAGGTGGATTCGCTGTTCCACATCAGGTCATGGTCGCGCCACAACACAAACCGGCCGAGCTGTTTTGCGGCGCCGTATTGCGCAATCGCCAGATAGAGCGCGCGGGTAAAAATAATATTATCCGGCAGCGTCCCGTTCTCAATGATTAAATAATTGATATCCAGCGCCTGCCATTTTGCGCACAGCGCGTTTGCCACCGCCTGTGCCATCTTTTCCGTCTGCTGCACCAGGATTTTTTCTGCGGCGGCATCCAGCGTCTGGCTATGATTAATCAGTACGTCATGAATATATTGCAGAAAGGCCGGGTTATAACCTTCCACCTGACGAATTTCATCGTGCCGGACTAATGTAAAATGATGCTTCAGCGAATTAATTTCACTTTCGGAATAGGGGCGTCCGAAGTTTCCCTTATCAATTTTTATGTCGTAGCCGATATCAAGAAAGGAAATGATTCCCTGCTCGCGTAACCGAACGGCAATTTTAGTGGCTTCTACCGTAATACCCGATAATGCCACAGCATCAAAAGAGATAAAAAGGGCCTTGCGTTGTAAATCCATTTGGTCACCACGCTCATACCTGAACATTAATAGTGACTGAACGGTAAGTTAAATTATCCGGTCAAACTTTGATCTAATCCACAAAAGTTTACTGTGGCTAATTAATTCATCTTCGTTAATGCATTAATGGATAATAATACATTGAGGGTGGTGATTTATAATATTCGTCTTTGAGTTTTGTCTTAAAATAATAACTATTACCGGCGTGTTTAGCGGTATATTTTCCTTATTTTGGGCTTAATAGTGCTGGATAGTAATTGCCATCATTCAGTTTAATTTATCTGATCAGACCCAGAATCAGGCGATAACGCGGCGGCTGGAATAGGTATGGCGGGGGGATAAAGAAAGGGTGCGCATAACCTGCGCACCCGGCGAAAAGCATTAAGCAGAAACCCTGGTGTTACACCCCATCGGTGATCGGTTTTCTGACCAGCAGCAGGTAAGCCAGCGCGCCGACCACCGTGACGCCCGCACATATCATCAGCGCGAGGCTGAACGATTTGGTGGTATCCAGTACCCAGCCGGTAATTACTGGCGCAAAAGAGGCGAAAACGAAGCTGGCAAAGTTCTGGATACTGCCCACTGACGCCGTCATGCGCGCCGTGACGTTAGCGTGGATCAGGCCCCAGCATGAGGTACCGGCAAAGTGAATGCAGAACAGCGCCATACCAATCAGCGTTACCGCGCTGGTGGTGTCGGTGGCGCGCGTCACGAAGGTGGTAAAGGCCGCGGAGAGCAGCATGCCGCTGACAATCGACACTTTACGCACTTTCACCGCGTCAAAACCGCGACGCACCAGCGCATCCACCACGTAACCGTTGAGCAGCATGCCTGCCGCGCCGAACAGGAAAGGAATGGCGGCCAGCAGGCCGGTGCTTTTCAGGTCCAGATGATAGGTCGACTGCAGATAGCCCGGCAGCCAGGCGATGTACAGCCACGCGGTATAGTTGATGCCGCTGAAGCCAATCATCATGCCCCACATGGTGCGCTGCTTAAACAGTCCCCGCCACTCGGCGAAACTCAGCGGCTCTTTGCGTGATGCCACGCTGCCCGCCTGCAGATAGTGGATCTCTTCACCGCTCAGTTTGTTGTTATCCCGGTCGCGATAGGTGAGATACCAGCCAATGGCGAGAAACATGCCCAGCACGCCGATGGTGACAAACATGCCGCGCCAGCCCATCACCAGCATCATCGCCGCCAGAATTGGCGGTGCCACCGAGAGACCAATCATCGACGCCGCGTTAAACATCCCCATCGGCATACCGCGATCTTTGATGTTGAACCAGTCGTTGATTACCTTCACGCCGCACGGGTTCATCGGTGCTTCGCCAATGCCCAGCCCGATGCGCACCAGCACAAACTGCGTGAAGTTATGCACCAGCCCGGCCGCCGCCTGGAACAGTGACCAGAAGAACATGCCGATGGCCAGCATAATGCGCGGGCCTTTGCGATCGAGCAGCGCGCCGCACGGCAGCTGGGCTAAACCGTAGGCCAGCGAAAACGCTGACAGCAGCACGCCAATCTCGGTGGCCGATAAGCCCAGCTCCTCGCGGATGGTCATGTTGGCCACCGACAGCGAGCTGCGGTCAAGGTAGTTGATGATGGCGGCGAACAGCAGCAACAGCATGGCGGTGATTTGAATCTTACGGATGCGCGGAGAGCGCACCACATCGGCGCGCGCCGGCACATAATCCTGCCCGGCGTGCTCGGGTGCTGGCGCGGTGGTGCCGCCGCGCGTTGATGTATTTTCCATTGCAACCTCCCAGGTTCGGGTACTTATCGTTATCAGTCTTGGGGTTCCTGCGGCAGCGAAACGGGCTGCCCTAAGGGGCTGCCTTCGAGACTAGAAGTAAACCGCGGGAGATGTTGCAAACATGTTTCTGATTCGTGCGGGCGCTTATGCTTTGTGGTTTTTAATCGGTTTTTAATTGTACTGCCGGATAGAGCGGATCATTGAGTGTTTGGCAGTTCTGAGATGCGCATGCAGCGCGCACAGCGCGTCCACATCCTGGCGGCTGATGAGCGCGGTAAGAATCGCCATATGCTCCTCCAGCGCGACGATGTTGCGTTGTTTCAGGTCGCTTTCATCCCACTGATAATGCGAGTGAAAAATCACAGAGATAATTTCCAGTGACTGGTTGAAAAACGGGTTGTTGGCGGCGGAGAGAATCAGCGTATGCATCTCTTTATCCAGCGCGGCAAACTGGCGGTAGTTGCTGGCGATGGTGTCGCGCAGCGCGCGATGACGATCCAGCAGATCGCGCGCCTGCACCCAGCGCTCATCACCGGCGGCGAGGTTAAGAAAGCGGGTCAGCGCGTGCGTTTCCAGCATCTCGCGCAGTTCAAACAGCTTTTCGGCGTACTCCTGATCGAATTTCTTCATCCGCCAGTGGCCGCGCTTAACCGGTTCCAGCAGGTTATAACGCATAAAACGCAGCAGGAACTCGCGCACCACCACCGGGCTGACCCGCACCTGCTGCGCCAGCTGCAGTTCGGTGAAACTGTCGCCTGGCATCAGCAAGCGCTGGTTAATCAGGTTAAAAAACGCCTGCTCAAACTGCACCGCCTGTTGGTCGATCGGTGGGCTGAGTACGCTAAACCCATCCTCCTCGCAGGGATCGCGCACAATCACGTAGGTCTCAGCCACTTTTTCCAGCACGCCGCGCTGATGCAGATGCTGTAGCGTGTGGCGCACCGTGGTGCGGCTGATATTAAACATCTCGGCCAGCGCTGCCTGCGGGGGCAGCGGCGAGCGCACATGGCGGCGGGCAATAGCTTCCAGCATTTGATTGATGACGTTCTGGCGCAGATTCTGGCTTCGGCTCATACGGCCCTCCGGTTTTTTATGCATTAAAAACCACACAAAGCCCAAAAAAATCGCGCTGACTCACACTTCGTACAGCGCAACCTCCCGCCGCGGTCGATTTTCGCCATAACTGCGTGAACAGCCCAGGAGGAAACGATGAAGAACATGAAAACGCTGGTGGTCGCCGAACCGCGCAGCATGGTGTGGCAGCAGCGCAGCGTACCGACGCCTGCCGCGCACGAAGTCCTGATTAAACCGATTGCCGCCGGCATTTGCGGCACCGATATTCACGCCTGGGCCGGCAATCAGCCGTTTTTCTCCTATCCGCGCGTGCTCGGTCATGAGCTGTGCGGTGAAGTGGTGGCGCTGGGCGCGGCGGCACAGGGGTTTCAGCCAGGTCAGCGCGTGGCGCTGATTCCTTACGTGGCCTGTCAGCGTTGCGATGCCTGCTTAAGCGGCAAAACCAACTGCTGTGAACAGATTTCAGTGATTGGCGTGCATCAGGACGGGGGTTTTTGCGAGTTTCTCAGCGTGCCGGACACTAATTTGCTGGCGGTTGACGATGTGGCGCCCGAAGCAGCGGCGCTGATCGAGCCCTTTGCCATCAGCGCCCATGCGGTGCGACGCGCGGCGCTGGTCGCCGATGAGCAGGTGCTGGTGGTCGGGGCCGGACCGATTGGCCTGGGCGTCGCGGCGATTGCCGCCGCAGCCGGTGCACAGGTGGTGGTGGCCGATACCAGCGCTCAGCGGCGCGCGCACGTTGCGCAGCAGTTGCAGCTGGCGACGATCGATCCGCTGGCGGCGGATTTTATCGCCGCGCTGCGCGCAGAGTTTGGCGGGCGGCTGGCCGCTAAAGTGATTGACGCCACCGGCAGTCCGGCGGCGATGAACAGCGCCGTGCAGCTGATTCGTCACGGCGGCACCATCGTGTTTGTTGGCCTGCACAAAGGCGATCTGGTGATCCCCGACACCGAGTTTCACAAAAAGGAGACCACGCTGCTGGGCAGCCGCAACGCCACGCGAGAAGACTTCGACAAGGTGCGCGCCCTGATGGCCAGCGGTCAGCTGCGGGCCGATATGATGCTCAACCGCCATTACGACTTCTCGACGCTGGCCGAGACTTTTGAGCCCGGGGTAATCAACAACCCTGAGCTGATCAAAGGCGTCATCCATTTCGCCCGCTAGAGAGAGTGTCAGGCGCGCAGCGTGGCAAAAAAATGTTGCCGTACCGCCTCGGCGTCGACGCCCAGACACAGCCGCTGGGCGCGCAGGCCGGCGAATGGATCGTCGCGCGAGGCGAGGGTGCTCACGCGCTGCAGCGTCTGGCCGCGGCTGATGCCTTCGGTCACCACGCGCACCGGCGCTGTCGTCACGCTGAACGCCTGCGGCAGCGCCAGCCATGACAGCGTCAGGGTATCGTGCAGCGCCATGCCATCAAATCCTTCTTTTTGCAGGCTGTAAGCCAGATAAGGCCGGCAGATGGCACTCAACACCGGCTGATTCAGCTGGCGCACTTCCTCTCCGCTGATCAGCACCTTGTGCGTCACATCCAGCGGCAGCATCACCACCGGCAGCGACGAGGCCAGCACCTGATCGGCGGCATGCGGATCTTTCCAGATATTGAACTCGGCGAACGGCGTCACGTTACCGGCGTGGCCGTCGGTGCCAAACGCACCGCCCATGATCACCAGCTCTTTCACCAGCGGAATGATGTCTGGCGCCTGGTTGATGGCGCAGGCGATGTTGGTCAGCGGCCCGATTGCCACCAGGGTAATCGCATGCGGCTGCGCGCGTACGCTGTCGATGATGAACTGCACCGCGCTTTCGGCGACATCGCTATACGGGTTATCGAAGGCATCGCCGAGACCGTCTGCGCCGTGCAGGGTAGCCGGTGCGGAAGGGGCCAGCGCCAGCGGACGCGAACAGCCGCGATACACCGGCGCGCTGATGTTCATCTTTGCACAGAACAGCCGGGCGTTTTTTACCGCCTGGCCAACCGCGACATTACCAAACACCGTGGTGATGCCCAGTAGCCGCTGCGTGCGCGCCGCATACGCCAGCGCAAAGGCGTCATCCACGCCGATATCAGTATCAAAAATCAGGGTACGCATCGGAATCTCCTCGCTGATGATGTCTGCCACGGTAAAACATAATCGTCCCCGACGATACGGAGACGGCAGGTGAATATTGTCACCTCCGGCGCGCCAGCGTATTATCGTGCCTCTGAGGTGATGGCGTGCCACCTTACCCAACCGCCCTCTGGTTACAGACGGCTGATGACGCCTGACAACTTGCTTATCCCTGCGCGGGAGACGGCGGTGTGTCAGGTGTAGTTTCTGTCCTGCCGCGGCCCTGCGCGTATCTCAATTCAGGAGCTCCAGACTATGCTGAAGTCGCTGTTCGCGGTCATGATCGGTGGTGCCATCGGTTGCACGCTGCGCTGGCTTATCTCTTTGCGTTTCAATACGTTATTCCCCAACCTGCCGCCAGGGACGCTGATCGTTAATCTGGTCGGTGGCTTTATTATTGGCGCGGCGATGGCGTGGTTTGTGCGCAATCCGCACATCGATCCCGTATGGAAACTGCTGATCGTCACCGGCCTGTGCGGCGGGCTGACGACGTTTTCGACCTTCTCGGCCGAGATCGTGGTGTTGCTACAATCAGGAAAATACCTGTGGGCAATGTCGAGCGTGATGGTGCATGTCATCGGTTCATTGCTGATGACCTTTGCCGGTTTCGCCGTGGTGAATCTGCTGGGCTAAACGACACGCTTGAAATCACCCTTAAGAGGGGGATACTGATCAGGATGCTGTGCGGGTGGCGCACAGCCTCTGTCACCGCTTTATCCGGATGATTAAGGAGCTGTTGATGTCTGCAAACCCGAAATTCCTTAACCTGGTGCTGTTAAACGGTGAATCGGCGCAAAAGCTGCAGGCGGCGCGTGCCGCCGGGTTCGATCAGGTTGAAATGTGGCGGGAAGAGGTTACTGAGCACACGGCGGCGCTGGCCGCGCAGCTAAACCTGGGCTTTACCAATCTGCAGGTGCTGCGTGACTTTACCGGCGCGCCGGACAGCGAACGGCTGCAAAAGCGCGCCGAACTGCGTGATTTCATTCGCGTCGCGCAATCGCTGGGCTGCGATACCATTCAGGCGCCGGCGACCACGCGCGAAGACTGCGTTGCGGAGCGCATTGATGAGGATCTGCGCTGGCTGGCCTCGGAAGCCGCGCGCTATAACATGCGCATCATGTATGAACCGATGGCGTGGTGCAGCGTCGATAATACGCTGCCGCTGGCGTGGCAGCGTTTGCAGCGGCTGGATCAGCCCAATATCGGGCTGGTGGTCGATCTGTTCCACATCTGCGCACGCGGTGGCGATGCCTCTCAGCTCGACGGCATTCCGGCCGACCGCATTTATGAAGTGCAGCTGTGCGATATGGCGCAGATGCCACCGCAGGAGAAGCAGGCGCTGAGCGACTATGCGCGCCATCAGCGCTTGCTGCCCGGCGACGGCATCATTGAAGTGGAACGCTTTGTCGATAAGCTGAAAAGTGCAGGCTATCGCGGTCCGGTGGGCATCGAAGTGTTTAACGATCGCCTCAAAGCACAGCCGCCGGAAGCGGCCGCGCGTCAGGCGTGGCAGGCGCTGCAGCGCTACTGGCCTTAATCCTGCAGACACTGGGCGATGTAGGCCGCTGCCTGCATTGCGCCGTGGCTGGAAATGGTGTGACCGGTGGCGGGTTCATACTGTGCGGTGACCGCGACGCCCGCGCTCTGCAGGCGCTGCGCGGCGGAGACGGTTTCGCTGAACGGGATGACCTCATCGGCTTTGCCGTGAATCAGCAGCGCGGAGGCATGCGGCGGCGGCGTGAGCGCCTCGTCAAAGGCCAGGCGACCGGAGAAGGCCACCACACCAGCCAGCGGATAGCGTCCGGAGGCCAGCGCATCCAGCGCCATGATTGAACCCTGCGAGAACCCTACCAGAATCACCTTTTGCCACGCGCCAGTCATCGCGTGCTGCGCCATCAGCTGCTGCAGCGTCGCGTCAAAGGCGTCGCGCGCAGCCCGTACCCGCGCCGGACGGTTTTCCGGCGTGATGCCGGTCAGGCTGAACCACTGATAGCCCATGGCGTGCTCAAAGGGAAAGGGCGCATCGGGCGCGGCAAATGCCACGTCGGGCAGCAGCGCTGACCAGTGTTGCCCCAGCACCGCCAAATCCGCGCCATTGCTGCCGACGCCATGTAAAAACACCACTAACGCTTTTGCCATTGCCCTGCTCCTTAAAAACCGTAGTCCGCCATATCCGGTCCCGCCGGCACGATGCCGTTGGGATTCAGCGCTTTAATCGAATAATAGCCCTGTTTGATGTGATCGATGTTCACCGTTTGCCGCACGCCGGAGACCGCCAGCACACTCTTCAGATAACGATCGAGCAGCGGGTAATCGCGCAGGCGGCGCAGGTTGCATTTGAACAGGCCGTGATAGGCGACGTCAAAGCGTATCAGGGTCACGAACAGGCGGATATCGGCTTCGGTCAGTCGTTCACCCAGCAGAAAAGTGCGGCCATCTTTCAGCCGTTGCTCCAGCTCATCCAGCTGCTCGAATACCTCATTAAACGCCTGCTGATAGCTCACCTGGGTAGTAGCGAAACCGGTGCGATAAACGCCGTTATTAAGTCGCGGATAGATCGTTGCGTTCAGCGCGTCGATCTCCGGGCGCAGATCCTCAGGGTAGAGATCGAGCCGGTTGTCAGCCAGATCGCCAAAGCCGCTGTTGAACATGCGCAGAATATCCGCCGACTCATTGTTAACAATGGTCTGGGTTTTTTTATCCCACAGCACCGGCACGGTGGCGCGCCCGGTGAAGTCGGCGTCGGCGCGCGTATACAGCTGGTGGAGATACTCAGCGTTGTTCAGCGGGTCGCGATCGGCACCGGGATAATCGCCGAAGCGCCAGCCCTGCGCGCCAAGCTGCGGCTCAACCACCGACACGCTGACAATCTGTTCCAGCCCTTTCAGGCTGCGAGCAATGAGCGTGCGCGAGGCCCATGGGCAGATCAGCGCGACGTACAGATGATAGCGATCCTGCTCGGCGGCAAATTCGCTGCTGCCATCGGCGCTAATCCAGTGACGAAAGCTGGAAGTCTGGCGTACAAAGCCACCCTGTTTATCGGTGGCCTGAACCGGATGCCACTCTGCGCTCCACTTACCGTTTACCAACATCGCTCTGCTCCTCTGAAGTGATGTCAGCAGCTTACCGTGCTGCCGTTATGCTGATAATCCGGGCAAAACGGCTTTGATTGTTTCCAGAATGGAAGGAATCAGCCGGGCGGATGCAGGCGGAAGTGCTCGGCCAGAAAGTCGATCAGCAGGCGTGTTTTCTGCGCCAGGTGGCGCGCGGGCGGATACAGAGCAAACAGGCCCATGGCTGGCGGCGCAAAGTCCTCCAGCAGCGTGACGATTTCGCCTCGCTGCAGCGCCGGTGCAGCGATAAAACCGGGCAGACGCGCAATGCCGAGGCCGGCCAGCGCCGCCTGCAGGCAGGCTTCGGTGTTGGAGAAGCACAGGCGGCCGCGAATCGGCATGCTGACGCTGTCGCCGCACGGCGTGACGAACGGCCAGTGCCACGGATCGCGAAAGTTGGTGTCGCTGATGCACTGATGCGTCGCCAGGTCGCGCCAGTGCTGCGGCGTGCCGTGTTGCAGCAGATAGCCGGGCGCGGCGGCGAGGCGAATTGGCACCTCGCCCAGACGGCGCGCAATCAGGCTGCTGTCGTCCAGCTTGCCGATGCGGATCGCCATATCGAAGCCTTCATCGACGATATTCACGGCGCGGTCGGAGAAGTTGACGTCCAGCTCAATCAGCGGATAGTGACGTGCGAACGCCACCAGCACGCTGGCCAGCACCGCGGTGCCGAAGGTGCCGGGTGCGCTAATCTTCAGGCGACCGGTGGGTGAGCGGGCATTTTCCTGCACCGTGGCATCCAGCGCGTCGAACGCCTCCAGCAGGGTTTTCACCCGCTCATAATAGGCGCGGCCGATCTCGGTGGGCGACAGCGCCCGTGTGCTGCGCTTGAACAGCTGCACGCCAAGCTGCTGCTCCAGACGCGACACCAGCTTTGACGCCTGGCCGCTGCTGGTGCCCAGCCGGGCGGCGGCAGCGGCAAAGCTGCCGACTTCGAGTACGGCGACAAACATGCGATCACAATCAAGACGATCCATGGCATTTCCTGCAAGGGAAAAGGATGAGTATACACAGGCGAAGTGAAAAATCGTGGCACGGGCCGCGACAGCAATGTACGCAGCATGGCGCAACGACCCGCTTTACATTCAGTGCGCCGCACCTTTCGCACGGCGGCAAAACCTGCTGAACTAGGCGTTCGCCTTAAGCTGGCCGGGAGCCACCAATGCCTTTGCTTCACCTGTCATCGCTGGCGGAGATCACCGCTGCCGAATGGGATGCGCTGTTACCTGACAATAAACCTTTTTTGCGTCACGCCTTCCTGCTCGCGCTGGAAGAGAGTGGCAGCGTGCGCGCGGAAAACGGCTGGCAGCCGGATCATCTGCTGTGGCGCGAAGACGGCAGGCTGCGTGCGGCGCTGCCGGGCTACCGTAAAAACAACTCGTGGGGCGAATATGTGTTCGATCACGCGTGGGCCGATGCCTGCCAGCGTGCCGGCATCGCCTATTACCCCAAATGGCTCGGCGCCATTCCGTTCAGCCCGGTGACCGGTGCGCGGCTGCTGGGCGACGAGACGGCCATCATCCCGATGCTGGAAGCGCTGCCCGATGCGTTGCAGCGGCACGGCTTAAGCGGGGCGCATATCAACTTCACCACGCCGCACGCCAACGCGCTGCTGGCAACCCAGCCGGACTGGCTGGCGCGCCTCGGCGTGCAGTATCACTGGCACAATCGCGGTTACCGCGATTTTCACGACTTTCTCGATACGCTAATGTCGCGCAAACGCAAGCAGCTGCGCAAAGAGCGCGAACAGGTGGCCAGCAGCGGCTTTGCATTTAACTGGTATCGCGGCGATGAGCTGCGTGAAGATCAGTGGGATTTTGTGTATAACTGCTACGCCAACACCTACGCGGTGCGCGGCCAGCGTCCCTATCTGACGCGCTCCTTCTTCAGCCTGCTGGCGGAGCGGATGCCGCAGGCGATTCGCGTGGTGATCGCCACGCTACAGCAGCAGCCCGCCGCCATGGCCTTCTGTCTGGTGGATGACGACACGCTGTATGGCCGCTACTGGGGCTGTCTGGCGGAGTTTGACCGGCTGCACTTCGAGACCTGTTTCTACCAGGGCATGGATTTCGCCATCGCCGAAGGGCTGCAGCGCTTTGATGCCGGTGCGCAGGGCGAGCACAAGCTGGTGCGCGGCTTTGAACCGCAACTCACCCACTCCTGGCACTATCTGTGCCATCCGGGGCTGCGTGACGCGGTCGGGGATTTTCTGCAGCAGGAGCGGGCAGGGGTACGCGCCTGGGCACAGGAAGCGCGCAACGCCCTGCCTTACCGGCGCGGCGATTAATCGACGCCGACAAATCCGCCGGTCTGATGCTGCCACAGGCGCGCGTACAGCCCGCCGTGCGCCAGCAGTTCGCGATGGTTACCCATCTCAACAATGCCGCCGTTCTCCAGCACCACCAGCCGGTCCATTTTCGCGATGGTCGACAGGCGATGGGCGATGGCGATCACCGTTTTGCCCTGCATCAGCGTCTCCAGGCTCTCCTGAATCGCCGCTTCCACTTCCGAGTCGAGCGCCGACGTGGCTTCATCCATGATCAGAACCGGCGCATCTTTCAGCAGCACGCGGGCGATGGCAATACGCTGGCGCTGGCCGCCAGAGAGTTTGACGCCGCGCTCGCCGACGTGCGCATCCAGCCCGGTACGGCCCTGCGGATCGGAGAGCAGCGGGATAAACTCGTCGGCGCGGGCGCGCACAATCGCCGCCTGCAGTTCGGCTTCGCTGGCATCCGGGCGACCGTACAGCAGGTTTTCGCGAATCGAGCGGTGCAGCAGCGACGTATCCTGGGTGATCATGCCAATCTGACTGCGCAGGCTCGCCTGTGTGACCTGCGCGATGTCCTGATCGTCAATCAGGATGCGCCCGCCGTTGATGTCATACAGCCGCAGCAGCAGGTTCACGAGGGTCGATTTACCGGCGCCGGACGGGCCAATCAGACCGATTTTCTCGCCAGGCTTGATATTGAGATTCAGGCGGTTAATCACCTGGCGGCCGCCGCCGTAGTCAAAACGCACATCCTCAAAGCGGATCTGGCCACGCATCACCTGCAGCTTTTTCGCCTGCGGCGCATCCTGCACGCTGAGCGGTTGCGCAATGGTGTTCAGGCCATCCTGCACCATGCCGATGTTTTCGAAGATGCCGTTCACCACCCACATGATCCAGCCGGACATGTTCACCAGGCGAATCACCAGCCCGGTGGCCAGCGCGATGGCGCCTACGCTGATCAGCGACTGGCTCCACAGCCACAGCGCGAGGCCGGAGGTGCTGACAATCAGCAGGCCATTGAGCGTCGACAGCGTGATATCCATGCTGGTCACCATGCGGCTGGCGTCCTGGGTTTTGTCGGTCTGCTCCTGAATGGCGTCGCGCGCGTAGCGTTTTTCCAGATCGTTATGGGCAAACAGTTTCAGGGTAGCGATGTTGGTGTAACCGTCAACAATGGTGCCCATCAGCTTCGAGCGCGCCTCGGATGACACCACCGAGCGCTGCTTGACGCGCGGCACAAAGAAGCGCAGCGACAGGCTGTACGCCACAATCCAGACGATCAGCGGAATCATCAGGCGCCAGTCGGCTTCCGCGAACAGCACCAGTGAGGTCACGGCGTAAATCACCACGTGCCAGATGGCATCCACCAGCTGAACCGCCGAGTCACGCAGCGAGTTACCGGTTTGCATGATGCGCTGGGCGATACGGCCGGCAAAATCGTTCTGGAAGAAATTGAGGCTCTGCCGCAGCACATAGTTGTGATGCTGCCAGCGAATCATGCTGGTCATGCTGGGGTTAATGCTTTGATGCACCAGCATATCGTGCAGTGCGATCACCACCGGCCGCAGCACCAGCGCCACCGCCGCCATCCACAGCAGAATCGGCCAGTTATCGCTGAACAGCGTTGCGGGCGTGGTGTGATTGACCAGATCGATAATACGGCTGAGATAGCTAAACAGCGCCACTTCGATCAGCGCCTGCGCCAGCCCGACAATCAGCAGCGCGACAAAACTTGGCCACACCTGACGCAGATAATAGAGGTAAAACGGCCACACGCTGGCGGGTGGGGAATCGGTGGGGGCATCCTGAAAAATATTGATAAAACGTTCAAAACGACGATACAACATAAGGCCACTCTTTCCGATCGGTGAGAGTTAACAGCTTAGTGCAACTGAACAGGGATTATCGACATGGATTTGCAGATTCGCGGACGCGAACCGGGCGATGCCGCCGCCTATCAACGTTTATACAGTCATCCCGAGGTGTATCGCTGGACCACGCAGCTGCCGTTTCCCAGCGTCGCCACCTGGCAGAAAAAATTCGAGCGTATGGACAGCGAAGGCTATATCGGTTTTGTGGCGGAAATCGACGGGCAGATGGTGGGCGAACTGACGCTGTTTACCGAACAGCGGCCGCGTACGCGCCACAGCATCAGCTTTGGTATTGGCGTCGATCCGGCGTTTAGCGGTCGTGGTATCGGTGAGCGGCTGATCCGCACCGGTATCGACTATGCCTTTAACTGGCTGGGCGTGATCCGCGTTGAGCTGGAAGTGTTTCACGACAACCAGCGCGCGCTGCGTCTGTATCAGCGCCTGGGCTTTGAGCAGGAAGGCGTGAAGCGCAAAGCCTGCCTGCGCGAGGGCGAGTACCACGACATTATCGTCATGGCGATACTGCGCGAGTGATGGTTGCGTCGGCCTGCACTAGGGCGCCCGGTAACCAGGTCGCCATAAATGGCGCCCCTACAGTGTTCACAGAATATCTGTAGGGTGCGCATTCATGCGCACCAGGCAATCCAGGTCGCCATAAATGACGCCCCTACAGTGCTCACAGAATATCTGTAGGGTGCGCATTGATGCGCACCAGGCAACCCAGGTCGCCATAAATGGCGCCCCTACAGTGTTCACAGAATATCTGTAGGGTGCGCATTCATGCGCACCAGGCAACCCAGCTCGCCACAATCGCGCCCCCGCAGTGTCCGTCGGCTACTGGCTGCGCTCGACGTATTTTTGCATATTCTCTTTGGTCACCAGCTCGAACGGAATCCACACGTGTGAAGCCACTTTCTCGCCTTTAATCAGCTTCTGCGCCACGTCTACCGAGGTTTTGCCCTGACCGATGGCGTCCTGAAACACCGTCACCTGCATCTTATCCTGCGCCAGAGCCTTCAGGCCGTCCGGCGTGGCGTCGATGCCGCCCACCAGAATCTTTTTATTGCTCTTTGCCAGCGCCATTGCCGCACCAATCGCCATCTCATCGTTATTGGCCGCGACGATATCGATCGCTTCCCCGTTGCCAATCCAGTTGAGCATCAGGTCCATGCCTTCGTTGCGCGCATAGTTTGCTGGCTGCTTCTGTACCACTTTCATGCCCGGGTATTTCGCCACCACCTGCTCGACATCTTTGGTGCGCTGCAGCGCGCCGGCATCGGTCAGGTTGCCGATCATGATCGCCACGTTACCTTTATAGTTCGCCAGTTTAGCCAGCGCCTCCATTTGCAGCGTGCCGGATTCGCGTTCGTCCGAACCGACAAACACTACGCCGGGCGGCAGGGTTTTATCGCCCGGCGTGCGGTTGACGTACACCAGCGGAATTTTCGCCTGCTGCGCCAGTCTGGTCAGCTGCGGTGTGCTGGCGGAATCCACTGGATCGACGATGATGGCATCCACGCCGGCGCTGATAAAACTCTGCACCTGGTCGGTCTGGCGGCCGACGTCGCCGCGCGCATCTTCAAACTGGGCATCCAGCCCGCGCGCTTTAGCTTCTTTATCAATGGCATGACGAATAATGGTAAGGAAGTTCTGGTCAAAATAGGCCATCGACACGCCGATCTTCTCCGCCAGCGCGGAGGCCGAACTGGTCAGCAGGCCAAGTAACAGTATCGCCTTGAGGGTTTTCATCGCAGACTCCAGAGTAAGCTGTTTATTAGAATAAATTTTTCATTGGTGTTAAAAATGGCTCAATGAAATCATTTTCAGCCTACGAGCCGGCAGCAGAGCTGGCAATCTGCTGCGTGGTAATTTGCTGTGTAGCGCACAATTTGCCCGACGCGCATGGATGCTTTGCCTGCTCATAGTGATCGCGCAAACTCTTTTCTCAGCGCTGGCGCACATTCCGCGGCGAAAGCCAGCACGGATTGAAGATTTTGTGCGCTACCGCACCCGGCTTTGTGTCAGCGACCAAAACCCGCGCCGTTTCGCCGCGCGGATTCCTTCATTCGCACAATGACCAGAGCAACACTGGCTTCCTATAGTTGCTGAACAGGGAAATCTGCGCGGTATTCCTGACCATCATCGCTTCGGGGCAGGATGCTCCTCCATCAAGGAATTCAGCCTATGTTGCAACGCAAAAACCGCAGCCAGAACAGCCATGTGCGTATCTGGATCCTTTGCCTGATTCTGTTCCTATCAGTGGTCGCTTATGCCGATCGCTCGATCCTGTCGATCTCCGGCTCAGCGATCAAACAGGAGTTTGGCCTGTCGGCGATCCAGCTCGGCCTGATCCTTTCGGCCTTTAGTTGGGCGTATGTTATCGGTCAGATCCCCGGCGGATTGATTCTCGATCGCTTCGGCACCAAAAAGGTCTACGGCGTGACGCTGGCGCTGTGGTCGGTTTCGACCCTGCTGATGGGATTTGTCGGTGAGTTTTCCAGTGGCATGACCATGGCGCTGACGCTGATGTTTGCGCTGCGCTTCGCGCTGGGCCTGATTGAGGCGCCGAGCTTTCCCGCCAACGCCCGCGCAGTCATCATGTGGTTCCCGGGCGCAGAGCGCGGACGCGCATCGTCGCTGTTTGCCTCGGCACAATACTTTGCCGTGGCGATATTCTCACCGCTCTCCGGCTGGCTGGTGTCGCGTTATGGCTGGGAATGGCCATTCTTTGTGCTCGGCGGCATCGGCGTGCTGGCAGTGTTTGTCTGGGCGGGCTATATGCGCAGCCCGCGTCAGCATCCGCACGTTTCCGCCAGCGAGTTACATTACATTGAACAGGGCGGCGCGCTGGTGGATATCGACGCCGCGCAAACGCTGCGCGCACGGCCGCCGGTCAGCAAAGCGATGTTCAAAACATTGCTCACCAACCGCATGCTGTGGTGCGCCTACCTCGGCCAGTATTGCACCATCGCGCTTAGCTACTTCTTCATTACCTGGTTCCCGATCTATCTGGTGCAGGCGCGCGGCATGAACATTCTGGATGCCGGTTTCGCCACCATTGCACCGGCGCTGTTTGGCTTTCTGGGCGGCATCAGCGGTGGCTACATCTCAGATAAGCTGCTGGCGCGCGGCTGGAGCCTGTCGTGGGCGCGCAAAACGCCGTACATCGTTGGCATGCTGATGGCCGCCTCGCTGATTCTGGCGGCGGTGATCCCTTCCAACGCCGGCATTATCGCCATCATGTCGTTTGCCTTCTTCGGCAAAGGCGTGGCGGCGGGCGCGGGCACCTGGACCGTGGTCAGCGATACGGCACCCAAAGAGGCGGTTGGCCTCGCCGGCGCGATCTTCAACGGCATCGGCAACATGGCGGGCTTTATCACGCCGCTGTTGTTTGGCGTGATCGTTGGCCTGACCGGCAGCTACAGCATTGGCCTGGTGTTCGTCGGTGCGCACTGTGTCGTCGCGGCACTGCTGTTCCTGCTGGTGATGGGCCCGATTGAACGCGTAGGCGATCGGCACAACGCTGCCGCTGCAACAGAAGAGAAAACGGCGCAAAAGGCTGGCATTAAAGTGGCTTAATGCACTGCGCGGTAGCGGCGCAATTTATTGCGCTATGCATAAACGTTCCTGCCTGACCCGACCAGTCACGCCGCCCTGAAGATTTTTTGCTCAGCTGCCGATATCACTCCTTACCATCCACTGATATTAAGGAGCGATATCGTGATAAAGCTGATTACCGTTGACGAGCTGCGGCCAGGCATGTTTATCCACAAGCTTGAGGTCTGGTGGATCAAGGACAAACGCATTCGCAACCAGATGCTGATCACCGATAAGCGTCAGATCGCCCTGATCCGTAACGAGGGGATCCAGCAGGTATGGATCGATCCCGAGCGGTCGGTGCGCGCGCCTGCCACGCCGCAGCCGAAGAAAGACATTCCGCAGACGCCGTTTTTCCGCGAGATGGATCAGGCGCAGTGCATCTTCAACCAGGGCAAGCCGCAGGTGCTGGCGATGTTCAACGAAGCGCGCATGGGGCAGGGCCTCGATCTTGCCTTTACCCTTGAGCTGGTCGATGAAATTGCCGGATCGATTACCCGCGAGCCGACCGCACTGCTCAGCGTGGCGCGGCTGAAAAACCATGATGATTACACTTACCTGCACTCCATGGCGGTGTGCGGTCTGATGATTTCGCTGGGCAAGAAAATGGGGCTGGATGAGCAGCAGCTGCGTCGCGTGGGCATGGGCGGATTGCTGCATGACGTCGGTAAAGCCGCGGTGCCGCTGACCATCCTCAACAAGCCGGATAAGCTCACCGACGAAGAGTTTACGATTATGCGCCAGCATCCGATCGTCGGTGCGCAAATGCTGATGGAAGCCCATGCGGATGAAGATTTGCTGGATATTGCGCTGCATCACCATGAAAAATTCGATGGCAGCGGCTATCCGCATCGGCTGCAGGGCGAAGAGATTTCGCTCTACGCACGCATGGCGGCGGTGTGTGACGTCTACGACGCGGTGACCTCCGATCGCCCGTATCGCAAAGGCTGGACGCCGGCGGAGGCGATGCACAATATGCTGAGCTGGCGCGGCCACTTTGACAGTGCGCTGCTGCACGCGTTTGTGCGCACCATCGGTATTTATCCGGTGGGCTCGCTGGTACGGCTGGCCTCCGGGCGCGTGGCGCTGGTGGTGCAGGCCGGGGAAAAATCGCTGCTGAAGCCCAAAGTGCATGTGTTCTGGTCGCTGCATTCGCAGCGCGAGGTCAAACCGGAAGCGCTGGACCTCGGCGACAGCTTCTGCACCGATACCATCACCGGCGCTGAGGACAGCGGCTTGTGGCACAACGTTGACCTGAATCGCATCTGGGCGCTGGAAAGCGCCTGATCCGCCCGCGTTTTTATACTTTCTTTACGCCCGCTCTGCGCCTTTTTACCCCTTCTTTATGCCGCGCCGCGCATGCTTGCTGCACTACCAAATCCTCTGGAGGTTGCTGTGAGTGTGGGCGTGATAGCCGGCATCGTGCTGGTATTTTTATTACTGGGCTACCTGATTTATGCCCTGCTTAATGCGGAGGCATTCTGATGGCGGCGAATGCGTTTTTACTGATTGCGTGCTATCTGCTGGTGCTGATGGCGCTGGCGCAGCCGCTGGGCCGCTTGCTGGCGCTGATGGTGGCGGATAAACCCCTGCTGGCGCGCAGCGAACGCGTGCTGTGGCGTCTGGCTGGCGTTGATGGCGCGGCGATGCGCTGGCCGCACTATCTGCTGGCCATCCTGCTGTTTAACGCGCTCGGCTTTGTGCTGCTGCTGGCGATGCTGATGGGGCAGGGCGCGCTGCCGCTCAATCCTCAGCATCTGCCTGGCCTGAGCTGGGATCTGGCGCTCAATACGGCGATCAGTTTTGTCACCAACACCAACTGGCAGGCGTACGCGGGCGAGAGCACGCTGAGTTACTTCAGCCAGATGGCGGGCTTAACGGTGCAAAACTTCCTTTCGGCGGCAACCGGTATTGCGGTGGCGTTTGCGCTGATGCGCGGTTTTGCCAACCGTTCGCTGGAAACGCTCGGCAACGCCTGGCGCGACCTGACGCGCATCACCGTCTACGTGCTGCTGCCGATTAGCCTGCTGATGGCACTGTTTTTTGTCAGCCAGGGCAGCATTCAGAACTTTGAACCCTATCATGCCTTCACCACGCTGGAAGGCGCGCAGCAAACGCTGCCGCTCGGGCCGGTGGCCTCGCAGGAAGCGATCAAAATGCTCGGCACCAACGGCGGCGGTTTCTTCAACGCCAACTCGGCGCATCCGTTTGAAAACCCGACGGCACTGACCAACTTTGTGCAGATGCTGAGCATCTTCCTGATCCCGGCCGCGCTGTGTTTTGCCTTTGGTCAGCAGCTGGGCGATCGCCGTCAGGGCCATATGCTGCTGTGGGCCATGAGCATCATGTTTGTGCTGGCGGTGGTCGCGGTGATGTGGGCTGAGCTGCGCGGCAATCCGCACTTTCTGACCCTGGGTGCCGATAGCGCGATCAACATGGAAGGCAAGGAGACACGCTTCGGCATTCTCAACTCCAGCCTGTTTGCGGTGATCACCACCGCGGCGTCGTGCGGCGCGGTAAACGCCATGCATGACTCCTTCACTGCGCTGGGCGGCATGGTGCCGATGTGGCTGATGCAGCTGGGTGAAGTGGTGTTCGGCGGCGTCGGTGCCGGCTTGTACGGCATGCTGCTGTTTGTGCTGCTCGGGGTGTTTATCGCCGGTCTGATGATTGGCCGTACGCCGGAGTACATGGGCAAAAAGATCGACGTGTGGGAGATGAAAATGACCGCGCTGGCGATTCTGGTGACGCCGACGCTGGTGCTGCTGGGTACTGCGCTGGCGATGATGACCGAAGCCGGACGCGCCGGTATGGCTAACCCTGGCATTCACGGCTTCAGCGAGGTGCTGTATGCGGTGTCGTCGGCGGCCAACAACAACGGTAGCGCCTTCGCCGGTCTCAGCGCCAACACCCCGTTCTGGAACCTGCTGCTGGGCTTCTGCATGCTGGTCGGCCGCTTCGGCATCATCATTCCGGTGCTGGCCATTGCCGGTTCGCTGGCGGCGAAGAAAATTCAGCCGGTGGGCAACGGCACGCTGCCGACTCACGGCCCGCTGTTTATCGCACTGCTGGTGGGCACCGTGCTGCTGGTGGGTGCGCTGACCTTCGTTCCCGCGCTGGCGCTTGGCCCGGTAGCGGAACATCTGCAACTTATTCAGGGATAACGGAATCATGAGTCGTCAACAACTGGCGCTGTTTGATGCGGCGCTGACGCGCACCGCGATGCTGGATGCGGTGAAAAAACTCGATCCGCGCGTACAGTTTCGCAACCCGGTGATGTTTCTGGTGTGGATCGGCAGCGTGCTCACCTCGCTGCTGGCCATCGGCATGGCGGCGGGGCAGCTGAACGGCAGCGCCGGCTTTACCGCGGCGGTCGCCATCTGGCTGTGGTTTACCGTGCTGTTCGCTAACTTCGCCGAAGCGCTGGCGGAAGGGCGCAGCAAGGCGCAGGCCAACAGCCTGAAAGGGGTGAACAAGCACAGCGATGCGAAGAAACTGGCGGAACCGTTTCACGGTGCGCAGTGGCGGCCGGTGGCGGCCGATACGCTGCGCAAAGGCGATGTGGTGCTGGTGGAAGCCGGGGACATCATCCCGTGCGACGGTGAAGTGCTGGAGGGCGGCGCATCGGTCGATGAGAGCGCCATTACCGGCGAATCGGCACCGGTGATTCGTGAATCCGGCGGGGATTTTGCCTCGGTAACCGGCGGGACGCGCATCCTGTCGGACTGGCTGGTGATTCAGTGCAGCGTCAATCCGGGCGAGACTTTCCTCGACCGCATGATCGCCATGGTGGAAGGCGCGAAACGCCGCAAAACGCCCAACGAAATCGCCCTGACCATTCTGCTGGTGTCGCTGACCATTGTGTTCCTGCTGGCGACCGCCACGCTGTGGCCGTTTTCCGCCTGGGGCGGCACGCCGGTTAGCGTGACGGTGCTGGTGGCGCTGCTGGTGTGCCTGATTCCCACCACCATCGGCGGACTGCTGTCGGCGATTGGCGTGGCGGGCATGAGCCGCATGCTGGGAGCCAATGTGATTGCCACCAGCGGGCGCGCCGTGGAGGCTGCCGGTGACGTGGATGTGCTGATGCTGGACAAAACCGGCACCATCACGCTCGGTAACCGCCAGGCAACGCAGTTCCTGCCCGCGCCGGGCGTCAGCGAGCAGCAGTTGGCCGACGCGGCGCAGCTGGCATCGCTGGCCGATGAGACGCCGGAAGGGCGCAGCATTGTGGTGCTGGCGAAGCAGAAATTTAACCTGCGCGAACGCGATCTCAGCAGCATGGGCGCCAGCTTTATCCCGTTCTCCGCGCAGACGCGCATGAGCGGCGTCAACGTGCAGGATCGCCTGATCCGCAAAGGCGCGGTGGACGCGGTACGTCGTCATATTGAAGCCAGCCACGGCAGCTTCCCGGCTGAGGTCAATGCCCGGGTGGAAGAGGTGGCACGCGCCGGCGGTACGCCGCTGGTGGTGGCCGAAGGCGCGCAGGTGCTGGGCGTAGTGGCGTTAAAGGACATCGTTAAAGGCGGCATCAAGGAGCGTTTCGCCGAGCTGCGCAAGATGGGCATCAAAACGGTGATGATCACCGGTGATAACCCGTTAACCGCCGCGGCGATTGCGGCGGAAGCCGGTGTCGATGACTTCCTGTCGGAAGCGACGCCGGAAGCCAAGCTGGCGCTGATTCGCCAGTATCAGGCGGAAGGGCGCCTGGTGGCGATGACCGGCGATGGCACCAACGATGCGCCCGCGCTGGCGCAGGCTGACGTGGCGGTGGCGATGAACTCCGGTACCCAGGCGGCGAAAGAGGCGGGCAACATGGTCGATCTTGACTCCAACCCGACCAAACTGCTGGAAGTGGTGCACATCGGCAAACAGATGCTGATGACGCGCGGTTCGCTTACCACCTTCAGTATCGCCAACGATGTGGCGAAATACTTCGCCATCATCCCGGCGGCGTTTGCCGTGACCTATCCGCAGCTCAATATGCTGAACGTGATGGCGCTGCATTCACCGGCCTCGGCGATCCTGTCGGCGGTGATCTTCAACGCGCTGGTGATTGTGTTTTTGATTCCGCTGGCGCTGAAAGGCGTGAGCTATCGGCCGATGAGCGCGGCAGCGCTGCTGCGGCGCAATCTGTGGATTTATGGCGTAGGCGGTTTAGTGGTGCCGTTTATTGGCATTAAAGCGATCGACCTGCTGCTGACGCTGTCGGGCCTGGTGTAAGGAGAAGAGAAATGAGTCAGTTACGTCCGGCTATAGTATTGTTAGTGCTGCTTACCCTGCTGACCGGCGCGGTCTATCCGCTGCTGACCACCGGCCTGGCGCAGTGGTGGTTTCCGTCGCAGGCCAACGGTTCGCTGATTGAGCGCGACGGCGCGGTGCGTGGCTCAGAGCAGATCGGTCAGGCGTTCAGCCAGCCAGGCCACTTCTGGGGCCGTCCATCGGCCACCAGCGACGTGCCGTACAACGCGCAGGCGTCAGGCGGCAGCAACCTTGCCGCCAGTAATCCGGCGCTGGATAAAGCGGTGGCGGAGCGGGTGGCTGCGCTGCGCGCTGCCAATCCGCAGGCGCCGGCAGCGGTGCCGGTGGAGCTGGTAACCGCTTCAGGCAGCGGCCTGGATCCGGACATCTCCCCTGAAGCCGCGCTGTGGCAGGCACCGCGCGTCGCGGCAGCGCGCAACATGACGCTGAAAGACGTCGAGGCGCTGATTGCGCGCAACACCGAGCGTCCGCTGCTGCCGTTTATCGGCGAAGAAACGGTGAACGTGCTGCGGCTGAATATGGCGCTGGATGATTTGCAGGGATAGTTTCAAACCGCGCGAAGAATCGCGCCGCTACAAAAATGTGCACATACCGTAGCGGCGCAATTTATTGCGCAATGCCACATTGGTGCACGCGATAAAAATGGACCTCGCATGAACGACGAATTACCGCGCCCCGATCCCGATGCCCTGCTGCTCAATCACAGCGACAGCCATCGCGGTAAACTGAAAATCTACTTCGGCGCCTGTGCGGGCGTAGGGAAAACCTACGCCATGCTGCAGGAGGCGCAGCGCCTGCGTGCGCAGGGGCTGGACGTGCTGGCTGGCGTGGTCGAAACCCATGGCCGTGAAGAGACCGCCGCGCTGCTGCAGGGGCTGGCGGTGCTGGCGCGGCGCGCCACCGGTCGGTCGCGCCATGCGGAATTCGACCTCGACGCCGCGCTGGCGCGCCATCCGGCGGTGATCCTGATGGATGAACTGGCGCACACCAACGTGCAGGGCTCGCGCCATCCCAAGCGCTGGCAGGACATTGAAGAGCTGCTGGATGCCGGTATCGACGTGATTACCACCGTCAACGTGCAGCATCTGGAGAGCCTGAATGATGTGGTGGGCGGCGTCACCGGCATTCAGGTGCGCGAAACCGTACCCGATCCCTTTTTCGACAGCGCCGATGAAGTGGTGCTGGTGGATCTGCCGCCGGACGATCTGCGTCAGCGGCTGAAAGAGGGCAAAGTGTACGTCGGCGACCGCGCCGAGCGCGCCATCGAAAATTTCTTCCGCAAAGGCAACCTGTTCGCGCTGCGTGAGCTGGCGCTGCGACGCACGGCCGACCGGGTAGACGATCAGATGCGCGCCTGGCGCGATCAGCAGGGGCGCGACAAAGTGTGGCACACGCGCGACGCGATTCTGCTGTGCATCGGTGACGACACCGGCAGTGAAAAGCTGGTACGCACCGCCGCCCGTCTTGCTGCCCGGCTCGGCAGCGAGTGGCATGCGGTATACGTAGAAACGCCGCGCCTCAACCGACTGCCGGAAGCGCAGAGGCGCGCCATTCTGCGCACGCTGCAGCTGGCGCAGGAGCTGGGCGCGGAGACCGCCACGCTGTCCGATCCAGACGAGGCGCGCGCGGTGCTGCGCTATGCGCGCGAGCACAATCTCGGCAAAATTGTTACCGGCCGGCAGCCGCAGCGGCGCTGGCGACGCGACAGCTTTGCCCAGCGTCTCGGCGAGCTGGGGCCGGAGCTTGACCTGCTGGTAGTGGCGCTGGATGAGCCGGTGCGCGATGTGCCAGCGGCCCTGAGCGGCCAGCGTGCCAGCGGCGAGAAATGGCGGCTGCACTTGCGCGGGTGTCTGATGGCGATCGCGCTGTGCGTGCTGGTGACGCTGATTGGCCGCTGGTGGCTGGTGGAGTTTGATACCGCCAACGCGGTGATGATCTATCTGCTGGCGGTGGTGCTGGTGGCGCTGCGCTTTGGCCGCTGGCCGTCGGTGTTCGCCACGGTAATCAATATTCTGGCCTTCGACCTGGTGTTTGTGGCCCCCACCGGCACGGTGGCGGTATCGGATCTGCAATATCTGGTGACCTTTGCGGTGATGCTGGCGGTCGGGGTGATTGTCGGCAATCTCACCGCCGGCGTGCGCTATCAGGCGCGGGTGGCGCGCTACCGTGAACAGCGCGCGCGTCATCTGTATGAGATGGCGAAATCGCTCGGCAGCGCGCTGACGCCGCAGGATATCGCCGCCACCAGCCAGCGCGTTATTGAGGTGACGCTGCAGGCGCGCAGCCAGCTGCTGCTGCCCGACGAACAGGGTGAGCTGCAGTCGGCGGGTGAAAGCACCATCGGGACGCCGCCCGACCTCGGCATCGCCAAATGGAGCTACAGCAAAGGGCAACCGGCCGGTGCCGGCACCGATACGTTACCAGCGGTGCCGTACCAGATTCTGCCGCTGAAAAGCGGGGCGCACTGCCGCGGCCTGCTGGTGGTTGAGCCGGACAACCTGCGCCAGCTGATGATTCCCGAACAGCAGCGGCTGGTGGAGACCTTTACGGTGCTGATTGCCAACGCGCTGGAACGCATGGCGCTGTCGCATAGCGAAGCCGCGTCACGGCTGGCCGCCGAGCGCGAGCAGCTGCGTAATGCGCTGCTGTCGGCGCTGTCCCACGATCTGCGCACGCCGCTGACGGTGCTGTTTGGCCAGGCCGAGATGCTGATGCTGGACCTCGCCAGCGAGCAGTCGAAATACGTTGGCCAGGCCAATCAGATCCGCGAACAGACGCTGAGCACCATCCGGCTGGTGAGTAACATGCTGGATATGGCGCGTATTCAGTCCGGCGGGCTCAACCTGCGCGAAGAGTGGGTGGCGCTGGACGAGGTGATTGGCGGCGCGCTAAGCAGCATGGGACCGTCGCTGAAAGGGCACGACTTCACGCTGGATTTACCGCCGGAGCTGGTGCTGATAAAAGGCGACAGCGCGATGCTGGAGCGGGTATTTACTAACCTGATCGAAAACAGCCTGAAGTATGCCGGCAATGCCGCGCGGCACGGCATTCGTGCCTGGCGCGATAAAGCGCGGCTGGAGATCGCAGTCTGGGATAACGGACCGGGCATTGCGCCGGAGAATCTGACGCGCATTTTTGACAAGTTTGCCCGCGGCGACAAGGAGTCGGCCGTGCCGGGCGTCGGGCTGGGGCTGGCCATCAGCAAAACCATTATTGAGTCGCATCGCGGACGCATCTGGGCGGAAAACCGGCCGCAGGGCGGGGCGGTGTTTCGCCTGTCGCTGCCGCTGCCGGCCGCGCCTGAAATTTCTGAAGAAGCACTGAAATAACTTCACATAAGTTCGGTTATACTCGATGGCTTGTCTGTTGATAAATGGGAACTTATGGAACGTTTTACCGAAAACCTGATGTATGCATCGCGCTGGCTGCTGGCACCGGTTTACATTGGACTTTCGCTGGGGCTGCTGGCGCTGACGGTTAAATTTTTTCAGGAAATTTTTCACCTGCTGCCCAACATTCTCAGCATCGCGGAAAACGATCTGATTCTGCTGCTGCTGTCGCTGGTGGACATGACGCTGGTTGGTGGCCTGCTGGTCATGGTGATGCTGTCCGGCTATGAGAACTTTGTCTCCAAGCTGGATATCGATGAAAGCAAAGAGAAGCTGAGCTGGCTCGGCAAGATGGATTCCGGCTCGCTGAAAAACAAAGTGGCAGCTTCGATTGTGGCGATCTCATCGATTCACCTGCTGCGTATTTTTATGGACGCGCGTAACGTCGCCAACGAAAAGCTGATGTGGTACGTGATCATCCACCTGACCTTCGTGCTGTCGGCCTTTGTGATGGGCTGGCTGGATAATATGTCGAAGGTTGAAAAAAAATCGTGACCTTCGCGCACGAGCTAACCCATTGCACCAGGTGCGCATTAATGCGCACCCTGTAAAAAACCGCAGTGCCCCGTAGGGTCGCCATTCATGGCGACCTGGCCAGTTGTAACTGGTGCGCATAAATGCGCACCCTGTAAAAACCGCAGTGCCCCGTAGGGTCGCCATTCATGGCGACCTGGCCCATTACCGCACCGGCTGCGTGCCGGTCAGCTGCGGCATCACGTCCCTGATCATCGCGAAAAAATGCTGCAGGCGGGCCGGATAATAACTGGCCCACGGGTAGGTCAGCCACACCGGCAGCGGCGGTGCCTGCCAGTCGGGCACCAGCTGCACCAGCGCGCCGCTGGCTAAATCCTCCTGCACCACCCATGACGACACAATCGCGGCGCCCATGCCCGCCAGCGCGGCTTTGCGCACCGCGTACAGGCTATCGCTGGCGAGGCGCGGGGCAATCGCCAGGTTGATTGGCTGGCCGTCGCTGAGACGCTGCAGCGCAATTTCATTACGATAAAAACTGGTCAGCGCCAGCCACGGCAGCTGCGTCAGCTGGGTAACCTCTTTCACCGGCGCATGAGCCGCCAGCAGCGCCGGTGCCGCGACGACAAAGCGCGGCACTTCCGCCAGCAGCACCGCCACCACCGACGGATCGGTGGGCGCGCCGACCTGAATGGCGCAGTCAACGTTTTCACTGACAAAGTCCGGCGTGCGGTCGTTGAGCATCCACTCCACTGCCAGGCGCGGATAGCGCTGCAGATAATCCATCAGCGGCGCAATCAACTGATCCTGACCAAACGCATGCGGCGCACGCACGCGCAGCGTGCCGATCGGGTCGTCATTCGCGCCGGTTAACTCATCTTCCAGCGCGTGCCAGGTCGCCACCAGCTGCCGCGCCTGGGCATAGCAGCGCTCTCCGTCGTCGGTGAGTTTCAGCGCATGGGTGGTGCGTAAAATCAGTTTCAGGCCGAGCCGCTGCTCCAGCGCCTGCAGACGGCGACTCACGGTGGGCTGGGTGGTGCCGAGCTGCGCCGCGGCCGCCGATAGCGAGCCGCTTTCAACAATACGGATAAACGTCTGCATCAGTTCGATGCGGTCAACGCTGGTGAGTGTGCTCATACGTACCATGCATAACAGTTCTGTGTCATAGCAGTCTACCGCGTATGGCCGCAACGCGCTTTAATAAGCGCATCATCACGGGGGAAAACCACTATGTCTGCCATGTCTCAATCTTCTGCCATGCCTGCTGAAAAGCTGCCGGCGCCGCTGGTATTTACGCTGGCGGCCGGTGCCGGTCTCAGCGTGGCATCGATTTACTACAGCCAGCCGATGCTGGATATCATCAGTAAGCAGTTTAATGTGGGCATCGGCAGCGTTGGTATGGTACCGATGCTGACCCAGGCCGGTTACGCGCTGGGGATTCTGCTGCTGGCCCCGCTCGGTGACCGCCACGATCGCCGCACCATCATTCTGGTTAAAGGCTTGCTGCTGGTCGCCGCGCTGCTGCTGTGCGGCTTTTCCGGCGGCATCAATGCGTTGCTGATCGCCAGCTTTGTTACCGGATTAACCGCTACCGTAGCGCAGGACATTGTGCCGGCGTCGGCGGCGCTGGCACCGGAGCGCAGCCGTGGCAAAACCGTCGGCACGGTGATGACCGGGTTGCTGGTCGGCATTCTGCTGTCGCGCGTGGTGAGCGGCGTGGTGGCGGAGTATCTGGGCTGGCGCACCATGTACATGATGGCGGCGGCGGCGGTGCTGCTGAGCAGTCTGGCGCTGTGGCGCGCGCTGCCACGCTTTACGCCGGGCACCACGGTGAGCTATCCGCGTCTGCTGCTGTCGCTGGCGCATCTGTGGCAGCATCACCAGACGCTGCGCCGCGCGGCGCTGGCGCAGGGCCTGCTATCGGTAAGTTTTAGCGCCTTCTGGTCTACCCTGGCGCTGATGCTGAGCGATCGCTTCCATCTCGACAGCGCCGTGGCAGGGGCCTTCGGTCTGGCCGGTGCCGCCGGGGCGCTGGCCGCGCCACTGGCGGGCAGTTTTGCCGACCGCATCGGCCCGGCGCGTGTCACTCAGTATGGCGCCACGCTGGTGATGGTGTCGTTTGCCCTGATGTTCCTGCTGCCGGTGCTGCCGGTGCCGGCGCAGCTTGGCCTGATTATCCTCAGCACCATCGGCTTTGACCTTGGCGTGCAGGCCACGCTGGTGGCGCATCAGACGCTGGTCTACAGCCTGGCGCCGGAAGCGCGCAGCCGCCTCAATGCGCTGATGTTCACCGTGGTGTTTATCGGTATGGCGACCGGCGCGGCGCTCGGTAGCCTGGCGCTGGCCCATTTCGGCTGGAATGGCGTGGTCAGCCTTGCGACGGCTGCCGCTGTGCTTGCGCTGCTGATTCGCCTCGCCAGTCGCCATCTGCAAAACTAATTCACGATCCTGTGCCAGGCTTAAAGGAGAATGTTATTTAAAAACGGAGCGTTATGAACTTCCTGGCCTGGACCGCCCTTACTGGCGGTCTGCTACTTTTGATGTCACTGGCTTCCGGCTGGATTCACCGGGGGCCGGTGACGTCGTTTGGTCTCTACCTGTTCGCGGGCATTCTGTGCGGCCCGTGGATGCTTAATCTGCTGCAAATCGACATTATCGGCCACGCCGAGCTCGCCGCCCATATCACCGAAATCACCATGGCCGCCTCGCTGTTTATCACCGGGCTCAAACTGCGTCTGCCGATGAGCGCGCACGCGTGGCGCGTCGGGCTGCGGCTGGCATTCCCGGCGATGCTGCTGACCGTCGGCGGCATGGCCTGCCTGATTCACTGGATTACCGGCTTTGGCTGGCCGCTGTCGCTGGCGTTTGGTGCCATTGTTGCCCCGACCGACCCGGTGCTTGCCAGCCTGATCTCTGTTAACGATGCGCGCGATGACGATGCTCTGCGCGTGGCGCTCTCCAGCGAGGCCGGCATGAACGACGGTTCAGCGCTGCCGCTGCTGATGCTGGCGCTGCTGCTGATGCATCCGGGCGCCTTCAGTCTGGAGTTGCTGGGCGGCTGGGCGGCGCGCGATGTGGTGTGGGCGATTGGCGGCGGCCTGGCGATTGGTTATCTGCTCGGCCGGCTGATCGGCCAGCTGGCGACCCATCTGCGCAGCGCGCATCACGACGTAGCCCCTAATGATTTCCTCGCGCTGGCACTGATCGCCCTGAGCTACGCGGCGGCGCAGTCGGTGGATGCGTCTGGCTTCCTTGCCACCTTTGCGGCAGGCGTTGGCTTACGCCGCGCCGAGCTGCGCGTGACTAAACGCTTTCCACTGGAAGATTTACCGGAAGAGAAGCGCTACCTGCCGGCAGAGGTGCTGGTCAATCCTAACCAGCGCCTGAAGCAGGGGGGCGGCAGCCCGGTAAAATCGGTCGGCCTGGTGGTCGGCGATGCGCTGTCGTTTGGTGATACTATCGAACGCCTGCTGGCGGCAGCGATGATGGTGGTGCTGGGTATTACGCTGGCGCATCACTGGAATCTCACCGGCATCGGACTGGCGCTGCTGCTGTTTGTGGTGGTGCGACCGCTGGCGGTATGGCTGACCACCTGGCGCTGCGAAATGCCGTTTATGCGGCGGATGCTGATTGGCTGGCTGGGGATTCGCGGCATCGGCAGTATCAATTATATTGCTTATGCCTGGGTGCACGGCCTGCAGGGCCCGCAGGCGGAACAGATGATGGACATGGCGCTGACGCTGGTGGTGTGCAGCATTGTGCTGCACGGCATCACGGTGACGCCGCTACTGAACTGGCGTGCTGCCCGGCAGGCGGCACGCACGCAGCAAGATGAAACGTGATTTTCTGGAAATAACGGGAGCTTATTATGAAAGCATTGCTTATCGCCCTGGTAGGGCTGTCGCTGTCCGCCAGCGCGCTGGCGGATGATACGGATGCCGACGCGCAGGAGAATATCTACGCCAGCCAGCTGTGCCACATTGTTAGCGGGGAGCAGAAAACCGGTGACATGCAGAGCTACACCGAGAAAATGAAGTCACAGCTGGCGGCCAGCCAGTCACCGTCGGCCATGAACAAGCCTTCCTTCAACGAGGAAACCGCGCAGGAAGTGGTCAACGGATGGCTGGAGCTGGGTGAAGAAGAGCGGGCGAAGCTGCGTCACGATCAGCAGCAGTGTGAGCAGACGGTGATGACTCAATTCCAGCAGCAGGATTAACTTTTCCCCTTCTCTTCGTGAATACGCGCCTTTTCTGGCGCGTTTTTTTATGGCTTTTTTGTACGAAATGCGTACATTATCGCCAGATTGAAACAGGACCTGCATCACATAATGAGACGCCGCCTCCGGGCTGGCGCATTTTCCATACCGGCTACTGGGCAAGATGATTACACGGCGTCGTTTTCTGTTGGCTAGCGGAGCAACCGTACTCTCCATGACGGCGGGCAAACTGTTTGCCCGGGATGACATTATTCCGCTCTGGCCGGACGAGCCACCGGGCGGCGGCGGTCCGTCTGGCCTGCTGAAAGTCAGCGCTAACGGTTCGTGGACCAATATCGTTTCTCCCGCTATTCAGCGCTTTCGTCCGGAGAATCCCAACGGCGAAGCAGTGATCGTTGCGGCTGGTGGCGGCTACCGGTTTATCGGCATGGGACGTGAAGCCTGGCCGGTGGCGCGCTGGCTCAATGCCAACGGCTATACCGCCTACGTGCTGAGCTACCGTCTGCCGGGTGAAAAGTGGCAGGCCGGCAGACTGGCGCCGCTGCAGGATGCGCAGCGCGCGATTCGCATGGTGCGCGCGATGGAAAATAAGGTGCACCTGCTGGGCTTTTCGGCCGGCGGCCATCTGCTCGGCATGGCGGCAGCGCGGCCTGACTTCGTCACCTATTCACCGCAGGATTCGCTGGATGACATCCGGCCAACCGCAGACAGCGTCGGGCTGATTTACCCGGTTATCACCCTTGAAGCGCCGTATCAGCACACCCGTACTCACCAGATGATCGTGGGCAATGACGCCACGCCGACCCAGGAAGCCAACTGGTCAGTGCAAAATTACGTTACCCGTGCCTATCCGCCAACCTTTCTGGCGCAGGCGGAGGACGATCATACCTCCAACCCCCACAACACTGAGCTGATGCGCGACGCCTGCCGCCGGATGCGCGTGCCGGTTGAGCTAATCGAACTGAGCAGCGGCGGCCACGGCTTTGGCCTCGGTAAAGCCGGCACCCCCGCCGCGCTGTGGGACCAGGCGTATGTCCGCTGGCTGGATAAGCTGGGTTAAGTTCTTTACTGGCACATCAATCGAGGAGCGCTTGCAACGGCGCTGCAATAACCTTCCGCACAAACCGTAGCGGCGCAATTTATTGCGCAAAAAACAGCGGCGCAGCGGTCGGATTAGCGCGATAAATCGCGCCGCTACGATGCGGTGCGCTCAGCGAGCATGGCGATTGAATCAGCCCGTGCCGTCACGTCAGAATAAAATACCGGTCCCAATCGAGGAGCGCTTGCAACGGCGCTGCAATAACCTTCCGCACAAACCGTAGCGGCGCAATTTATTGCGCAAAAAACAGCGGCGCAGCGGTCGGATTAGCGCGATAAATCGCGCCGCTACGATGCGGTGCGCTCAGCGAGCATGGCGATTGAATCAGCCCGTGCCGTCACGTCAGATTAAAATACCGGTCCCAATCCAGGAGCGCTTGCAACGGCGCTGTAATAACCTTCCGCACAAACCGTAGCGGCGCGATTTATTGCGCAAAAAAACAGCGGTGCAGCGGTCGGATTAGCGCAATAAATCGCGCCGCTACGATGCGGTGCGCTCAGCGGGCATGGCGATTGAATCAGCCCGTGCCGTCACGTCAGATTAAAATACCTGTCCGGCTGGCTCGCTGCCGGCAGCGGGAAATCGTTGTTCATCGCTTTCAGATTGCGTTCGATATTCACGCACAGCGCGTCCAGCGGCAGGTGATTGGGCGCGGTGCCGAACGGATCTTCCAGCTCCTCCGCCAGCGACTCCAGTGACAAAAAGGTATACGAAATAAACACCGACACCAGCGGCGTCATCAGGTGCAAATCCGCCACCAGCGCGAACGGCAGCAGGGTGCAGAACAGATACACCGTGCGGTGCAGAATCAGGCTGTAGGCGAAGGGAATCGGTGTGCTGGCCAGCCGGTCGCAGCCACCCAGATACGCCGACAGATGGTTAAGGTTGTCATCAATACTCTGCCAGACGATATCCGTCACTAAACCCTCATCACGCCGCTGCGCCAGCCATTCGCCCATGCATAACATGATTTGCGAGGTCGGCATCGGATGGCCGAGCACCGCGGCGTGCCACGCGGGCGGCAGCAGCCGCTGCAGATCGGCCTGGGCATCGGTTTTACGCAGCCGGTGTTTCAGGCTCCAGCTAAACGCCAGCTGCAGCCCGATAAACTCCTGCACCTGTTCCGCACGCAGTCCGCGCAGCGTTTTCACCTGGCGCAGCAGCGAGCGCTGAGTAATGTGCATATTGCCCCACAGCGTGCGCGCCTCGATAAAGCGCGCGTAGCTGGCATTATTGCGAAAGCCAAGAAAGATGGCGATCGACACGCCAATCAGGCTGAATGGTGCGGTGGTCAGGTGAATGCCGAGCGTGGAATACCAGGGATAACCCAGTATGGCGATCACTGACATCAGCAGGTTAAGCGACAGGCGGAACGCAATGCGAGACAGCACAGAGCCGTGCCAGTCAAACAACCGGAGAAACCAGTGTTGATGAGGACGTACGATCATTTTGCGATGGTGTTTTTTATGATTTTGTCGCCACAGATTACGCCCGTCGCAGGCGCAGAATCAACGTTGGTGAGCCACTGTTTTACCAGCAAAAACGCTGCGCTTGAGTGAATTAATCCATTTAAATCAATCTTCTAAAAACGCTTTGAACAAGTTGTAAAATTCTTTGCGTTATCTCTTTGTCCGCGCTTTCTCTAAAGTTTATTCCAGCAGCACAACACACAAATTTAAAACCACTTTAGAGGAAACTATCATGTCTAAACTCGACCTGCTTGACCCACAGAACTCAACCCTGATCTTCATCGACCACCAGCCACAGATGGCGTTTGGTGTCGCCAATATTGACCGCCAGCAGCTCAAAAATAACACCGTCGCCCTGGCGAAAGCGGGGAAAATTTTCGACGTGCCGGTGATTTACACCTCGGTAGAAACGGAAAGCTTCAGCGGCTACATCTGGCCAGAACTGCTGGCGGTGCACCCGGAATCGAAGCCGATTGAGCGCACCTCCATGAACTCCTGGGAAGACGCGAAATTTGTCGAGGCGGTAGAGAAAACCGGTCGTAAAAAACTGATCATCTCGGCGCTGTGGACCGAAGTGTGCCTGACCTTCCCGGCTCTGATGGCGCTGAAAGCCGGTTACGAAGTGTATGTGGTGACCGATACCTCCGGCGGCACCAGTGTTGATGCGCACGAACGTTCCGTGCAGCGCATGGTGCAGGCGGGTGCGGTGCCGGTGACCTGGCAGCAGGTGCTGCTGGAGTACCAGCGCGACTGGTCACGCAAAGAGACCTATGATGCGGTGATGGATCTGGTGCGTGAGCACAGCGGTGCCTACGGCATGGGTGTCGACTACGCCTACACCATGGTGCACAAAGCGCCGCAGCGTCAGGGCTGATTCAGCGGTAGTGCGGCAGGCGGGTTTTCAATACGTCGATAAACAGCCGCAGCGCCATCGACTGATGCCGGTTCGGCGGGAACCACAGCGCGATTCCCGCCGACTGAATGCGCCAGTCGGCCAGCAGCTCCACTAATTTTCCCTGCTGCAGTGCCTCGCTAACGTACAGCGAAGGCACGAATGCAATCCCTGAACCGTTGATGGCCGCGCGCGCCATCAGCGCGTTATTATCTAACGTCAGCGTACCCGGCACGTCAATCTCCAGACTTTCTTCCGCTCTCTGATACTCCCAGCGATAGCGTTTGCCCCCGGGCAGGCGATGACGAATACACTGCTGCTGCAGTAAATCCTGCGGCTGACGCACCGGCGCGTGCGCCGCCAGATAGTCGGGCGAGGCCACGGTAACGAAGGTCAGCGGGCCGCCGAGCGCAATAGCCACCATATCCTGCGGCACATCCTCAATCAGCCGGATACCGGCATCAAACCCGGCGGCGGTGATATCCACCAGCGCGCCCTGGGCGGCGAAATCAAGCTGAATACCGGGATAGCGCGCGCTGAACTCAGGCACCACCTGATCCAGCAGCAGGCCAATCACCACATCGCTGGCGCTGATGCGCAGCGTACCGTACTGCTGCTGGCGGCTCAGGCTGACGTCGTGCAGCACCTCATCCATCTGATTGAGCAGCGGCGCGAGACGCTGTAATAGTTGCTCACCGGCGTCGGTCAGCGACACGCTGCGTGTGGTGCGCTGAAACAGCTGCACGCCGAGGTTGTGCTCCAGCGTTTTCACCAGGTGGCTGAGCGAAGAGCGCTTCAGGCCAAGCAACTCGGCGGCGCGCCGAAAGCTGCGCTGCTCGCCCAGCGTTTTGATCGCCTGCAGTTCGTGCCAGGAAGGGCGTTTCATTGGTGGTATTTCCTCACCAGGTCATGTGCGATTGGGGAGATTATGACCACCAGTAAAGCGATCTATCATCAGGTTTTCAACATGAGGAGCGCAAAATGAAAACCTGGTTAATTACCGGTGCCAGCAGCGGGCTGGGCCGACTGATGAGTGAACGTTTACTTGAGCGCGGCGATCGCGTGGTGGCAACAGTGCGCCGCGAGCAGGCGCTGGAAGATTTGCAGCAGCAATATGGCGATCGGTTGCTGGTGATGCGGCTGGATCTGGCCGAAACGGCCAGTATCGCACCGGCCATCGCCAGCGCCTTTGCCCGCGTCGGGCGTATTGATGTGGTGGTAAGCAACGCCGCTTACGGTCTGTTTGGCGCGGCGGAAGAGCTCAGCGACGCGCAGATTGCACGCCAGATCGCCACCAATCTCACCGGATCGATCCAGCTGATTCGCGCCGTCATCCCGCATTTGCGCCAGCAGGGCGGTGGCCGCATTGCGCAGATCTCGTCCGAAGGCGGCCAGGTGGCGTATCCCAATTTCAGCCTGTATCACGCCAGCAAATGGGGCATTGAAGGTTTTGTCGAAGCGGTGCGCCAGGAAGTCGCCAGCTTTGGCATCGAGCTGCTGCTGGTGGAGCCGGGCCCGACCGTCACTAACTTCGCCAGCGGGCTGGATATCGCCGCGCCGCTCGACGCCTATCGTGATAACGCATCCGGTCAGTTCCGTCGGGCGATTGAAGCGGGTGACTTTGCTATATTGGGTGATGCCGGAAAATGCGTGGCGGCCACGCTGGCGACGCTGGATCAGGAAACGATGCCGCTGCGGCTGGCGCTGGGCAGCACGGCCTATCAGCACATCGAAGCCGCGCTGGAAGCCCGGCTGGCAGAACTGCGCGCGCAGAGAGCGCTGGCGTTTGGCGCGGATGCGTAACTTTGCCGTGTAACCTGGTTGCGCAGACCGTTATTAATGGCGGTCTGCGGCTGGTTAACACGGACTGGCTGACATCGTTGTCTCTTTTATTTACCTTAACCATAAAAACGATTTTTATTTTCGTTTTTAACGATATGCTTCAATAGATATTGGCATTTATCAACAACATTGCGGGCATTTTTAAACCCCTGTTCAATCACCGCAATATTTAATACATGGTCGTCATGGTTAAACTGCATTGGTTCGGTATCGCACATGTTCCAGGCACGCGTTGTCGCTTCTGTCCAGTGATGAACGCTTTCTCCGGACCAGGCAATATTCTCTTTAAGCATTCTCACTGGGTTCCCGCCCCAGCAGCTATTGGAGTGTATCGTTTTCCCCGCCACCAGACTCATGGCACCAATTACGCTGCCGGAGTGGATCGAGGAACCTTTTAAAATCATCGCGTTTTGTCCGATCCACACGTGATCGCCGATATAAATGCTACGGGAATGATTGATGCGCTGATTATCCGCAATGTTATATATCAGATGAGGATCGGCGGTTCGCATCCAGATACCAAAGGAGAGACAACAATGATTGCCAATGATGATATTTTTTTCTTCTGAGAGAATCAGCGTTAACTTTTCATTGAAGTAATTATGTCTGCCGATGAAGCAGACCGAATTTGAGAATGCAATTATTTTAACGATGTAGGGTATCGCACTTTGGCTCAAATAAATGATTGAATTATCCGCCCGAAAATCCACTACGGAATCCTGCAGGACTACGCCCTCCTCACATATCAGAATATTGTTCTTACCATGAAAATTAATCTGGCTATTGATGAGTGTCGGTTCTTTACCGAGAAATTTGTTACCTTCAATAAGCCTGAGCTGCTCTGGATGTAATATTGTCATTTTTCGCTACGTGAGTCGGGATGGCCGTTTTCAAAGCGGCCTGAATCACGTCGATATTAAGCGTTGGGCATCAGAACAGCAGGCTGTGCGCCGTGGCGCGCAGCGCAATGCCGAGCAAAATGCCGGGCACGGCGAAGCGGAACAGGCGCGGAAAACGGCTGGAGAGCCCGAGGAAAATGCCGATGCCGGGCAGGTCGAAGGTCTGAATCAGCAGGCCTGCCGCGGCGTTGATGTTGTGCGCACTGTACTGCCCCTGTTCGACCAGTCCGGCAACCACGCCGTAATAGGCGGTACCGCCGGCCAGGCATTTGGTCAGCGCAGGCAGCACATACACCTCGGCGATATGCAGTTTGTGTAACAGCGGTGCCAGCAGCTGCGTCAGCAGCTCAATGGCGCCGGCACTCTTCAGGATGCCCACTACCGACAAGGAAAGGATCAGCATCGGCAGCGAACCGAGCGCGAGGCGAATGGCGTCGGCACCCGAGGTGTTGATGATGGCGATCAGTCCCGGCTTCGTGTCGCTGTTCTCCACGCCCTGGTCTTCATCGCGCAGCGCGACGTCGGAAAGTTTGCGGGCAAAAAAATGATAGGTTGAGGCGGCCGCCAGCACGCCGCCGCTGATGGAGAACAGCAGCGCGGCGCTCCAGTTGAGCCCGTCAGGAATCAGCGGATAAAAGGCGTTGGCCTGGCCCATCGCAAACAGCATCGCCAGCGTGGCCGCCATATGGCGGTCTGAAGTGCCGCGCTTCTCCATGATCGCCAGCGCGGCGAGCGGTGCGGCAAAACTGACAAAATTCAACTGGATGAGTGCGAACAGCGCCAGGCCGGTAATCCCCAGCGGCTTCAGTAACGGCGTGGCGTGGCGCACGACAAAATCCAGCACGCCTTTCACTTCGAGGTATTTCATGATGAATAGCATCACCACCATGATGGGAATCAGGGTGTAAAGCGCGACGTCGACCGCAGCTTTGCCCGACTCCATAATTATGCTGATGATATTCACGTGCTGACGTCGTCCCGTTACCGCAAAACGCTGGCCGCCGGGCCAGCAAAGCAAAAATCATAGCGGGTATGCGCGCTGTTGAGTAGTCAGCAAACAAAAAAGCCCCCAGGCGGGGGCTGCGATGATGGCGCGGAGGCGGTGTTAGCGCATGGTGACGAACTCTTCCGCCGCCGTCGGGTGAATCGCCACGGTGTTGTCGAAGTCTTTTTTGGTGGCGCCCATCTTCAGCGCCACCGCAAAGCCCTGCAGCATCTCATCCATGCCGTTGCCGATACCGTGAATACCCACAATCTTCTCTTCCGGCCCCACGCATACCAGCTTCATGCGGCACGGCTGACGGTGCTGGGTCACCGCGGTATACATGGCGGTGAACGACGATTTGTACACTTTTACCTGGTCGTCGCCATACTGCTCACGCGCCTGCGGTTCGGTCAGACCGACGGTGCCAATCGGCGGATGGCTGAACACCACGGTGGGAACGTTGCTGTAGTCGAGATGCTCGTCCGGCTTGTTATTAAACAGGCGTTCGGACAGGCGACGGCCTGCCGCCACGGCCACCGGCGTCAGCTCGACCGCACCGGTGTTATCACCCACCGCATAGATGCCTTTGACGTTGGTGTTCTGGAACTTGTCGACCTGAATGTAGCCTTTGTCATTCAGCGCCACACCGGTCACCGCCAGGTTGAGGTTATCGGTGGCGGGCTCGCGGCCAATCGCCCACACCAGGCAATCCACCGTCTGCTGCTGGCCGTTTTCCAGCTGCAGCGTCAGGCTGCCGTCAGCATTCCTGATCACCGCTTTCGGGATCGATTCGGTGTGCAGCGTCGGACCTTCCGCCTGCATCACTTCAACCAGCGTTTCAACAATCAGCGGGTCGAAGCTGCGCAGCGGCGCATGCTGACGCACAAACAGGTGAGTTTCTGCGCCCAGCGCATTCACCACGCCGGCCAGCTCTACCGCAATATAGCCTGCGCCTACCACCGCAACGCGTTTTGGCAGCGCGTCCAGCTCAAAGAAGCCGTCGGAATCGATGCCGTACTCTGCGCCCGGCACCTGCGGATGGCTGGGACGACCGCCGGTGGCGATCAGTATATGGTCGGCAGTAATGGTCTCGCCGTTCACTTCCACCGTGTGGGCATCGACAAAGCGCGCGAATCCTTTGATCACTTCCACCTTGTTTTTACCCAGCACGTTGTCGTACGAGGTGTGGATACGGTCGATGTAGGCGCTGCGATTTTTCACCAGCGTTGACCAGTCAAAGCGATTAACGGTGGTATCAAAGCCGTAATCCGGACCGTACAGGTGAATTGCTTCGGCGATTTGTGCCGCATGCCACATCACTTTCTTCGGTACACAGCCGACGTTGACGCAAGTGCCGCCCAGCTCTTTCGCTTCGATCAGCGCGCACTTCTGGCCATACATCGCCGCACGGTTAATGGAGGCGATACCGCCGCTGCCGCCGCCAATGGCGAGGTAATCAAAATGTCTGGTCATCCGTTGTGTCCATCTGTTGGAGGAAAACTGGCATAGAGTGTAACGCCGCTTCAGTTACCGGCGCAAAGTTTGCACCTATGTATGTAATAGGGTTGAATGCCGGCAAGGGGTTGGCTTAAAGGAACTTATCATGCACCTGACATTTCTTGGTACCGGCGCGGGCGCGCCCAGCCTGCAGCGCAACGTCACGGCCATTGCGCTGACGCTGTCGAAGCGCGGCGAGACCTGGCTGTTCGACTGTGGCGAAGCGACGCAGCATCAGTTTATGCGATCGGCGCTTAAGCCCGGCAAGCTGGAAAAAATCTTTATTACCCATTTGCATGGCGATCACATCTTTGGCCTGCCGGGTCTGCTCACCAGCCGTTCGATGGCGGGCCTGACCGAGCCGATGACGCTGTACGGTCCGAAAGGATTGCGCCAGTTTGTCGAGACTGCGCTCAGCCTGAGTGGCTCTTATACCGGCTATCCGCTGGAGATTGTCGAGATCGAAGCCGGTCTGGTGCTGGATAACGGTGAGTTTCGCGTCACTGCTTATGCGCTAAACCACGTGGTTGAGTGCTATGGCTACCGCATCGAACAGCATGATAAGCCGGGCTTCCTTGACGCACCGCGCCTGAAGGCGGAAGGTGTGCCGCGCGGCCCGTGGTATCAGGATCTGAAACAGGGCAAACGCATCACGCTGGAAGATGGCCGCGAGATCAACGGCGCCGACTATCTTGGCCCGTCCACCAAAGGCAAAGTGCTGGCGATCTTCGGCGATACCGGCCCCACCGAGGTGGCGTTGCAGCTGGCGGCGAACGCCGATGTGATGGTGCATGAAACCACGCTGGAAGCGGCGATGGCGGAAAAAGCCAACGGGCGCGGCCACTCCACTACGGTGCAGGCGGCCAGCGTGGCACAGCGCGCTGGCGCAAAACGCATGATCGCTACGCACTTTAGCTCGCGCTATTTGTCGCAGGATCGGGAAAGGCTGCTGGCAGAGTGCCAGTCGGTTTTTCCGGCCACCGAACTGGCGCATGATTTTGCGATATTTGAGGTGTAGCGCTTATTCCGGCACGATTTGCGTCACGCTGTAGTGACCGGTGCCGGCGGGCACCAGTTTCTGGTGCAGCCACGGCAGCAGCTCTTCCATCTGCGCTTTCAGCTTCCACGGCGGGTTGATGACAATCATCCCGGACGCAGTCATGCCGCGCTGATCGCTGTCCGGACGCACTGCCAGCTCGATCTGCAGAATATTGCGGATGCCGGTGGCTTCCAGATCCTTCAGCATGTGCTTGATCTGCTGGCGCAACACCACCGGATACCACAGCGCATAGACGCCGGTGGCGAAACGTTTGTGACCTTCCTGAATGCCTTTCACCACATCCTGATAATCGCTTTTCATTTCGTACGGCGGGTCGATAAGGATCAGACCGCGACGAGTCGGTGGCGGCAGTTTGGCCTTCAACTGCTGATAACCATCCGCGCGTTCAACGCGGGCGCGCGCATCTTTACTGAACTCACTGCGCAGCAGCGGGTAATCGGTCGGATGCAGTTCGGTGAGCTGCAGCTTATCCTCGTCGCGCAGCAGATGGCGGGCGATCAGCGGCGAGCCAGGGTAATAGCGCAGCGTGCCGGTTGGGTTGAGGTTGCGAATCGCCGCCAGATAGGGCTTCAGCAGCGCTGGTGCGTCCGGCTGCTGCCAGATACGCGCAATGCCTTCCAGATATTCGCCGGTACGTTCGGCGTGCTCACCGCTCAGCTGGTAACGTCCGGCACCGGCGTGGGTGTCCAGATAGAGGAAAGGTTTCTCCTTCTCCATCAGGGCGGTGAGGATCAGGCTTTCAACGGTGTGTTTCAGCACGTCGGCGTGGTTGCCGGCATGAAAACTGTGGCGATAACTCAGCATAAAAAAGAGGGGTCCGCGGTTGGATCAATGAAGTCGAATAGATCGTGTGTGGCGCGATTATAGCCGCGCCGCATAAAAATTGCTGACGTTTTACCATCCGCTTAAGTTTTCAGCGCCCGGGTCGCTTTAGCGGAATGCGACCGGTCTGGTAGAGAACTAATTTCACTTAGGGATAATTCGACTCTCGAAATTTTACCGCAGATTAAGTAAGTTAGTAGCCGAAAACGAAGCGGTCGCGAGCGAAATGCCAGGAATGCGTCTCTGGCAAGGAAACTTTTCGGCCATGGCCGTATAATTTTTTGCTTCAAGCATCCTTAATAACTCCTGGTGACAATAATGAAAAAAATGACTGGTATCGCGGTGGCAAGCCTGCTGGCACTGGCCGGCTGCGCGAAACAACAGCCTGTTCATAGCCTGGTAACGCCGCCCGCCGCCGACGCTCAGCCGATGGCTGAATCCGCTGCACGGCCTGACGGCCAGCCGTTTGTAACCGAAGCGCCAGCTCAGCCGGCCGCTGCCTCGTTCGCTGACGATCGCGCCAGCAACATTCAGCAGTGCCGTAAAGAGCTGGATGCGATGCGTCTCTACAGCCAGGCGTCTTATGACAGCTACCAGGCGGAATTCCAGAAAATTGGCGCGCAGACCAACAAATATCTGCAGATTAAAGATTCGATCGGCGCGGATATTAACGATTTAGTCATGCCGCGCTATCAGTTCCAGATCCGTGAACTGTGCTTCCGCATTAAAACCCGTCTGTCACAGCTGATTATTCGCCAGGCCGGTTAACAATAACGGCGTAAGCCGACCCCTTTTTTAACAGCGCGACAACCTCGCGCGGTGGATGGCTTCATCTCAATTAACATATTGAGATGAGGCCTTTTGTTTCTTAGCGGCAAGGAGCCGCGACTGGAGGTTTTGATGACACAGCGTCATCTGCTGGCGGTGCTGATTAGCGCGGCCTTACTGCTACCCGGACAGGCCGCGTCAGCGGCTGATGATGACATGCTGCGCGCGTTCAGCGAAGCAGCGCGCACCCTGCCGCCGGCACCGGCAGCAAAACCACAGCCACCTGCAAAACCGGCCGCTAAACCGGCGGCGAAAACCGTCAGCAAGGCAGAGAAAAAAGCCGCAACAGCGCCCGATCACAGTGCGGAACTGACGCGTCTGCGCCTCCGCGTGGCGGAACTCGAAAAGCTGTCTGCGGCACCTGCGGTGAAAGCGGACGATGCGTTAAAGGCGCAGCTGGCTGCCAGCGACAAAAAACTGGCAGCGCTCAGCGCGGAGAAGCAGCAGCAGGAGAAAAACATCGCCACGCTGCAGCAGGCGCTGAAAGAGGCACAGCAGCAGCAAAGCGCCGGCAGTGCCCAGCTGACGAAACAGCTCAGCGACGCGCGCGCGGCGGCCACCCAGAGCGCCGATGCGCTTAAAGCGTTGAAAGCGGAAAACGACAAGGCGCTGGCGGCGTTGCAGGCTGAGAGCAAAAAGCAGCTCAGCGCCCAGCAGGCCGGGAACGATAAAAAACTGGCAGCGCTCAGCGTGGAGAAGCAGCAGCAGGAGAAAAACATCGCCACGCTGCAGCAGGCGCTGAAAGAGGCACAGCAGCAGCAAAGTGCCGGCATCGCCCAGTTGACGAAGCAGCTCAGCGACGCGCGCGCGGCGGCCACCCAGAGCGCCGATGCGCTTAAAGCGCTGAAAGCGGAAAACGACAAGGCACTGGCGGCGCTGCAGGCAGAGAGCAAAAAGCAGCTCAGCGCCCAGCAGGCGGAGAGCGACAAAAAGCTGGCGGCATTACAGGCTGAAAGCAAGCAGCAGCTCAGCGCACAACAGGCTGAGAGCGCCCAAAAACTGGCCGCGCTGCAGACGCAGCAGGCCGAGCGTGAAAAACAACTCGCCGCGCTGGATAGCGAAAAACAGCAGCAGGCGCACAACCTGGCGCAGCTGACGCGGGAACTGGAGGCGGCGAAGCAGCAACCGGCCGCCGCGCCGAAACTTTCTGCCCCGAAAAGCGATGCCGAACGCGATGGCTACACGCTGGGTCAGTTCATTGCCAGCAATGCGGTGGTGCAGCTGCAGATGGTCAAAGACATCGGCCTCAGCATTAGTATGGATCAGCTGATTGCCGGCTTAACCACCCAGCTGCAAAGCGGTGATTCGCTGCTTGATGGCGAAGAGATGGCGCGCCGTTACGCCACTATGCAGGCCTCCATTGGCAAAGGACTGAACGCGCTGATTGAAAAAGGTTACGCGCAGCTGGACAAGAAAGTGGCGAAGCGTAAAGCGCTGAAGAAAGATCTCGGCATGCAGTGGTTTGCGGTGAAAAGCGTGAAAGGCAAACTGCTGCCGGACCAGCAGGCGGCGGTCAGCGTCCGCGTTACCACCCTGAGCGGCAAGGTAATCAATGATTTTTCGCACGATCAGGTGCCGTTCAACGACAGCCTGCCGCCGCTGTTGCAGGAAGGCATGTCGCTGACCGGTAAAGGCGGCGCAGTGGAAGGCTGGGCGCTGGCGAAAGATATTTACGAGCGCGAGCCGCTGCCACCGTGGGTCGCGCCGTATGATGTGATCCATTATCAGCTGACCATCAAATAACCTCTGGCCCGCCGTCTGGCGGGCTTTTTTTTTCAACATTGCGCGCTAGATCGCGCCGCTACTGATACGTGCACTTATTGTAGCGGCGCGATTCATCGCGCGTTTTTCTCTCTGCCCTTGCGGGTGGCATTGATTTTCCCCTCGTCTGGCCGCATGTTAGTAAAATTGCGCCGCGCCCCTGCGCGCGGCCCCACTCCATGATGAAAGGACTGCGCTTATGACCAATCCGTTACTCACGCCTTTTACGCTACCGCCTTTTTCCGCCATCAAACCTGAGCACGTGGTTCCCGCTGTAACTCAAGCGCTGAACGACTGTCGCGCGGCGGTGGAGCGCGTAGTGGCGCAGGGCGCGCCTTACACCTGGGAAAATTTAGTCCAGCCGCTGGCGGAAGTAGACGATCGCCTGGGCCGCATCTTCTCGCCGGTCAGCCATCTCAACTCGGTAAAAAACAGCCCGGAACTGCGCGAAGCCTACGAGCAGACGCTGCCGCTGCTGTCCGAATACAGCACCTGGGTGGGCCAGCACGAAGGCCTGTATCAGGCGTATCGCAACCTGCGTGAGGGCGAGAGCTACGCACAGCTGGATACCGCGCAGAAGAAAGCGGTGGATAACAGCCTGCGCGACTTTGAGCTGTCCGGTATCGGCCTCGATAAACAGAAACAGAAACGCTATGGCGAGATCGCCGCGCGCCTCTCCGAGCTGGGATCGGCTTACAGCAACAACGTGCTGGACGCCACCATGGGCTGGAGCAAACTGATCACCGACGAAGCTGAACTGGCGGGCATGCCGGAGAGCGCACTGGCCGCGGCCAAAGCGCAGGCGGAAGCCAAACAGCAGGAAGGCTGGCTGCTGACGCTGGATATCCCGAGCTATCTGCCGGTGATGACCTATTGTGACAACGCCGCGCTGCGTGAAGAGATGTATCGCGCCTATTCCACCCGTGCCTCCGATCAGGGCCCGAACGCCGGTAAATGGGACAACGGCCCAATCATGGCGGAAGAGCTGGCGCTGCGCCACGAACTGGCCGAGCTGCTGGGCTTTGACTCGTTCGCCGACAAATCGCTGGCAACCAAAATGGCGGAAAGCCCGTCTCAGGTGATCGACTTCCTGAACGACCTCGCCAAACGCGCGCGCCCGCAGGGTGAAAAAGAGCTGGCGCAGCTGCGTGCCTTCGCCAAAAAAGAGTTTGGCGTGGATGACATGAATCCGTGGGATCTCACCTATTACGGCGAGAAGCAGAAACAGCATCTGTACACCATCAGCGACGAACAGCTGCGTCCGTACTTCCCGGAATCACGCGCGGTAAACGGCCTGTTTGAAGTGGTGAAGCGCATTTATGGCATCACCGCCAAAGAGCGTACCGACGTGGATGTTTATCATCCGGACGTGCGTTTCTTCGACCTGTACGACGAGAGCGGCGAGCTGCGTGGCAGCTTCTACCTCGACCTTTACGCGCGCGAGCACAAGCGCGGCGGCGCGTGGATGGATGACTGCGTCGGGCAGATGCGCAAAGCCGATGGCAGTCTGCAGAAGCCGGTGGCGTACCTGACCTGTAACTTCAATCGCCCGGTACAGGGCAAACCGGCGCTGTTCACTCACGATGAAGTGACCACACTGTTCCACGAGTTCGGCCACGGCCTGCACCACATGCTGACGCGCATCGAAGCGCCGGGCGTATCCGGCATCAACGGCGTGCCTTGGGATGCGGTCGAGCTGCCGAGCCAGTTTATGGAAAACTGGTGCTGGGAGCCGGAAGCGCTGGCGTTCATCTCCGGCCATTACGAAACCGGTGAGCCGCTGCCGAAAGCGCTGCTGGATAAAATGCTGGCGGCGAAGAACTATCAGGCGGCGCTGTTCATTCTGCGTCAGCTGGAGTTCGGCCTGTTCGATTTCCGTCTGCATACCGAATTTGATCCGGCGCAGGGCGCGCAAATCCTCGAAACCCTGCGTGAAGTGAAAAAACAGGTTGCCGTAGTGCCGAGTCCGGAGTGGGGCCGCTTCCCGCACGCCTTCAGCCACGTGTTTGCCGGTGGCTACGCGGCGGGTTACTACAGCTATCTGTGGGCCGATGTGCTGGCTGCCGATGCGTATTCGCGCTTCGAAGAAGAGGGCATCTTCAACCGTCAGACCGGTCAGTCGTTCCTCGACAACATCCTGACGCGCGGCGGTTCCGAAGAGCCGATGGAGCTGTTCAAGCGCTTCCGCGGCCGTGAACCGCAGCTGGATGCGATGCTGGAACACTACGGAATTCAGGGATAAACCTGCTTGTGAAGATCGGTTTAGTGGATGAAACAGGCGCCGGAGACGGCGCCTTATTACATTTGGCGCAGCGCTGGGGGCTGGAGCAGGACGACAGCGCCACGCTGGCGCTGGTGCTGACAGCTCAGCATCTGGAGCTGCGTAAAGTCGATGAGCCAAAGCTTGGCGGCATCTTTGTCGATTTCGTTTCCGGCGCGATGGCGCACCGGCGCAAATTTGGCGGCGGACGCGGCGAAGCGGTGGCGAAAGCGGTGGGCATCAAAGGGGATTATCTGCCCGACGTGGTGGATGCGACGGCAGGATTGGGGCGCGATGCCTTTGTGCTGGCCGCGCTGGGCTGTCGCGTGCGTATGCTGGAGCGTCATCCGGTGGTCGCGGCGCTGCTGGAAGATGGTTTGCGGCGTGGTTATGAAGATGCGGAGATCGGCGGCTGGCTGCGCGAGCGGCTGACGCTGCTGCATGTGGTCAGCCAGCAGGCGCTGAGTGATATCACGCCGGCACCGGACGTGGTGTATCTCGATCCGATGTATCCGCACCGGCAGAAAAGCGCGCTGGTGAAGAAGGAGATGCGGGTGTTTCAGTCGCTGGTGGGGCCGGACGAGGATGCCGATGCGCTGCTCGAACCGGCGCGCCGTCTGGCGAAGAAGCGCATCGTGGTGAAGCGCCCGGATTACGCACCGCCGCTGGCCGGCGTCGCCACCCAATCGGCGGTGGTGACCAAAAGCCACCGTTTCGATATTTATCCGCCGTTGTCGTAAGCAGTCACTATGGGCTTAGCGGCGTGAATCATCGCGTCGCTGCAAGCCATATAATTTCATATCATGACGATGCATAACGTGGATTGTGCATAGCCATAAGTTAACTGGTTAAAACTCATATCTTTACTGTCTTCCGCCCGGAAATTCACTCCTTCCAGACTTATGCTAACCCATCAAGTATATTTCCGTTATTTTTTTTTGATATCAGTGTTGCTATTTTTATGTTTTTTGTTTTTAAGGGTGAAATTACTGATAAACATCCGGCTATATAAGATTTTTCCCCTAAGAGATTAATCTTAATATTTATTTAAGTCATTGATAAAATTAATTATCTGTATTTTTTATCTGGATTTGTTTTGCGACATGTCTCAATAAGAAAGTGCGGTCCTTGTTGATATTATTTCCGCGTTAAGGATGGGGCTTTCATTGTGCTCTCTCATCCGGGAAATTTCTCAACGCTAACCTGGTTGTTTAGCGTGACTATTAAAATACATGGACTAAATAAATTATGAACGCCATCCCCGTTAATGTCGCCGTTGTAGACAAAAAAACGGTTGTCGAAGCGCAGGTGCTTCGCAACGGTAAAAATGGAAAACCAGTAAAAATCAAAGCCATTGCCAATGGGAAATATATCCTTGCTGAAGGTGAGAAGGGTGTTGCACCTGAAAACATCACCGTCAAGCGCGTAGGCAAAAGTCTCTGGGTTATCCTGGAGGATGGCGATCTGGATAAACCCGACCTCATCATTGAGGATTTTTTTGTTTACCCTGGCCAGCTGGTTGGTAAAGCAGAAGATAACGCTTTCCATGAATACATCGCCTCTGATGCGCGTGATGATCACGAAGCTGCAGCGCTTGCTGATGGCGATTATTCAGCGCTGGTACTCGGGTCAGATTCCGTCCCGGGGCTGGATAATCTGCTGATTGCCGAAAATGGTCTGATTAATCCGATGTTGTTAGGCCTGGGTTTACTCAGCGCTATTGGTGCAGCGGCAGGCATCATTTATCACAATCACAAAAAAGATCACGGTAAGTCAGGTGAGGGTGAAGGCGGGAATCTGCCTGATCCGGTATTCACGCGAGGCGCAACCATTGATGCGGTGACGGATAACGTGGGCGCCATTCAGGGACCGCTGGCCAGCGGCGACTATACCGATGACGCGACGCCAACTCTGAGCGGCACCGGCACCAATCCTGGTAATACTGTTGAGATCTGGGATAACGGCACAAAAATTGGTGAAGCCATTGTCGATCAGGACGGTAACTGGACATTTACGCCAGGCACGGCGCTGGCTGAAGGCGACCATAGCTTTACGGTGATTGAACGCGACGGTAAGGGTAACACCAGCCAGCCTTCCGAACCGTTTGAGCTAATTATCGATCTCAAAGCGCCAGCACAGGCGACGCTGGACAGCGTATTCGACGATCACGGTTCGCTCACCGGGTTGATTGCCAACGGCGAGGCCACCGATGACAATACGCCGACCCTTTCCGGCAAAGCGGAACCGTACAGTACCGTATCGATCTACGACAACGGTGAAAAAATCGGTGAAGCACTGACTGATGCCAACGGCAACTGGACCTTCACCCCTGCAACGGCACTGGCTGATGGTGAGCACGCATTCACCGTGGTAGCTGCCGACCGTGCCGGTAATATCGGCCTGCCCTCTGCTCCTCACATCATCACTATTGATACGCAGGCACCGGTAAATCCGGGCATTGGTGAAGTCACTGACAACGTGGGTAGCATTGTCGGACCGGTAGACAACGGCGGCAGCACCGACGACAGGACTCCTACCATCGGCGGCGGCGGCACGCCTGGCGACGTGGTAACCATTATTGATGACGGCAAGCCGATTGGCAGCACTGTCGTGGGTGATGACGGCAAGTGGGAGTTTACGCCGGAACAACCCCTGGAAGATGGTGAGCACAACATCGGTATCATCATCACCGATCCGGTCGGCAACGAGTCTGCACCTTCAGATGATTACACCATTATTGTCGATACCCAGGCACCGGATAAGCCGCGCATTGTTGCGGTTATCGACAATCAGGGTGAACAGCAGGGTGAACTGCAGCCGGGCGATACGACCGATGATGCGCTCCCGACCATAAAAGGCGAGGCTGAAGCTGGCAGCATTGTTAACCTGTATGACAATGGCGTGCTGATTGGCTCCGCGCGTGCAGACGCCGCAGGCAACTGGGAATTTACTCCGAACAAACCGCTCAGCAATGGCGGACACTCTCTCACGGCAGAAGCAACTGACGCGGCGGGTAACGTCAGCGAAACGTCTGACAGCTTTGATTTCACCCTGATCACCGGTGGTGTGCCAAGCGCGCCGGCGATTATTGGTGTGCTGGACGATGTGGGTGATATTCAGGGCAACGTCGCGAAAAACGGTGTCACCGATGACACCCGCCCAACCGTGCATGGCACGGCGCAGCCAGGCTATACCGTTTCCGTTTATGACGGTGATGTGCTGCTGGGCACCACCACCGCTGATGAAAACGGCCGCTGGCGCTTTACACCGGAAGTGGACCTGGCTGAAGGTGAACATCAGCTGTCCGCTACTGCTACCGATGCGGCGGGCAACATTAGTCCGCAGACCGGCGTGTATCCGATCATCATTGACACTACCCCGCCAGAAAATAGCGGCGACAACACCCTGACTGATGATGTCGGCGCGATTCAGGGCCCGATTAACAGTGGCGATACCACTGATGACGCCACGCCAACCTTTGACGGTAAAACTGAGCCGGGCGCTGTGGTAATTATCCGTGATAACGGTGAAGAAATTGGCCGCGTTGTCGCGGACAAAGACGGTAACTGGACATTCACCCCGGAACAACCGCTAGCCGAAGGCGATCACAGCTTTACCGTACAACCGGTAGATAACGCCGGTAACAAAGGTGAAGAAAGCGCGCCAGTCGACTTCATCGTCGATACCTCTGGTGTTGAAGTGACGATTATCAACGTCTATGACGACGCAGGCGAAGCTGGCTACGTGCAAAAAGGTGGCGTGACTAACGATGCTACGCCGACCATCAATGGTTCAGCGACGCCAGGCGCGCTGATCCATATTTATGACAACGGTGAGCTGATTGGCTCCGCGCTGGCAAATTACAAGGGCGAATGGTCATTTACACCAGCGGAGCCGCTGAATGAAGGCGAACACAGCTTTACTGCCACGGCGACGACCGAAGCCAATGGCGTCAGCGCACCGACCGCACCGTTTGATCTGATCATTGATATCACTGCCCCAGGCAACGACGGCATTGACGAGGTGCAGGATGACGTAGGTAGCGTTCAGGGACCCGTTGAAAGCGGCGAGGTGACTGATGACAGCACGCCAACGCTGGTTGGTGGCGGCACGCCGGGTGACGTGGTGACCATTATTGATAACGGCGAAACCATCGGTAGTACCGTCATCGGTGATGACGGCAAGTGGGAATTCACGCCAGAAACGCCCCTCAACGACGGTGAACACGAGTTTGAAACCATAATCACCGATCCGGCGGGTAACACCAGCGAACCGTCCGATCCTTACACTGTCATCGTGGATACCACCCCACCCGCGAAACCGGAAATCGGCGATATCATTGACGATGTCGGTAACGAAACCGGGCCGATCGAAAACGGAGAATCAACCGACGACACGCAGCCGACCATCGGCGGTGGCGGCACACCGGGTGACGTAGTAACTATCATCGACAACGGTAATCCAATCGGCAGCACCGTGATCGGTGACGATGGCAAGTGGGAATTTACCCCGGAAGAGCCGCTGGAAGACGGCGAACACAATATCGGCATCATCGTGACAGATCCGGCAGGTAATGAATCCTCACCGTCTGACGATTACACCATTATCGTGGATACGCAGGCGCCAGAAAAACCTGTAATTAAAGAAGTATATGATAATCAAGGTGATAAGCAGGGCGCACTCAATCCGGGCGAGGTGACGGATGACGCCCAGCCGACCGTGCGCGGCGAAGCGGAGCCGGGTAGTCTGGTCAATCTGTATGACAATGGCCAGCTGGTGGGTTCAGCTGTCACGAATGCTGAAGGCCAATGGGAATTCACGCCAACCCGACCGCTGCTGAACGGCGCGCATTCACTCACTGTGGAAGCGGTCGATGCGGCCGGTAACGTTAGCGAACCGTCCGACAACTTTGACTTCATGCTGGAGGCCGGCGGCGCGCCGACCGCACCGGCCATCACCGGCGTAATGGATGATTTTGGCGATGTGCAGGGCACCATCGAAAAAGGCGGCGTGACCGATGACGTTCGTCCTACCATTAACGGTACCGCGCAGCCGGACAGCGTAGTCACCGTGTATGCCGATGGTAAAGTGCTGGGGACCGTCCTGACCGATGCCGCAGGCAAATGGTCATTCACGCCGGATAGCGATCTGGCCGAAGGCCTGCGCAATCTGAGTGCCACCGCGACCAACGCGGCCGGTAATATCAGTCCGTCAACTGGCCTCTACCCGATTGTGATTGACACCACCGCGCCAGATGCCAGCAGCGACAATCAGCTGACGGATGACGTTGGCGACATTCAGGGGCCGATTAATAGCGGCGACACTACGGATGACGCGCAACCAACCTTCAGCGGTGTGACCGAGCCGGGTGCGACCATTATTATCCGCGACAACGGCCAGCCGATTGGCAGCGCGGTCGCCGGCAAAGACGGTAACTGGCGCTTTACGCCGGACCAGCCGCTGGCGGATGGCGATCACAGCTTCACTGCGCAGCCAGTTGATAAAGCCGGTAATAAAGGTACGGAAAGCCAGCCAGTTGACTTCATTGTCGATACCTCTGCGGTGCTGGTGACCATCAATAGCGTCTATGACGATGCGGGTTCTGTCACGGGCAACCTGACCAGCGGTGCGGTCAGCGATGACACCACGCCAACCCTCAACGGTTCGGCGACGCCAGACGCGCTGATTCATATCTATAACAACGGCACGCTCATCGGTTCCGCAAAAGCCAACTACAAAGGCGAGTGGAGCTTTACGCCAGATGTTGCACTGGCGGAAGGTGAACATCACTTTACGGCTACGGCGACAAACGCCGCCGGAACCAGCGCCGAGTCGTCACCTTTTGACCTCACCATCGATCTGACCCCGCCAGTCGTGGGCGGTATTGATAGCGTACAGGATGACGTGGGCACGGTGCAGGGCCCGGTTGACAACGGTGGCATTACTGATGACACCACGCCAACGCTTGTAGGTGAAGGCGTGCCGGGCGACGTGGTGACCATTATCGATAACGGTGAAACCATCGGCAGCGCGGTAATTGGCGAGAACGGCAAGTGGACCTTCACGCCGGAAACGCCGCTCAACGACGGCGAGCACAAATTTGAAACCGTGATCACCGATCCGGCCGGCAACAGCAGCCAGCCGTCCGATCCGTACATTGTGACTGTTGATACGCTGGCGCCGAACAAGCCAGCGATTACCGAAGTGTTTGATGACCAGGGCGATCGCACCGGTGCGCTGAAATCCGGTGATACCACCGATGACAGCATTCCTACCGTGAAGGGCACTGCGGAAGCCAACAGCCTGGTGAAGATTTATGACAACGGTGAACTGATCGGCAGCGTGCGCGCTGACGGGCAGGGCAACTGGCGCTTCGAACCGGGCAAACCGCTGGTTAACGGCGCACACTCGCTGACCGTGGAAGCGATCGACGCGGCGGGCAACGCTAGCGAGCCATCAGAGAAGTTTGACTTCTCGCTGGCAGCCGGCGGTAAGCCAACGGCACCGGCTATCACTGGCGTGATGGACAACGTAGGTGACATTCAGGGTGCAATCCAGAAAGGCGGTCTGACCGACGACGCGCGTCCGACCATCAACGGTACCGCCCAGCCGGGCAGCATCGTTACGCTGCTGGTTGATGGCAAAGCTGTGGGCAGCACCCAGGCCGATGGCGCCGGGAACTGGTCATTCACGCCGGACAGCGATTTGGCGGATGGTGTGCGCAACATCACCGCTACCGCCACTAACGCGGCCGGTAATATCAGTCCGGAAACCGGGGCGTATCCAATTGATATCGATACCTCCGCGCCAGAAGCCAGCAAAGGTAATCAGCTGATTGACGACGTTGGCCTGGTGCAGGGTCCGATTAACAGCGGCGACATCACCGATGACGCGACGCCCACCTTTAAAGGTAAAACCGAGCCGGGCGCCACGGTAATCGTGCGCGATAACGGTAATGAACTGGGTCGCGCGGTAGCTGATAAAGACGGTAACTGGAGCTTCACGCCGGATCAGCCGCTGGCGGATGGCGACCACAGCTTTACCGTTCAGCCGGTGGATAAGGCCGGTAACAAAGGGCCGGAAAGTGACGCCATTGACTTCACCGTAGACACCTCCAAAGTGGTGATTGCTATCACTCAGGTGTATGACGATGCGGGCAGCATTACCGGTAATCTCACGTCCGGTCAGGTGACAGATGACACCACGCCGACCCTGAAAGGCACCGCAACCGGCAACGCGCTGGTGAAAATTTACGACAATGGCCAGCTGATTGGCAGCACGGTGGCAGCCAAAGACGGCAGCTGGAGCTTTACGCCTGGCGTTGCGCTGAGCGAAGGGCCGCACAGCCTGACGGCGACCGCCACCACGCCGGCACACGGCGAGAGTGAGGCCACAGCCGCCTTCGATATCACTATTGATATCACGGCGCCAAACAACGCGGGTATTGAGGATGTCCGTGATGACGTGGGTACAGAGCAGGGCACCGTGGACAACGGCGGCGCGACTGACGATACCACGCCAACGCTGACTGGCGGCGGTAAACCGGGCGACGTGGTAACCATTATCGATAACGGTGAAACCATCGGCAGCGCGGTAATTGGCGAGAATGGCAAGTGGACCTTCACGCCGGAAACTCCGCTCAACGACGGTGAGCACAAATTTGAAACCGTGATCACCGACCCGGCGGGCAACAGCAGTAAGCCGTCGGATCCTTATGTAGTGAATGTGGATACGCAGGCACCGAATAAGCCAGCGATCACTGAAGTGTATGACGATCAGGGCGATCGCCGTGGACCAATCGCTGCAGGCGACACCACTGATGATGCGACACCGACGGTACGCGGTACCGCTGAAGCCGACAGTCTGGTGAATATTTATGACAATGGCGTGCTGATAGGCTCAACCCGCACTGACGGCAAAGGCAACTGGAGCTTCGAGCCACCGTTACCGCTGGCCAACGGTGCCCATGCGCTGACAGCGGAAGCGGTAGATGCCGCTGGTAACGTCAGCGAGTCGTCAGACAAGTTTGAGTTTGGCCTGATCAGCGGCGGTGTGCCGAATGCGCCGGCGATTACCAGCGTAATGGATAACGTAGGAGACATTCAGGGCCTGGTGCAGAAGGGAAGCGTCACCGACGATGCACGACCAACCATTAACGGTACCGCACAGCCGAACAGCCTCGTTACGCTTTATGCAGACGGCATTAAGCTGGGCACGGTAACGGCAGACGCCAACGGTAACTGGAGCTATACGCCAGCCAGCGATCTGCGTGACGGCGTGCATAACATCAGCGCGACTTCCACCAATGCTGCCGGCAACGTCAGCCCGGAAACCGGCGTCTATCCGATTGAAGTGGATACCACGGCGCCAGGCAACATCATCAATCCGGTACTGACGGATGATGTCGGCCAGGTACAGGGGCCGATTCGCAGCGGCGAGACCACCGACGATGCCACGCCGACCTTTAGCGGTAAAACTGAGCCGGGCGCTACAGTAATTGTGCGCGACAACGGCAAAGAGTTGGGCAGAGCGGTCGCCGATGACAGCGGTAACTGGACGTTTACCCCGGGCACGCCGCTGACAGATGGCAAGCACAGCTTCACCGCGCAGCCGGTCGATCTCGCCGGTAATCAGGGCCCAATTGGCGGGGCGATTGACTTTACCGTCGATACTTCTGCGGTGGTGGTAGCGCTGACTCGCGTGGAAGACAACGCCGGCAGTGTCAAAGGCGATCTGAGTTCCGGCCAGGCCACCGATGACACCACGCCAACGCTGTATGGCACCGCGACGCCGAACGCGCTGGTGAAAATTTATGACAACGGCAAGCTGATTGGTCAGGTAAGCGCTAACGCGCAGGGCCAGTGGAACTTCACGCCGGGTACAGCGCTCAGCGAAGGTTCGCACGCCCTGACCGTGACGGCGACCACTGAAGCACACGGCGAAAGTGAGCCAACCAGCCAGTTCGATCTGCTGATTGACATCACCGCGCCGAACAAGGGCGTGATTGACTCCGTCAGCGACGACGTCGGCACGGTTCAGGGACCAATTGGCAAAGGCGGCTACACCGATGACACCACGCCAACCCTGTCTGGCCGCGGTACGCCAAATGATAAGGTCACCATCATCGATAACGGTACGCCGATTGGTGAGGTCACCGTTGGTAACGACGGGCGCTGGAGCTTTACCCCGACTACGCCGCTTAACGATGGTACGCACAACTTCACCGTGGTGATGACCGATCCGGTGGGCAACAGCTCGGCACCGTCTGACGTCTGGCCGGTGATTGTCGATACCCAGGCACCGAATCCGGTAGTGCTCACCAGCATTATGGATAACGTTGGCAGCGTGACCGGCCCGATTCAGCGCGACGGCACGACCGATGATAAGCGACCAACGCTGAATGGCACCGCCGAGGCCAATAGCCTGGTGACCATTTACATTGGTGAAGTTGCAGTAGGCTCGGTGAAAGCGGATGCCAGCGGCAACTGGAGCTTTACGCCGGGCAGCGATCTGGCTGACGGACGCTATGAGTTCACCGTCACTGCCACCGACGCGGCCGGTAACACCAGCTACCCAACCCAGCCGTGGGCGATAACCGTTGATACCGTGGCGCCGAACCTGCCAGCGATTGTACGCGTCTACGATGACGCCGGCAGCATCACCGGTGATGTGCTGAACAACGGCATTACCGATGATAAGCGGCCGACCATCAGCGGCACCGCCGAGGCCAACAGCACCGTTACCGTATACATCGACGGTACGGCTGCCGGTACGGTACGCACCGATGGCAGCGGTAACTGGAGCTTTACCCCGGGCAGCGATCTGGCCGATGGTCTGCACCGCATTACCGCCACCGCCACCGATACCGCAGGCAACACCAGCGGCCAGACCGCGGCGTGGAACATTACCGTAGACACCGTGGCACCGAACGCACCGGTAATTGTCACCATTGAAGATGATATCGGCAGCATTAAGGGCAACATCGATAAAAATGGCTTCACTGACGACAAGCGGCCAACCATCAACGGCACCGCCGAGGTCAACAGCCTGGTAACCATCTACATCGACGGCAAAGCGGTGGGCAGCACCCGCGCCAATGGCAGCGGTAACTGGAGCTTCATCCCGGCCAGTGACCTGTCGGACGGACTGCATCACATCAGCGCCAAAGCCAGTGATAGCGCTGGCAACAGCAGCGGTGAGGCTGTGACCTGGGATATCACCGTTGATACAGTGATCAGTACCCCGACCATCGATACGGTGTATGACAACGCCGGCAGCAAAACCGGTAACGTGGCTAACGGCGGTAAAACCGATGACACCACGCCGACGCTGTCAGGCAAGGCGGAAGCCAACAGTGTGGTGACCATTTATGATGGCAGCACCAAACTGGGTTCGGTGACTGCGGGCGCGGATGGTAAGTGGACCTTTACGCCATCGCCAGCGTTGAGTAAAGGTACTCATAATTTCAGCGTACAGGCAACGGATCAAGCAGGTAATAACAGCGAGAAATCTCCTGGCTGGAACATAATAATTGCTAATGATGTAGATTTGGTTAAAGGTTCAGAGGACTTTAATAATGCCGGTGGTACCGGATATAAAAATTCATATACTCTTCCTAGTGGACTTACTTTTTCCTCTGATGGTGAATGGCAAATAGGGGGGAGCAAAAATGGAACAAATATTTTGGCGATGTGGCAGTATACCACGGTTACATTTACCTTTGGAGTCAATAAAGTAATATCAGACATTGAGTTTACTGTTTTAGGATGGGGATCTGTTCAGGGGCAACCTTCAAGGCCAATGACAATCAAAATTTTTGATGAAGAAGGAGTATTAATATCGACTCAATCAATCTGGGCCAATCTCTACGAATCTAAAAAATTCGAATATGTTGCCCCAGCAGGAAAAGTAATCGGTAAAGTTGAAATGTATACAGATGACCCTTATGGTCTTGGTATAGATAATGTTAGCTGGAGTAAGCATAGTAATGCTGCTTCCTCAACTGCCTATAATGATTTTATAACATCGGAAGATGAAAGCCTTTCTTATATGGTTCAGGATTCTCATCGATTTGAAAAAGAAGAAGAACCCTTATTTACACATGAAAATGAAGAACTGAAAAATATGAATCTTTCAGAGCTTATAGTTTTTTCATCTGAAGGTATTGGCCTTATCTCTTCCAATCAATCAATAATTGATGGTTCGATTGATGACAGAATAATCCTCTCTGATCTCCTTAAGGATGGCACCGATCTCGGCGACTGGTCACAGGTGGCGGGCACGATTACTCAGGGCGGCCATGTCTATGATGTTTATCGTCACAGCGGAGTGGAAGGTGAATTGCTGGTGCAGCAGGGGGTAAAAGTCGAACTGGATAATCATTAATCAGCCGTGGCTTTTTTAACCTGTTAACCATCAATACTAATCGGGTGCCCTTGTGGGCACCCGTGGAGGAGTTATGAAAACTTTCAGCCTTACCCTGCTGGCCGCACTGCTGGCCGGTTCCGCCACCTTTAGTCATACCGCGCTGGCGGCAAAACCGTTCGGTGAACTGTATCAGCCGGTGAGCGGCGTATCGGCATCGCAGACCCAGGTGGTGTACTACCGCACACTGGCGCAGTCGGGCAATGATGCGGCGCACGTGTATGTCGACGGCGAATTCCAGACCGCGCTGCTGCCGGGCGGTTTCAGCGTATTTTGCCTCAAACCGGGCAGCCACTCGCTGGATAACTACATGAAAGACGCGCCGCGCTACAGCGGCAAGCGCGCCCAGGCGTGGCGCGACAACTTTGCCGGCGGCACCACCTACTTTGTGCGCCTCGGCAACGTCACCACTGGCCAGCCGCAGGTGGTCAGCCGCCAGCAGGCGGAGCGGGAACTCAACGGAGCGCAGCAGCAGATTCACGCGCTGTCGAGCGCATCATCGGTAGTGAAGTGTGACAACCTCGCGCCGCGCAGCTACAAAGACTACGTGCTGGCCGGTGACGTGCTGTTTAACTTTGGCAAATCGTCCATTGGCGATATCTCCGCCGCCGGCCGCCGCGCGGTCGGCGCGCTGATTGCCGAGCTGCAGCGCGATCGCGCCGAGCTGAAAAGCCTCGAAGTGATTGGTCACACCGACCCGATTGGTAACGCCAGCGCCAACCGCCAGCTCGGTCAGCAGCGCGCTGCTACGGTACGCCAGATGTTGATTGACGGCGGCCTGCCGGCCACGGTGATCCGCGCCAGCAGCGCGGGCAGCAGTGAACCGGTGGTGGAGTATTGTGAAGGGTCGCGCGCCGCACAGATTGCCTGTAACGCGCCGAATCGCCGGGTCGTCGTACGGGTGGCGCTGAACCAACAGCCGTAAGCGTCAGGAATTTCCCTAAGCCATGTTGTAGTTGTTCTGTTATTGCAGTCTTTTGCCCCTCGGTCCGAGGGGCATTTTTACTGGTTATTCCTCTTCCTCGTCGCGCAGCGGCACAATCAGCATATCGATATGCACGGTATTGATCAGCTGGCGCGCCGACGACATCAGCTTGCTCCAGAAATCCTGATGATGGCCGCACACCACCAAATCGACATCGTATTTTTTAATCGCGTCCACCAGCACCTGGCCGAGATCGCCGCTGCCGCTCAGGGTTTCGCTAATCGGGTAACCGGCGTTGGTGGAAAGCTCGCGCAGCGCGGTGTGTGTCTCTTCCGAAATTCGCTTCTGCATGTCGCCGAGGTTGACGTCAATCAGCCCGGTGTAGAGATCTGAATAGTTCACGTCAACGTGAATCAGCGAGATTTTTGCATCATAAGGACGGGCCAGTGATACCGCTTTATCAACCAGTAACTGGCTTTCCGGGGAAAGGTCTACTGCAATCAGGATGTGTTTATAAGCCATGATAAAACTCCTTTCTCAAGATTCTGGGGCAACCGAATTTCTGCCGTTCGGCTGGCGTAATCCTTTGCGCGTAACGGCGATGAAGCGCCACCAACCACAATGTCAGCCACGCAGGCGAATAATTGTTATATCCCGAGTATAGCCAGAGTGGGTAGCAAATGCTGCAAACCGAAGCCCGGCTGTGAGTCAGATCATGGGTTATCGCTTTTTTCGCTCGCGCTGAACGAAAATCATCGCTGGAAAAAATTTAAACAGATCTCCTACACTGAAAATGAGGGCCACTCCCGTCCGGGTAGCGCGCTCAGGTCCGCATAACAACAATGCAATTCGATTCATCTGTGGCTGGCTTATTTCCCGTGGGGCGTCTGCAGCTTTTCCCCGCTGCAGGTAACGTCATTGCGGCTCCAGCCGGGAGGGGAACATGATCAGCACTATCGCGCTTTTTTGGGCTCTGTGTGTGGTTTGTCTGGTGAATATGGCGCGTTACTTCTCATCGTTGCGCTCACTGCTGGCGGTGCTGCGCGGGTGCGATCCGTTGCTGTATCAGTATGTTGATGGTGCCGGTTTCTTTACGTCCCACGGTCAGCCGAGCAAGCAGGTGCGGCTGGTGCGCTATATCTGGGAGAAACGCTATCGCGATCATCACGACGATGAATTTATTCGTCGCTGCGAGCGGGTGCGTGGTCAGTTTGTTCTGACCAGCGGGCTGTGTTTTCTGGTGGTGGTGAGCCTGATCGCCTTAGCGATTTGGCACTGAGAGGGGGAGCGGGTTCTGTCGCGGCGCGCTGTGTTGTATTCGCAACGCACTACGACAGAACCCTGCAACGCTGAAGCGTTAAATCAGCTTCAGCGCAATCCAGTACAGCGAGCCAGATAGCAAAATACACACCGGCAGGGTGAATACCCAGGCCATCGCGATATTTTTGATGGTGCGGCTTTGCAGACCGCCGCCATCTACCAGCATGGTACCGGCAACCGACGATGACAGAATGTGCGTGGTCGAAACCGGCATCCCGGTGTAGCTGGCGATACCAATCGACACCGCCGCCGTTACCTGGGCCGACATGCCCTGCGCATACGTCATTCCTTTTTTACCGATCTTCTCGCCGATGGTGGTCGCCACGCGGCGCCAGCCAATCATGGTACCAATGCCGAGCGCCAGCGCGACCGCCACGATAATCCAGACCGGCGCATACTCAATGGTGCCGAGCAGATCGCCTTTCAGCTTATTAAGGAAGCGCTTATCGTCGGCGCTGGTCTCCGGCAGCTTAGCGGCTTTGTCCGCGGTGTCGGAGATGCACAGCAGCAGACGACGCATCTGACCGCGCTGGTCAGGCGTGAGATCGCTGTAGCTCTGCAGATTACCCAGCAGACCCTGCGCACGGTTAATCGCATCAAGCGCACGGGAGCTATCACAATGGAACTCCTGCGGGCCGCCGAGCGACTCTTCCGGCGTCGGCACCGCCGGTGGCGCCATCTGCACGATGTGCGTCAGCGACTGGCCGTGCTGCTGGTAATACTGCTCCAGATGGTTCACCGCATCGCGCGTGCGGGTGATGTCATAACCGGAGGCATTCATATTCACCACAAATCCCGCCGGTGCGACGCCAATCAGCACCAGCATGATCAGGCCGATGCCTTTCTGACCGTCGTTGGCACCGTGCGAATAGCTCACACCAATGGCGGAGACAATCAGCGCGATACGCGTCCAGAACGGCGGCTTTTTCTTGCCGTCGATCTTCTCGCGGTCAGCAGGTGTCATGTGGATGCGAGCCCGTTTTTTGGTGCTGCTCCAGTAGCGACGCAGCAGGAAAATCAGGCCACCCGCAATGATCAGACCAACAATCGGCGACAGAATCAGTGAGAGGAAAATATTGATGACTTTCGGCAGGTTCAGCGCATCCACCACCGACGTGCCGGTCATCAGCGCATTGGTGAGACCAATACCGATGATGGCGCCGATCAGCGTGTGCGAACTGGACGCCGGTAAGCCGAGATACCAGGTACCGAGATTCCAGATAATCGCCGCCAGCAACATGGAGAACACCATGGCAAGCCCATGCGCCGAACCGACATTCAACAGCAAATCGGTTGGCAGCATATGCACGATGGCATAAGCCACGCTCAAACCGCCGAGCAGCACACCTAAGAAGTTGAACACACCGGCCATCACAACCGCCAGTTGCGCCCGCATCGCACGGGTGTAAATGACTGTAGCGACCGCGTTGGCAGTGTCGTGAAAGCCGTTGATTGCTTCGTAAAACAACACAAACAGCAGAGCAAGAACCAATAACAGGCCGGTGCTTAGGTCAAGACCAGCAAACAGATGTAGCATAAACGTTACGCCATTTTGGAGGACATGAACGCGGCGCATTATCTGCGACAACGTGCGCTATGGGAAAGAAAAATATAGCTCTTTTTTGTCTTAAATTTGTCATCCGGCAGGTAATTAAAGGCAAAAAGACCGCAAAATGAGCAAGTTACAATATGACACATTTACGGCAATTTTTTGTCGCTGGCGCGAAAAGCCGCAGATCTCTACAATCAGCGCCTTTCAATCAGGTGGGTTATGGCCGTGGAAAAGTTTGACGTTATCATTATTGGTGCAGGCGCGGCCGGCATGTTCTGCGCGGCACAGGCCGGGCAATTGGGCCGTCGCGTATTGCTGCTGGATAACGGCAAGAAGGCAGGGCGCAAAATCCTGATGTCCGGCGGCGGCCGCTGCAACTTCACCAATCTCTACACCGAACCGGCGGCGTACCTGTCGCACAATCCACATTTCTGTAAATCGGCGCTGGCGCGTTACACCCAGTGGGATTTCATCGATCTGGTTAATCGTCACGGCATCGCCTGGCACGAGAAAACTCTCGGCCAGCTGTTCTGCGATGATTCGGCGCAGCAGATTGTTGATCTGCTGCTGAAGGAGTGTGAAGCCGGCCAGGTGACGCTGCGGCTGCGCAGCGAAGTGCTGAACGTGGCGCGCGACGACGACGGTTATACGCTGCAGCTGAATGGCTCGGCGGTTCGTGCGGACAAGCTGGTGATCGCCAGCGGTGGTCTGTCGATGCCGGGACTGGGGGCAACACCGTTCGGTTATAAGGTGGCGGAACAGTTTGGCCTGCGCGTCCATCAGACGCGCGCCGCGCTGGTACCGTTTACGCTGCATAAGCCGCTGCTGGAGCAGCTGAACACGCTTTCCGGCGTGGCGCTGCCGACCACCATCACTGCTCAGGACGGCACGCTGTTTAAAGAGGCGATGCTGTTTACCCACCGCGGCCTGTCCGGTCCGGCGGTACTGCAGATTTCCAGCTACTGGCAGCCGGGCGAGTTTGTCACCGTCAACCTGTCGCCGGAGACCGCGCTGGACGATTTTATCGACGTGCAGCGTGCGGCGCATCCCAACCTCAGCCTGAAAAATAGCCTGGCGAAGATCCTGCCGAAGCGGCTGGTGGAAGTGTTGCAGGAGCTGCAGCAGATTCCGGACGTGACGCTGAAGCAGCTCAACAGCAAGCAGCAGAGCGAGCTGGTGACTACGCTGCACCAGTGGCGCGTGCAGCCAAACGGCACCGAAGGCTATCGCACCGCCGAAGTGACGCTGGGCGGCGTGGATACTTCGCAGCTGTCGTCTAAGACCATGGAAGCACGCGATGTGCCGGGGCTCTATTTCATTGGCGAAGTGGTGGACGTGACGGGCTGGCTCGGTGGCTATAATTTCCAGTGGGCGTGGAGCTCAGCGTGGGCGTGCGCGCAGGCGGTTTAATTTTTTAATAGTCGAGTGGTTTTTCCCTCACCCTAACCCTCTCCCGCAAGCGGGAGAGGGAACTGACCAGTGCATGCCTTTCACATTTCCACTCGCTGCGCCTTCCCGGTTAACAAATGTTACGTACTGCATTCCCCGCCCGCAGCGGACCGCTCCCTCTCCCGCTTGCGGGAGAGGGCCGGGGTGAGGGCAAACCCAAACCCAAACCCAAACCCAAACGACTAAGAATCTCCCCCATTTGTCAGACTGCACTGACCGGCGCGTAGGCCTGGTCTCATTAACCTTAAACCTGCCAGTCCTTAAAATAGCCTGAGGCCAGCCGGTCAGCACAGGGGAAGCGCAGGGATGAAAGACGCATACATGGATTGGTTCATTCACCACTTTATTCAGCCGCCGCGCCAGGCGCGCGTGCGTTTGCTGGCTTATACCGGCGGGCCGGTGGCAGCGCATCAGCTGGCGAACAGCCTGCCGCGCTGGCTCACTAACGATGTGCAGCACCTGCGACGCGGCATGATGCGCGAGTACCGGGCGCAGATTAACGGCATGGCGCATTTTCCGGCGCTGGTGACGGATTTCAATGACGCGCGCACGCTGGCGCTGGGGGAACTGCAGCCGCAAAGGTGTAAGCTAAGGCTGGTGATTAGCCCTGCAGCCGGGAAATTTTTCCTTTTCGACCAGACAGGCGATGTATGGATAGGTTGTATTTAACGTCTGATTTGTTTTGGACACGCCATGGCAGGGGAAATTAAAGCCTGAAAGGATGCTGCTACAACAAAATTTTGTCGCGCTGTTAAAGTTAGCATTTTGTTGTTATCGGATTATTCCCTCCGTGTCAAAAATCGAGCGCTGTTAACGCAAGAAAATTTTATTAACTAAAAGTGACATCATTGTGATGTCCTTGATGCGCACGCCAGCATGGCATTAAGCGATGAAAAACCGCTTCTTGCCAGGCAATTAATTTTGCTACGACTGATTTCACGTGGGTGCAGTCCCATTTCCCGTGCAATCAACGACGGTTTCACTCCGCGTAATAAAGCACAAATAACGCGTTTTTCACGTATGAGGGCGTTTTTCCCGATTAACTGTTCTTCAATAGACTCAGGGTTAGCTTGCAGCAGATTATGTATTACCTGATGCAGCGTCGTTAATTTTTCTTTTTTCATTACCACATCACTGAAGTCTGCATCCAGGAGTGTGCGACGCATCGCCTTAGCTTCTTCATCCAATAAAATCAACGTGCTGCCTTTGAACCATTCAGGAATGAGAAGTAACTCTGCCAGACCTGCCGCATCACGAGGCAGGTCGGTAATCACTAAATCGGCATAACTAAACATGAGCTCATCTGATATCGCTTCTGGCGCACCCAGTATCGTTTGCACTTCACATCCCGGGAGTGAACGGCAAAGCTCTTGTAAACCGGTCTGCGCAAAATTGCAGCTTAGCGCAATAATGATTTTTTTGGGTTTATTATCGTCACCAGTGTTGAACAGAATATCCATTCCCATTTTTGTGCTCTTATTTTATGACGGTTTGTGAAATTGTTTACAGGGTGATTAATTGCGACATAAAGATCATACGATTAATGTTCTTACAAAGATATGGGATTGTTCATCGGTGTCGTGTAGGACATGGCCTACGTTTTGTTATTTGATTATTATTGATTATTTGTTGAATTTATTAGTCTAATAGTTGGATAGAGGAAGTTTATATTTGGCTACTGACAGGAAATGAATCATGGCGAACTTTATCGTCGTCGACGATCATCCCATGGCGCGTATGGCTGTAACTTTTTTACTTGAAAAAGAAGGGCATACCTTAATTGCCGAAACTGATGATGGTCGCGAAGCACTCGAGCTGGTTGATCAGCATTACCCGGAAATCGTCGTAATGGATATTGATATTCACTCGATAAATGGTATTGAAGTCGTAAAAACTCTGCGCGCCAGGAGTTTTCCGGGTATTATTATTATCGTCTCAGGTAAGAATCAGAGTTTCTATGCAATACAGAGTATTCGCTGTGGCGCAAATGGTTTTATCAGTAAAAAAGACAATTTGCCGGAAATCATCACCGCAATTCGGGCGGCACAAAATGGTTATGGCTACTTTCCGTTAGCCGGTATTAATGCACCACCGGAACAGAGCAGCACTCATCCCGATATCCGGCTGCTGGAATCGCTGTCACCGCAGGAATTTCAGGTGTTCACTTATCTGTTGAAGGGGCTGGATAACATGCGCATTGCTAACCGCATGAATCTCAGCAATAAAACCGTTTCAACTTACAAAGGCCGTTTGCTGGAGAAATTGCACTGCAAAAGCCTGCGCGATCTCTTTACCTTCGCCAATCGTAATCATATGGAGTAGCGATGCTGCGCCTGGTCACTCTGCTTCTGCTGCTGTTGAGCCCGCTACTGGCCGCCCAGCCGCAGCCCGAAATATTTCAGTTGTTCAGCCGTGAAAAGCTGGCACCGATGCATATTGAGTTGAGCGGTGACGAGTGGCGCTGGCTGCGCATTAAACATGAGCTGCGCATCGCGGTGTGGGCACCGGAGCTGCCGCCTTATCTGATCTTTCAGGAGGCAGCGGGCAGCGGCAACAGCGTGGAAGGGATCTACGCCGATTATCTGCAACTGCTGGCGCGTAATCTTGGCGTGCAGGCGGTGATGGTGCGTTATCCCAGCCAGGCGGCGGCGCAGGCAGCGGTGAAAAGCGGCGCGGCGGACGCCTTGTTTAGCTCGCCGGGGCGCGAACTGCACGATGCGGCGGCCTTCAGGGCGACAGACAGTTTTCTCATCAATCGTCCGGTGGTGATCGCCGCGGAGAAGCAGGCCTCACAGCCGGTGCCCTACGATGCGCCGCTGCGCCTCGCCATGCGCGAAGGCTCTCTTACCGATGCTCAAATCAAACAGCGTTTTCCGCAGGCCAGTATAGTGCGTTATCCCTCCAGCCAGGCGGCGCTGGCGGCGGTGGCCAGTGGCGAAGCGGATTACGCGCTCGGCAGCCTGCTGGCGGCAGCGTTTCTGATTGAGCGCAGTTATGTCAATCAGCTGGCGCTGGCAGCGATTTTGCCGGAAGACGCGCTGTACGGCAGCCGTCTGGTGGTGAAAGCCGATAATCAGCCGCTGTTGAAAGCGCTGAATGCCGCCATCGCCGCCATTCCCGGCGAACAGCAGCGGCTGATTTCTCGGCAGTGGACGCAGCGGCCGGACGTCTGGCGTTTGCAGGAGCCGCTCAGCCTGACGCCGCGCGAGCAGCAGTGGCTGCAGCAGCATGCGCAGGTGAAAGTGGCGTTCAATCCGTTCTCTGCACCGCTGGCGCTGCTGGATGAGCAGGGTGAATTTCAGGGCATTAGCGCCGATCTGCTGCATCTGATCCAGCTGCGCACCGGGCTGTTTTTCACCCCGGTGCCGGCGTATTCGTGGCATGACGGCCTACAGCAGCTGGAGCAACATCAGGTAGCGATGCTGGCGGCGGTGGCGCAGGATGGCGGCCATCAGGAGGCGGTGCGCTTTACCCGACCTTACCTGAAGGTGCCGCTGGTGCTGCTGGTGCCGGACCAGCCCGATGCGCCGCAGGCGCTCTATCCCGGCATGAAGCTCAGTATCGTCAAAGGCAATCCGGCGCGTCAGGCGCTGCTGGATCGCTTCCCCACGCTGCAGCTGTCTGAAGTGGATAACGCCAGCCTGGCGCTGCAGCTGTTGCAGGAGGGCAAGGTCGCCGGGCTGATCGATAACCAGCTGAGCGTGAACACGTTACTGGCGCGCTACGCGCAGCAGCCGCTGAAGATCGTGTCGCGTCTGGCGCTGCCGCCGGTGGAGCTGAGCTTTGCCGTCAGCCGCGATCAGCCGGAGCTGCTGAGCATTATTGATAAGGCGCTGGCCGACATTCAGCCGAGCGAGATCTCGCTGATTGCCAGCCGCTGGCAGGGCACACCACAGACCACGCGCACCACCTGGCAGCTGTACCGCGCGCAGTTTTACGCCATCACTCTGCTGACCGCGCTGCTGCTAATCGCCTGTCTGGCGTGGGTTTACTATCGCGGCAAAGAGGTGAAGCATCGCCGTCGCGCAGAAGCTGACCTGCAGGCCGAACTGCGCTTTCGCGATGCGCTGCTGAATGGCCTGCCAACACCGGTCTATGTGCTGGATCGCAACTGGAACGTGGTCAGTGCTAACGGTGCGTTTCAGCGCTTTTTTGCCGGCGTCGACGCGCAGCGCCTGAGCTTTTCGCTTTACGATCAACGCCATCCGCTGTCGCCGCTCATCAGCAAACTCTATCCGCTGATGAGCCCGGAAGCGGTCAACGATCCGGAGCTGGTGGCGCTGGCGCACAACAGTCTGTGGGGCGATACCGCCCAGGATCTGGAAATTGAGATCGAAAATGGCAGCGAAGCGCGCATGGTGCACCACTGGGCGCAGGAACAGCGCGATGCGCAGGGCAATATTACCGGACTGATCTGCGGCTGGCAGGATGTTACCGCCTACGAACTGCTGATGCTGGCGCTGCAGGCGGAGAAAAAGGTGGCGGATGAAGCCAACCGCGCCAAGAGTTCGTTTCTCGCCACCATGAGCCATGAGATCCGCACGCCGATCAGCGCCATCATCGGCCTGCTGGAGCTGGAAGGGCGCAAGCAGCGCGACAATGAAGCCATTCAGATCGCCTACGAGTCGGCCAACACGCTGTTGGGGCTGATTGGCGATATCCTCGACATGGCCAAGATTGAGAGCGGCCAGCTGGAGCTGATGCCGGAGTGGGTCAGCACCGAGCAGCTGGTGCTGCCGGTGGTGCGGTTGTTTGACGGCATGGCCAGCGGCAAAAATCTGACGCTGCACTACCACAGCGACACGCCGCCGGGGCTGGAAGTGTTTATTGATGCCGCGCGCTTCCGCCAGGTGATCGCCAATTACATCAATAACGCCATCAAGTTTACCCACGAAGGCGGCGTGGAAGTGCGGGTGATCGGCCATGAGTGGGAAGACGGTTCGCTGGAGCTGGAAATTGAGATCGAAGACAGCGGCGTGGGCATCAGCGCTGCCGATCAGGCCAAACTGTTTCAGCCGTTTGCCCAGACCGAAGAGGGACGCAAGCAGACCGGCACCGGCCTTGGCCTGGTGATCAGCGCCCAGCTGCTGGAGAAGATGCAGGGCACCATGAACCTCAACAGCCAGCCGGGACGCGGCACGCTGATTCAGCTTAATGTAATGATGCCGGCACGCCGGGCGCGCAAGCTGCTGGAGAAAACCCGCGTGGCGCGCAGCCGTGCGCTGCCACAGCTGAATATTCTGGTGGTCGACGATCATCCGGCCAACCGCCTGCTGCTGCGAAGCCAGCTCAGCGAGCTGGGCCAGCAGATCAGCGAAGCCAGCAGCGGCGAAGAGGCGCTGGCGCTGCTGGCGCATCAGGCGTTCGATCTGATTATTACCGACTGCAATATGCCGGGCATGAGCGGCATCGAACTGACGCAGACCCTGCGCCGCAGCGGCAACGCGGTGAAAATTTTTGGTCTGACGGCGAATGCGCAGTCGGACGTGCGCGTGCGCTGTCTTGAAGCGGGCATGAACGCCTGCCTGTTTAAGCCGCTGAAAATTGACAAGCTGGCTGAGCTGCTGAGCAGCAACGAGCCGGCCGCCGAAGTGCCGGCGCTGGATGCGCTGCTGTCGCTCGAATCGCTGCGCGCCATGGTGTATCACGACGATGCGATGGTGGCGAAGATGCTGGAGAAAGTCAGCGAGGAGAGCCGCAACGATATGCAGCAGTGCTGGTATCATTTTGATGCGCAGGACTGGACGGCGCTGGCCTCGTCGCTGCACCGGCTGGGCGGATCGGCGCAGATCATTTACGCCAGCGAGATCGATGATCTGTGCGGGCAGATCGAGCGCGCCTGCCAAAGCGCTGAAGATCAGGAGGTCATCCGCGAAGGGCTTCTCCTGCTGGAAGAGAAGCTGGATACGCTGAACCAGTCGGTAGTGCATTATTTGCAGGCGTCGTGATAGCGCGGTGCGGTAATTGAAATGCGCGATGAATCGCGCCGCTACGGTTTGTGCGAATGGATAATGCAGATATCCCTTCCATGTGTTGCCGCTGATAACCGCACGGATGGTAGCGGCGCAATTTATTGCGCAATGACGTTTATCTAAGAAAACATTTTCATGCCGGTGCGCATGAATGCGCACCCTACGATGCTGTGCAACCTTGCCACAGATGCGCATGAATGCGCCTGACGACAAAACCTGTCCCGCATCGTT
>NZ_JALNUZ010000017.1:0-101298 GCF_026541005.1 Pantoea sp. GM_Pan_4
TTTATGCTGACCTCAGGCCACACCCCATGCTGGCGCATAAAAAAACCGGTAACGCCGCACAGGCTTTACCGGTTGATAATGGATGCTGCTTTAACGCTTAAAGATAGCGGCACAGGTAAGACGTTGGCTCTGCCACCTGCAGGTGGAATTCGCTGTGGCCCGGCACGTTAAATACCGATCCGGCTTCGTACCATTTCCACTCGGCTTCGCCCGGCAGCAGCACTTTCAGCGCGCCGCTCACTACCGTCATCTCTTCCGGCTGGCCGGTACCAAAGGTGTATTCGCCTTCCGCCATCACGCCAACGCTGGCCCGGCCAATGGTCACGCTGTCGAAACCAATGGATTTCACTTTTCCGTCGAAATACTCACTTACGTTGAGCATGTTACTTCCTCACAGCACATTAGGGTTACCGGCAGATTACAAGGGAACTCGCTGATCTGTCACGCGAATTAGTGCCGCCCGTCGCAAGTTGTGATCGGCCTCGATCAGACGATCAGTTCAGCCGCCAGTTTCGCCACCAGCACATTCGACAGCAGCACCGGAATGCCCAGCATGTTCTGCAGGAAATCGCGGTGTTTCTGGTGATAACCGATACAGTCGAGCACCACCACATCAGCGCCCTGCTCCTGCAGGGTCAATCCGGCTTCCATCAGTTCGCTCTGCTGCGCCAGGTATGGACTGGCGACGGCAAAACAGGGCGTGCTTTGCAGGTTACGCCATTTGCTGGCCTGCTCAGCGATCTGCTCCTCAACCGGCACCACGATGCCGATTTTGTGCGCCTGTACGATGGCGCTGACCAGCGGCGGAATGATGCGATCCGGCTCCAGCAGCAGCGCCGACGTGGTTTTTAGCGTGCCGAACTCACCGGTACACAGCAGCAGAATGGTGTCGTAACCCTGCTGCTCCAGCGCGGTAATTTTACGCTGCAGTCCCTGTTCGACGGTGGCCGCCGCCAGCCGTACCTGTTCGCCGCTGCTCATGCGCGAAACCAGCACTTTATCGCCCGGCGCGGGAGCGTATAACTGCTCCACTTCAGCCAGCGTCAGGCCATCCAGCAGACCGGCATGCGCGACGGCGTCGGCGGGCAAATGCTCCTGCAGCAGCGGCAAAATATCGCTACGCGGTGACTGGCCAATGGTTAAGGTTACAAGCGACGGTTTCATCATCAGGCTTTCCGGCTGCGCAGGTGGCTGAGGCTACCATACAAAGATAGCAGCAGCGCGTACTCCTGCGGGTCATAAAACTGGCAGGTCTCACGGCCAAACTCTTTGGCCACTTCCACCGCAAAGCGCACGGTCGCCGCGATGTCCACTTCATGGCTGGCGCCGGTGCCGCAGCCAGGCACCACGGATTGCGCACAAATCGCGACGCCCACCACTGGCACATCAGTGGCGGTGGACGGTTGCAGGATGCTGTTGAGGTGATACACGCCGTTGCCGTAAGGGGTGATGTCCTGCGTGGTGATCGGGAACGTCACCGCAGGCTGACCGCTGGTCATCTCCATGATGCGCAGCAGATCTTCCGACACGCGCAGGATGTAGCCCTCTTTCACCGTGGGTGACAGCGCATAGCCCTTATGGTTGAGGATGCGGTTTCCTTTAGTGGTATCGATAGAGAGAATCGCGTCGACGCCCGCAACCACTTCGTTGTCATTCATGGTGATGTCGTCGCACGGCGAATCCATGAAGTCCACCGGCTCGTGCGGCCGGGTCGGCGCATCCGGACAAATATGCGTGGTTACGATCACATCGCCGGCCAGCACGTCGCCTTTGGTCTGCATCTGTGCCAGCTTCAGCGCGCTGCTCACCGCAGCAACCGCACCGTCGGCGTCGGACACCATGCCGATGCGCGTCGGGCGCGCACCGATGCCGCCGAGACGGCCAATGATCCCCAGCGTCGGCGCGCTGCCGCCCCGGCTTTTGCCCTGGGCGCCCGGAATGTCGATGCGCACAAAATCGGTGCGCCCTTTTGGCCCGCTGACGCGCTTAAAGCTGGCTTGCACGCCAGGATAGGCGGCGAACAGATCGACCACCTGCTGGCCATCCACGTAGGCGCTGTCGAGTAACTCAAAAACCTGTAGTGTCTGCTGTAAACTCATCGCTAAATCCCTGGATTATTTCTTACTGCTACTGGCAAAAAGTGAGTGGAAGAAGCTGTACAGCGCGTCGCCCGCAATGAATCCAGCGGCCATCACCTCCATCGGTGAACGTCCACGCTCGCCCCACACGCGCAGGATCAGGACACGTAACGCAATCCCGACCAGCACCGCCCAGCCTGCGGCGGCGTTGTTGATTAACAGACCGGTGGCTAACAGCACGCCGAGCTGGCGCTTAGGCCCGCCGATCAGCTGAATAATCGCCCCCGGAATCGCCCACATCAGCAGGCTACCGGCAATGCCCGGCTCCGCGCCGGCCTGAATAGTTTTGGCGTAAACGCGCGCCACCGGCGGCAGCAGGTTGTCGACAAAGAACAGGTTATGCGCATACCACACCACCGGAATTGCGATGACGAAAGCGATCATCGCGGCGATCAGCTGGATGCGGCGGCCCCACAGCTCCTGCTGCACATCGTCCCCGTTACCGCGCAGAATAAAGCCGGCCTTCAGGTCATAGCCCATATCGGCGAAGGCCGGACCGGTGGCCGCGGTAAAGCCGCACAGCAGGCACAGCGCCAGCGGCGGGAAGCCGAGCAGGATGCCGAGGATCAGGGTGATCAACGCCACCGCGAAGGCCGGGAACCAGCCCGAGTGCATGGCGGCGATGCCGACAATCAGCTCATGCACGAAGGCGGCAAAGGCCGCATAGATAATAAACAGCAGCAGCATCGGCAGGCCCATTTCGCTCCACAGCCCGCCGCCCAGCGCCAGCAGTGCCGAGATCACGATATAGCCGACAGTCCCCAGGCCGAGCGCGCGTTTGACTTCGTTGTCACTGCGGCTGACGTTGAGGTTGTCGTGACGGCGACTGCGAATCACCTGCACCACCTGAATCAGCGCCACCAGACCGGCTCCAACCATTACGCCGTGCGGAATGTACAGCGCGTTAATATCGATACCAGCGACCGGTTGCGCATAGGCACGCAGCAGGAAGCCAATGCCGAGCATGGTCAGTGCCCAGATATTGCCAATGAATGCCGTACCAAAGGCGGACATCGGGATTTTCAGCATCGAGCCCGCGACGCCACCCACGATTCCAGCCACCAGCAGCCACGCCTGGCGACCGCCCTTATCACCGGCTTTGATCGCTTCTGCCGCTGCCACGCCTGGTGGCCATGCATTGCTGGCCGGGAACACGCGCGTATCAAACAGACGATACAGCAGCCACGCATCCAGCAGCATGGCCGCGCTGACGCCGACAAACAGCGGCAGCACCAGCTGCGGCTCACCCAGCGCCCACGGCACGGCAATCGGCATCAGCAGGCTGTTGGCAGCGCCGAAGGTAGCGGAAGAGATGGCGGTCTGTGCAAGGTTTTGCACTTCAACCGAACGGTAGCGGCGAAACCACTGCAGTGGAATGCGCGCCAGCAGCATGGCAAATAGCGCGCCGATAATAGAAGTATTGGGCGTTACCCCAATAGTTGTGATCAGCTGTACCCCAATGATGGCCCCTGCAACTGACAGCAGAACCAGCATCAGTCCCACGCCAATATTTTTTATTGGATTATCCAGACGCATATTATCCCCGTATTTTCACCCTGTAGAAAACGCGCAATGACATTGTGCCCGACACGCGGAACCTCAATGTTTTATTCATCGTTCCCTGACTATTGAAATAAGCAGGTCCGAAGACCTGCTATTTCCCCGGTGTGGCGCGAAGTATTACGCCTTGAAATCAAATTAGGGTTGTCCTGTTTTATTCAGGACGCTGCGCCGTATTTTTCGGCCATCAGTGCAGCCGTTGCGCGCAATTCGCTGAGCAGCGCTTCCGGATAACCCGGGGCCGCTTCCTGCGAAAGAAATGAGAGACACAATGCGGCACTTTCACCGCGGTGTTTATTGGTTACCGCTACGGCAAGCGAGCTAATGCCAGGCAGCGTTTCATTGCGTGCCAGTGCCCAGCCCTGCTGACGAATCAGCGCCAGCTCTTTGCACAGTGCATCGATATTCAGCGGTGAATTGATCGACGCGGTTTGCCAGTTATCGCTGAAGCGCGCGCGCACCTCGTCATCGCTCAGCTGCGCTAACAGCACGCGGCCGGTCGACGTGCCGGTAACCGACACCCGTGTACCAGGCGGCGTCACCAGCTGGGTAAAGAAGCGACCGTGGTACATGCGCATCACCAGCACATCGTCACCGTCCAGCACCGAGATATAGCCCATGCAGCCGCTGTTGGCCGCCAGGCGCGCCATCGGCGCCGATGCGCTGTCAATCAGCGGTGTCGAAAGATAGTGCCCGGCAACGGACAACAGCACGCGGCCAATCTGAAAACAGCGGCTGTCGGGATCGCGCTCCAGTAAGCCTTCACTTTCCATGGTCGCCAGCAGGCGCGACACGGTACTTTTCGGCAGCCCCAGCGCCTCCACCACCTCGGTAAAGGTCAGGCCGGGATGGCCCTGCGCCACGCCAAAGCGCTGAAACAGCTTAAGCACGGCGGCGGCATTTTCGAGTGTGGTCATGGCGCTGGTTTCACTATATGGAACTGAGTTCCTGTATCGATAACCCGAAAGTAAAACGCGACGGTTTATCGGTCAAGCGCAAATTTTGCACCGGACAAAACGCAGGCTATTTAAGGCAGCAGAAAATAAGGGCTAAAGGCAAAATAAAAAGACGTTATCAGGCAGGAGAGCGATTAAACAGAAAAGACGGCAGCTTTTATCGCCGTAATTAGCGCATCAGGGAAAATAAAAAATCTATTTAGCGACCGGACGTAATTACGCTAAAGCGGGCATCCCTGCCCGCCGGGATTATTCTTTTTCCACATCTTCATAGCGGTCTTTGGCATCCTGCGCTTCCGCTTCCGATTTATGTTCGCTAATTAAGGTATCCGGACGTGGATGGTCAGCCCGTAATTCATACCAGGTGACGGTATTGCCCGCCTGCCCTTTTTCAACGGCAACAATGCGCGCTTCTCGCGGATAGGGTGGTCTGGTTGGCATCGTTTTCCCTCTTATGTCAGGTTTCCACACAGACAGCGGTGATCCTCTGCCTGCTATTGAGTATAGACAATCGAGGATCGCTGTAAAAAAGAGGGAGAATTCTTAGGCAGTTAGCTGGCGCGGGCGAGAGACAGCGATTGCAGAATATGTTCCACCACCTGCTCCGGTGCCTGCATCGCGTTGACTTCATGGTGCGCGGCCTGACGATAGAGCTGCGCGCGTTCACGCAGGATATCTTCCATCTCTTCCGCAATGGGCCGGCCGGTCAGGGTCGGACGCTGTGCCGCTTCTGGCTGACGCTCCAGCCGATCGGCCAGCACGCCAGAGGGCGCGTTGAGCCAGATGACCTGGCCATGCTCGCGCATGAAGTGGCGATTGACATCAGCCAGCACCATGCCGCCGCCGGTGGCGATTACGCTGGCAGGCGCGGTAACCGCCCGCAGCGATTCACTTTCACGCGCGCGAAAGCTGTCCCAGCCCTCCGTCGCCACAATCTCTGCCACGCTGCGCTGTGTGGTGAGCTGCAGGTGGTGGTCGGTGTCACGAAAGGCATAGCCCAGCGCTTGCGACAGCGCCTGGCCAATGGTGGTTTTACCGCAACCGCGTGCGCCGATCAGATAGATGGGTAATGACATCCGGGCTCATCCTCCGCCGTAGTCTGCCGCGCGGGCAACGTCATCAGGTCAATAATGCGTCGCATGATACCTGGATTTTATTTTATCAGCCAGCCGCGAAGCACGAATTACGCGTATTTCAGCGATAGCTAATGCCATTAGTTTGATTTTTAACGGGAAAACGATGCGCATTTCGTGCATCAGGCGATTTGTAAGCGCGGGGCAACATTTGCTTACCAGGCCGCTGATTTACTTTCTGTCACGCAGCCCGCATATACGCTTTATAGTTCAGGCAACGGACGTCCTGTTGGTCGCCTGAAGAACAACACGCTATGCCTAACCGGAGGTTCACCATGCAGAGCCAGGAACAACAACTTATTGAAAGCCTGTTCAGCCGTCTGAAACAGGCAGAAAGCCAGAGCGGCCCGCGTGATGCCGGTGCCGAACAGTTAATCAATCAGCATTTACAGAGCCAGCCCGGTGCGCCCTACTACATGGCGCAGGCGATCCTGATTCAGGAAGCGGCGATGAAAAAGCTCAACGCGCAGGTATCGGAGCTGGAGAGCCGTCTGGCGCAGGCGCAGCAGCAGGCCCCGCAGCAAAGCAGCGGCGGCTTCCTGTCGAGCCTGTTTGGCGGCGGTTCACGCCCGGCGCAGCCGCAACAGCCGGCATGGAACAGCGCACCGCAACAGCCACAATATGCCGCACCGCCTCAGCAGCCGTATGCTGCACCGGCGCGCGGTACCGGCTTCCTGGGTGGCGCACTGCAAACGGCTGTCGGCGTAGCCGGCGGTGTGGTGATGGCGGACATGCTTACCAGCCTGTTCCACCATTCGCAGCCGGAAGAGATCGTCAATATCATCAACGAACCGGCGCTGCCGCAGGTGGATGATAATCTGGACACCTTCAACGGCAATGACAGCAACAATGCCTTCCTGAATGACAATTCAGGCTGGGACAACAACAGCTTTGCCGATAACAATGATTTCAACGATTTCGGCAGCGGCGGTGATTTTGACGATGACGACAGCTTCGTCTGATTAACGCTGACGTAACCATTTATCCAGTTCGTTGGCAAACTGCTGGCGGTCACGTGGGCTTAATGCCGACGGGCCGCCGCTCTGAATGCCGCTGGCGCGCATCGTTTCCATAAAATCGCGCATGGTCAGACGCTGGCGAATGGTATCGCTGCTGTAACGCTCCCCGCGCGGATTTAGCGCTGCCGCCCCTTTCTCCAGTACTTCTGCTGCCAGCGGAATATCGCCGGTAATTACCAGCTCGCCCGGCTGCACGCGTTTCACAATCTCGTTATCGGCCACATCAAAGCCGGCAGCTACCTGCAGCGTTTTCAGAAACGGCGACGGCGGTACGCGCAGCGGCTGGTTAGCAACGAAGGTCACGGTGACTTTGGTGCGCTCAGCGGCGCGATACAGCACCTCTTTAATGACATTGGGACACGCATCGGCATCCACCCAAATCGACATGTTTAATCCTTATTAAACGGGCAATGCCTGCGATCTTGCCGCGCTGACCGCGAATGGCAAATGTTATTTGTGCGCGACTTGTTATTCACTGCCGCTGACGTAAGCTAACCCACTGAGAAAACCGAACCACGTAAAGGATAAAGCGATGCTGGAGAAGAAAATCGGGTTTGTCGGCTGCGGCAATATGGCGAAAGCCATCATCAGCGGCCTGGTGAACAGCGGGCAGATCGCCCCGGCCAATATCTGGGTGCACGATCGAAAACCCGACACCAACCAGGCGATGGCGCAGCAGTATGGCGTGACGGCGGCAGAAAGCGTCGAGAGTCTGGCACGTGAAGTGGACATTCTGTTTGGCGCGGTGAAACCCAACGTGATTCTCAAAGTGCTCAAGGATCTGGCCGGCCAGCTGAAGAAAGATGCGCTGGTGGTGTCGATTGCCGCAGGTGTGACGCTGGATTCGCTGGCGGCGGTACTCGGTCACGATCGTAAAATCATCCGCGTAATGCCGAATACGCCGTCGCTGGTCAACGAAGGCATGACCTCTATTACGCCGAACGTGCTGGTAGAACCGCAGGAAGTGGACGAGGTGGTGACCATTTTTGAGAGCTTCGGCAAAGCGGCGGTGGTGAACGAGTATCTGATTCATGCCGTGGTGGGTGTCAGCGGCTCGGCACCGGCTTACGTGTTTATGTTTATCGAAGCGATGGCTGATGCCGCCGTGCTGGGCGGCATGCCGCGGGCGCAGGCTTATCAGTTTGCGGCGCAGGCGGTAAAAGGTTCCGCCCAGATGGTGCTGGAGACCGGCAAACACCCTGGCGAACTGAAAGATATGGTGTGCTCACCGGGCGGCACCACCATTGAAGCGGTGAAGGTGCTGGAAGAGAAAGGCTTCCGCGCTGCGGTGATGGGTGCGATGCAGCAGTGCATGGCGAAGTCCGAGGCGCTGAGTAAGCAGTGATGGTGCGGGTTTCCCCTCACCCTAACCCTCTCCCGCAGGCGGGAGAGGGAACTGTTGGGTGCTCGTTTGCCTCTCCCGCAGGCGGGAGAAGGAACGGTTAGGTGCTCGTTTGTCTCTTCCGCAGCGGGAGAGGGAACTGTTGGGTGCGGACTTGAACCTTAACCCTGATACGCTTCAAACAGCGCCAGGCCTTGTTCCAGCGTCATTGGCTGCTGCATCTCATGCACCAGCGCGGCGGTGAGCGTGTACATGCCGGCTGAACACACTGCCGCAATCATGCCCTGCTGGCAGTAAAAAGCGATAAAGCGTTTGTCCTGCAGCGATCCCAGCAGGCGATAATCGTCCCACTCCTCTGCATGCCCCAGATACTCATAGCGGGTGCCGTAATGCGCAGTCCAGAAGAACGGCACGCGATCGTACATGATGCGTTTGCCCAGCATATTCAGCGCGGCAATGCGCCCCTGCTGATGCGCCACGCGATAGTGCTCAATGCGCTGCACGCCACGCGGCGTGAGATAGCTGGCAATATCCCCCGCGACCCAGATGTTTTCACTGACCCGCAACTGACTGTCGGCCAGCAGGCTGCCATCCTTCTGTAAGGGCAGGTCGTGAATAAAATGGGTGGCTGGCACAATGCCGGTGGCAAACAGCACCTGGCTGGCTGGCACGGTTTTGCCATCTTTGAGCCGCACGCCACTCACTGCGCCTTCGCCGGTCAGCGCTTCCGGTTCACCCTCGACAAATTTCACGCCGTTGCTGCGGTGCAGCTCATAAAAATGACGGCCAATCTCTTCGCCGAACTGGCTGGCAAACGGCAGCGGATGACGCGCCACCACCGTGACATCTATGTCGCGGTTACGCAGCGCACCGGCCACTTCCATACCGATGAAACTGTTGCCGATAATCACCAGCTGCTGCGCCTCATCCACCTGCGAAATCAGCGTGTCGGCCTGGCGCAGTGAACGCAGCAGGTGCACGCCATCCAGATCCTTGCCCGGGATATCAAGCGGCTGCGGCACGCCGCCGGTCGCGATCAGCAACTGGTCAAACTTCACCTGCTGCCCGTCTTTCAGCACCAGCGTCTGCTCCTGCGCCTTCAGCTGCACCACCTCCCCCTGCAGCCACACCACCGGGCCCAGCACATCCTGTTTCAGCAGCTTTGGTACCTCATCGATGGCCATCTTGCCGGAAGGGACAAATTTACTCAGCGTGGTGCGATCGTAAGGTGCGTCGCTTTCACGCTCGATACGCACAATACGGCCGCTAAAGCCTTCATCGCGCAGCGTCCAGATCGCAGCACTGCCCGCCGCGCCAGAGCCGAGAATCACGCACACCGGCGCTTCACCCTGAGCTACCGGCGCACTGGCCGGCGACATCGCCTGCGGATTGATCAGCACCTGCCCCTGTTCAATGCGCACCGGATAGCGTTTGAGATTGGCCAGCGCCAGCGGCTCGCACATTTTGCCATCGCGCAGCTCAAATACCGCCTTATGCCACGGACACACCAGTTTGTCGCCGCACACTGCGCCCTGCTCCAGCGGCGCGCCCGCGTGCGGACATTTTGCCTGCAGCGCCTGCACGCGGTCGCCGTCGCGAATCAGCACCATATCCGTTTCGCCGACGGTCACTTTAGTGGGTTTACGCTGCGCCAGCGCCTTGAGTTCCACGACAGATTGATAGCTCACGGTTCGCCTCCTTCGGGGTTATTCGTCTGATACGACAATTCCTTACAAAGAGTAAGTGTGGCAAAGCGTGAGGATTTAGCAGGAGAAACAAAGCGAAACGGCGGTTAACTGACTGTTAAACCGCCGTTTTAAGCGGCACGAAAGGATCAGAAGAAGACGCTGGGCACGATGATCAGCGCGAAAATCGCCACAATCAGTCCATGTTTGACCCAGTAATACAACCGGCGATTGCGTTTCTTCAGGTTCTGACCGGCATCGCGCAGCGCATAAACGTATTTGAAGATGCGGTTGAGGAAGCCGGTACGATCGTTTTCGTCGTTGGGCGATGCCGCTGCTGACATTAACGTCGAGCCCACCCAGTGATTGACCGCCTGCGCCCAGCGCCATTTCATTGGCCGCTCGATATCGCAAAACAGGATGATACGCGTCTGCTCGCTTTCATTCTGCGCCCAGTGCACGTAAGTTTCGTCGAAGATCACCGCCTGACCGTCGCGCCAGCTGTGGCGCTGACGATCCACTTCAATAAAGCAGCGATCGTCGTTCGGCGTTTGCAGCCCGAGGTGATAGCGCACCGAACCGGCATAAGGATCGCGGTGTTTGCCCAGATGGCTGCCCGGCGGCAGTTCAGCAAACATGGCCGCTTTAACGCCGGGAATGTTGCTCACCAGTTCGGTGGTTACCGGACAGAGTTCGCGCGCTGACGGATGTGCATCGCTATACCATTTTAAATAGAAACGCTTCCAGCCACGCTTGAAGAAGGTATTAAATCCGGCATCGTTATGCGTCTGCGCCGCTTTAATGTGATCCTGCAGGCGAATGGCTTCATCGCGAATCACCTGCCAGTTATCGGTCAGCTGACGCAGCTCAGGAAAATCCTCAACCGGAAAATAGGGCTGTTTAGCCGGCAGTCGCGACAGCCCGGTCATAAACATATTGATCGGCGCCATAAAAGTGGAGTGATCAAATAACTGACGGGAAAACTTTTGCTTTTCCACGCCGCGTGAGTGAGCGTAAAGCACACTAATAATAAATACACCAATAATGATCGCAGCGACCATACAACAGGTTCCTTATGTTGCACGTAAAGCCGCTCTGGCCACGGTTAAGCGTCAGAGAGACTGGATGGGGAGAAATGGAATTTTATGTAAGGATTTTGTAAAGTTTTGGCAACGCGTGCCGTTTATGACAGAAAAAATACCTCGCGCGTTAACCCTGCGAGTGCGGACACAAAAAAGCGGCCCGCAGGCCGCCAGAGGTTTAAGCACTCTTCTTCAGACAGTTGCTCATAAAGGTTTTACGCGCATCGCCGCTGAGTTTTTTCTCTCCTGCTTCGCTATTACAGCTTTTCATTTTCATCTGCTGCGGCGTCATATTGCCCATTTTGCTGTCTTTCTTCAGGCATTCGCTCATAAAGCTTTTACGCGCATCGCCTTTCAGATTTTGCGCGCCTGCATGCTGATTACACAGCGTCATTTTTTCCTGCTGCGCGGTTTTCTCCGCCGCGCCCGCACCGCCAGCCAGCAGCAGGCCTGCTGCCATTATTGCCACAAGACACGATTTCATTGCCGGTTTCTCCGTGTGATTATTGCCTGTTAAGCATGGCACGGAATAAGCAAAGCGGAAAAAAATCTATGCGCGTACGGCGGGATTATTCGCGCGGGTGGTTGAGTAACTTTTCGACGTAATTGCGCAGCATCAGCGCGTCCGGATTTTCCTGCACGGAAGCGGCGGGCGGCATCGCGCGATCAATACCCGCCGCGATGTCGCTAACCTGGGCGGCATCCAGTCTGCGCAGCATGGCGGTGAGCACGATTTCCAGCGCCTCAACCTGGACCACTAATTCTTTAGACTCTTCTTCTTTTTCTGCCAGCTTGAGCAGGAGTTCCGCAATCAGGTTTTTCATGCGATGGACTCAGTCAGAATGGGAAAACAAAAATTAGCATTGGCAGGATTAAAACAACAAGAATTTTTGCCGGCCAGAGGAAAAATAATGGTTAGCCGAAGCGTAAAAAAAGTGGCTGAAATTCAATATATAACGGCGAAACGTTTCACTGACAAAATACGCCGCAGATAAAACGTTTCGCATCGCTGCATTAATTATGCACTGGTGCTAAATTAACGCGGTCCCTGATACCCATGGCCGGGACCGCCACCGCCAGGACCACCCCAACCTCCTCCTCCTCCGCCGCCCGGCGGCGGAAAAAGACAACCGCTTAACGCGGACACCAGCGCCACAACGGCAGCGAGCTTAACGATACGGATCATATTGACCTCAGGTTGCTGAAATTGCGCTGAGTGTATGAAGCGGCGGTTAACACGACAATACAGAATGCTCCGCAACCCGGCGCTATTCATGCCTGCTCACCACGCTTAACGTTTTAGTGGCAAGAAACCGCTAAAAAAGCCTCACAGACCGCTCAATACACCAGCTTAAGTTACAGCGAACGCTGTGCCGCAAACGTCAATACTGCTCGTTGTGCGCGCAGTAACAAAATTGCGCGCTGCGTCTTTACAGCTAACGCTATTTCACGCAATGTGAGCGCAATACAATTAATGAGATCTCACTATGACCTTAGCGGCTGTTTCTCTGAGTGAAGTGCTGGCGCGCCGTGACTGGGAAAACCCGGTTATCACCAGCCTGCATCGCCTGGACGCGCATCCACCGTTTGCCAGCTGGCGCGATGAAGTCAGCGCGCGCGATGACCATCCCTCACCTGCGCAGCAGCGGCTGAATGGCCAGTGGGCCTTCAGCTATTTTATCGCGCCGGAAGCAGTGCCGCACAGCTGGCTGCTACAGGACTTACCGGACGCCGCAACACTGCCGGTGCCTGCCAACTGGCAGTTGCACGGCTACGACGCGCCCATTTATACCAACGTGCAGTATCCCATTCCGGTCAATCCCCCTTTAGTGCCACGCGAGAACCCCACCGGATGTTACTCGCTCACATTTAAAGTTGATGACGGCTGGTTAAGCCAGGGACAGACGCGCATCATCTTTGATGGTGTCAGCTCGGCCTTTTATTTGTGGTGCAACGGACAGTGGATGGGCTATTCACAGGATAGCCGCTTACCCGCCGAGTTTGATCTCAGTCACGCGCTGCAGCCGGGAAACAACCGTCTGGCGGTCATGGTGCTGCGCTGGAGCGACGGCAGCTATCTGGAAGATCAGGACATGTGGCGCATGAGCGGCATTTTCCGCGACGTGACGCTGCTGCACAAACCGGACACCCGCCTGAGCGATGTGCAGATCGAAACCGCGCTCAGCCCGGAATATCTGCGCGGCGATTTACGGGTGAGTGTCAAAATCCATGCCGGCGCGCGCCCGCTCAGTCAGTGTCGGGTGCGCGTCACGCTATGGCGCAACGGCGACTGTATTGCGCAGCACGAACAGCCGCCGGGCAGCGCCATCATTGATGAACGTGGCCACTATCCGGAACGCACCCTGCTGGTGTTGCCGGTGCTACAACCGCTGTTGTGGAGCGCCGAAATGCCTCATCTCTACCGCGCGGTAGTCACGCTGCTTGATGATGCCGGCGAGGTGATCGAAGCCGAAGCTTATGATGTGGGTTTTCGTCGCGTTAGCATTGAGCACGGCCAGCTGTGCCTCAACGGCAAGCCGCTGCTGATACGCGGCGTTAATCGTCATGAGCACCATCCCGAGCGCGGTCAGGTGGTGGATGAAGCCAGCATGCGTCAGGACATTGAACTGATGAAGCGCCACAACTTTAACGCGGTGCGCTGCGCTCACTATCCTAATCATCCGCTGTGGTATCGGCTGTGCGATGAGTACGGCCTGTACGTGGTTGACGAAGCCAATATCGAAACGCACGGCATGCAGCCGATGAACCGCCTCTCCGACGACCCGCGCTGGTTTGCCGCCTATAGCGAACGCGTAACGCGCATGGTGCAGCGCGATCGTAATCATGCCTGCATCATCATCTGGTCGCTGGGCAATGAGTCCGGCCACGGCAGCACGCACGATGCGCTGTACCGCTGGGTGAAAAGCAGCGATAGCACGCGCCCGGTACAGTATGAGGGCGGCGGTGCCAACACGGCGGCCACCGATATTCTGTGCCCGATGTATGCGCGCGTCGATCAGGACCAGCCCTTCCCGGCGGTGCCGAAGTGGTCACTGAAAAAATGGATCAGCCTGCCGGATGAAGCGCGTCCGCTGATCCTGTGTGAATACGCCCATGCGATGGGAAACAGCTTTGGTGGCTTTGCCAAATACTGGCAGGCATTTCGCCAGTTTCCGCGGCTGCAGGGTGGCTTCGTCTGGGACTGGGTCGATCAAAGCCTGACGCGCTATGACGAACACGGCCAGCCGTGGCAGGCGTACGGCGGCGATTTCGGTGACACGCCCAACGATCGCCAGTTCTGCATGAACGGGCTGGTGTTTGCCGATCGCACGCCGCATCCGGCGCTGTTTGAAGCACAGCGCGCCCAGCAGTTTTTCCGGTTTACGCGCGATCCCGGCGATGCGTATCGCGTGACCGTCACCAGCGAATATTTATTCCGCCGCAGCGACAACGAACGGCTGCGCTGGTGGATTGAGCAGGACGGTGTAACCCTCGCGCGCGGTGAATGGGTGCTGGATCTCGATGCCGAAGGCAGCCACACCTTTACCGTGCCCGCGCCTGAAGCGCTGCAGGGTGAAGCGTGGCTCAACCTCGCGGTGCATCAGATCGCCGCCACGCCCTGGTCTGAGGCGGATCATCGCGTGGCCTGGGATCAGTGGGCGCTGCCGGCCGCACTGCCGGTTACGTTGCCGCCGCTCAGCGCCTGCACGCCCCAGCTGGAAACCAATCACAATCTGGTGGCGGTGGTGCTGCCCACGCAACGCTGGCACTTCTGTCGCCGCAGCGGCGCGCTGCTGCAGTGGTGGGTGAACGATCGTGAAACCATGCTGACACCGCTGGAGGAGTGCTTTATTCGCGCACCGATCGATAATGATATCGGCACCAGCGAAGCTGCCAATATCGACCCTAACGCCTGGGTCGAGCGCTGGAAACGCGCGGGCTATGATCGGCTGCAAACAGAGTTGCTGGCGATGCAGGTCGACAGCCTGCAGCACGGCGTGCAGATTGAAACCTGGCATCGCGTACTGGGTGAGGGTCAGCATCTGTTTACCAGCCATAAGCGTTATGGCATTAGCGGCGATGGCGAACTGACTATCAGCGTCGATGTACAACAGGCCGCTGGTCTGCCGCCGCCCGCGCGCATCGGCCTGCGCTGCCAGCTGGCTCAGGTCCCGCACCAGGTGAGCTGGCTGGGACTGGGGCCTCATGAAAACTATCCGGATCGCCAGCTGGCGGCGCAGTTTTCACGCTGGCAGCTGCCGCTGGCGGCGCTCAGCACCGGCTACGTCTTTCCGGGTGAGAATGGCTTGCGCTGCGGCACGCGCCAGCTGGATAGCGGCAGCTGGCAGATCAGCGGCGACTTTGCCTTCTCGCTTAGCCGCCACAGCCTTGAGCAGCTGCGCGCCACCTCGCACCGCCATTTGCTGCAGGACGAACCCGGCTGCTGGCTGCATCTCGACGGCTTCCATATGGGCGTTGGCGGCGACGATTCGTGGAGCCCGAGCGTCAGCCCGGAGTTTTTGCTTTCTCAGCAGCGCTGGCACTATGCGCTGACGCTGCGTCAGCCGGCTTAGTGGCGGTCGCCGGGCTAAGGGGTTTCAGCTCGGTTTTTGGCCGGCGATAGAAGCGCTGCAGCAACAGCACGTTGAGCAGGACGACGACTGCGGTAGCGAAGAATACCCAGCGGTAACCGGTGGCGGCAGAGACCGCTGCGCCCAGCAGCGGTCCGGCGACGTTACCGAGGTACATGAAAGACTGGTTATAACCAAAAATACGGCCGGTGACGTTATCGCGTGAATGACGCACCAGCAGGGTTTGCACCGCCGGCATCATCGCGCCATCGGCAAAGCCGAGCAGAAAGCGCAGGACGCCCAGCTGCGTGGCGCTGGTGACAAACGACATGGCAATCAGCAGCAGCAGCGAGGCGATCATGGTCGCCAGCAAAATACGCTGGGTACCGATGCGATCGCCGAGTTTGCCGAGACGCGGTGCGGCGATGAGTGCCGACACGCCGGGCAGCGCGGCAATCACACCACTGAGAAACGCGATATTCTGCGCATCCGGCGCCAGCTCACGCACGAACAGCGTCAGGATAGGATTCACCGAACCGTTACACATCTGAATCACCATGGTGGTGACGAACAGGCAGAACATCAGACGTGGATTATCGAGGCTGCGCATTACTTCGCGTCCGCTCAGTTTGTCCTGCTTGCTCACCGGCGTGTAGCCGGTCTCCTTAATCAGAAACAGCGTCACCAGAAAGCTGACCATCAGCAGTACCGCGGTAACGATAAACACCATGCGCAGGCCCAGCCAGTCGGCCAGCAGACCGCCAATCATCGGCCCGAGGATCACGCCGCCAATTTGTCCGGTCGACACGCAGCTCAGCGCCCAGCCGCTGCGCTCACGCGGCACCTGCGCGGCCACCAGCGCCATGGCGTTGGGAATATAACCGGACGTCAGTCCCATCAGCGCGCGCAGCAGCAACAGCTGCCACGCCTGAGTGACAAACGCCTGCAGCAGAATCACCGCGCCCATGCCAAACGAAGCGCGCAGCAGCATCAGTTTGCGCCCTTTGCGATCGGCAAGGCTGCCCCATAGCGGCGCCACGGCGGCAGAAACAATAAAGGTGACACTGAAGGTCAGGCCTGACCAGATACTGAGCGCGTTGCCGCCACGGATACCCAGCTCTTCCACGTAAAGCGGCAGGAAAGGAATGATCTGACTAATGGCCAGGCCGGTAAAAAAGCAGCCAAACCAGACGGATATCAGATTGATCTTCCAGGATTCGATGGAGCGTAGCATGAGCGCAGATGTCAGAAAAAATGAAACGAGGGTTCAGTCTAACAACCTCGTAACATTGCCGGACGGCAAAACATGGCATGAGGATGAAAACGCAGTTTTTCGCTGCCGGGCGTGATTCTGCTCACAGCAAATAGGGCAATGCCTCACTTTTGTAGTGTCTTTATGTGCGGTTACCTGGCATAAGGCCCGATAAGCGCATCGCGAGAGACGGCAAACGTGAAAAAATATGACGATTCGTTACTGACAATATTCCACACCGCATCTATGTTTAAAAAATCACCAGTCATCACTGGCGAGGCGCTGCCCGTCCTGGACAGTCCGCATGCTTAATTCAGGTTTTCAGATGCTGCCCGTCGTGGGTGGCAGGCTTCGTTGTCTCTGCGGAGGTCGGCTATGAGAACGCACCATGACAGCGCCAGTCGGGCGATTACCGACTATTTCAACAGCCCCGCCTGGCACGCGCCGCACGAGAGCGATTTGCTGGCCGCCATCATGCGCGAGCTGATGGATGATGGCCAGCCCGCCACCAATAAAGCGGTAATTGCCCGCGTGATTACCCGGCTGGAAGTGGAAGGCGATGAACAGCGCCTGCAGAGTTACCGCAACCTGCTGGCGCAGCTGTTAGAAGCAGGGCCGCAAAAATAGCGGCCCCGGAGATTATTTCACCACCCGCAGCTGGTCGGCTTCGCTGACCACTGCTTTACCGCTCTGACGCTGATACAGGCACAGTTCCCGCCCCAGCTGATTTTTCATGTGCTTTTGCGGATAGCGGCCTTCGAGCAACAGCGCATCGTAGCCAACGCTGTCGTCGTACATGATCGGCTTGCCCACCACTTTCACCGCTTTCAGACCGCTGGCCTGCACACACGCCTGCTGCAGGTTTTTATCGTGCTGCTGCCATGCCGCCTCGCTTGAGGCCTGCGCCAGCGGGCTGAGCAGCAGCGTCAAACACAGCGTTCGGGTCAGGTATTTCATCGTCACTCCTGTAAGGTCAGTCTGTTATTGCTGCCTGTACGCCTGACGCCGCAGAACCGCGATTCATCGCGCGCTATGGCGGGGACAATATGGCGCAGCAGGCAGGTTATAGCGAAAAAAATTCCCGCCGTAGCGGGAAGAAACAAGACGAGCATTGCATATTCGAGAGTGACGAGGAAATCTCCGTAATGCGCAGCTATCCTCGCCCGCCGCCGTGACAGCCCGATGACAATGCCGTGTCCGTTTGGTGTTACCCGCAGTAAACCCGGGAAATTTTCCCGTTCTGATCGCCGAGGAAATTCAGGCGGCGCAGATTGAAGTCCATGGTGGCGGCACCGTTCCACGGAATCGCGCGCACCGGTACGGCAAAGCGCTGGGTATCAAGCGCGCTCAGCGGCTGACCGAGGTAGTTCTGATACTGCGAGGCACCGCACTGGTCGGTTTCCGGATCGTGGCTGACGGCCTGACTGCTGTCAGTTTTACTGGCTGACTGACAGGCCGTTAAGGCGAGCATCGCCGTCAGCAGCAGCGCTTTTCCATAATGGTTCACAATTTCTCCTCCTGGATAATGAATAAGCGGGTTCCTGAGAGTAACAAAGCGTGCCGCCGATGCGAAAATTTTTCCAGCAGACTGGTCGCATTGCGTGACAAAAGGCGCGATTTTCTGCTCACATTTTCGGATTAATCGCACGCTGTGTCTAAAAATCACCCGGGCAGACGCTACAATTATCTAAGACTTTTCTGAGGAGATAATGATGGAACTGGCTATTTTTATCGGCTTCGCCATCGTGATGACCTTCGTGGCCGTCCGGGTGCGTTAAGCCTCGTTAATTTTCTCTCTGCCGTTGTGCACCAAACGGTGCCAGCGGCATTCTCCGCGCCAGATAAGTGATTCGCTTCCCTCTCCGCCTGCTGCTCAGCGATGAAAGCGCAAGCCATCATGCCGCGCATCGCCTGCGATGAGGCGGTCGGTCAGCGCCGCGATTGTGGCGTATCTGAACCGGCGAAAATCTCCGCAAACGCACCTCGACAGCACCGATCGCCGTTGCTACTATGCGTCTTCCTCTGCCCGCTGAGTCGCCTATGGACACCCAATCCGACAAAGTTACGTTGACCCTGTTTTACGTGGGTAGCTTTGTGGTTTATTACCTCGTGACCATGCTGATTACGCTGTTTCCCAATTACGGGACGCTGCGCAATAACGGCTTGCTGGTGCCAGTGCTGTGCCTGTTTGAATTTGCCGTGATCTATCCCCTGTACCGTTTCTACTGCCAGCGCCGCAGCGACATTCCCCTGGGCTTTCTGCGTCCCGGCCAGGCACTGCTGTTTATCGGCGCGCTGTTTGTACTGATGGTGGCGCAGACGCAGTTCCTGCAGCCGGAAGGCTGGCTGATTGAACAGAGCCAGCAGGGACGCAGCTCAATGCTGATTCTGCTGCTCACCGCCGTGCTGCTGGCGCCGGTGTTTGAAGAGGTGCTGTTCCGCGGCTTTCTGCTGCAGGCGTTTTTGCTGTGGGCGCCCAAAAGCCGTTTTGCCTGCATGTTGCTCACTTCGCTGCTGTTCGCCGCGTTACACACGCAGTACGTGCACTGGGAAACCATCGTTGCGCTGACGCTGTTCTCGCTTCTGCTGTGCTACGCGCGTCTGCGCAGCAACAGCCTGGCGCTGCCGATTTTTCTGCATACGCTGAATAACCTGATCGCCATCCTGCCCGCCTGGTTCTACGCCTGATCCCCCTCACTGTTTGCTAACGATGCCATTAATTTCCCTGCATTTTCAGGTACTATCGCTTTTTAGCCTGCAGGAATGATGGTCGAAGCGCTGATGATTACTATGCTGGATGTGGCCCGCAAAGCGGGCGTTTCTAAAGCCACCGTGTCGCGCGTGCTGGCGGGCAACCGCTATGTCAGCAAATCCACGCAGCAAAAAGTGTTTCAGGCGATAGAGGAAACCGGCTACCGCCCGAATCTGCTGGCGCGCAGTCTGGCGACGCAAAAATCGCAGAATATCGGCCTGATCGTCACCCATTCGCTGTTTAACGGCCCCTATTTCAGCGAGCTGCTGTACCAGACGGCCACGCTGACCAATAACTATGGCCGCCAGCTGATCCTCGCCGATGGCAAAACCAGCGCTGACGATGAGCGCGCGGCAATCGAGTTTCTGCTCGATCTGCGCTGCGACGCCATCATTATCTACCCGCGTTTTCTCGACACCGCCGCGCTGGAAGCGATCATCGACCAGCACGATATCCCGATCATGGTGGTTAATCGCCGTCTGACGCAGCACGCGGCGAACTGCGTCTGGGCTTCGCACCAGCAAAATACCCGTGATGCGGTGAACTACCTGATTACGCGCGGTCACCATGACATCGCGTTTATCACCGGACTGGCGGGATCGCCCACCGCCGACGCGCGTCTGGCTGGCTATCAGCAGGCGCTGGCCGATCATCAGTTGCCGTATGAAGCGGCGCGCGTACTGCCGGGCGCGTGGACACCGGAGAGTGGTCAGGCGGCGGCACGCCAGCTACTGAGTGCCGGCGTACCCTTCAGTGCGCTGATGGCCAGCAATGACGATATGGCGATTGGTGCCGCGCTGGCGCTGAATGCGGCGGGCAAACGGCTGCCGCAGGATGTATCGCTGATGGGCTTTGATGATATTCGCATGGCCGAATTTTTCCTGCCGCCTCTCACGACGGTTCACGTGCCGGTGGCGGAGATGATTCAGCACACGCTGGCACAGCTGGTGGCGATGCTCGAGGGCGAAGCGATTGCGCCCCTGCCGCCGTTCAGCGGACGGCTGATTGAGCGCGCCTCCGTGGCAGATGGACCATTTCGCCGCTCATAACGCCTGATCGCCGTCATCCTGCGTGACCAGCCACTGCTCCAGCTGCTGTAGCGTAGCAGCCTTAACACTCTCCTGCGGGCGCACCAGGTAATAGGTGTGCCGGCCACAGTCCAGCTGGTAATCCTCCATGGCGATCAGCGTGCCCGCCTTCAGCTCCGCTTCCACCAGCACGCGCTGCGCCAGCGCAATCCCCTGCCCTTCAATGGCGGCCTGATAGGCCAGCGCCGAACTTTCCATCTGCCGCCGGTGCGGCAGCGCGTCCATTTCCACGCCAAATGCTTCGCACCAGCGCTGCCAGTCATCAGGACGTCCGCGCACCAGCAGCAGGGTATGCTGCGCCAGCCCGGCCAGATGCATGCTGGCGCGCCGGTCAGCCGTCGGACGGCACACCGGCACCAGCACGTTTTTCACCAGCGGCGTGGCGTGCTGCTGCAGCCATGTACCGTCACCAAGCCGAATCGCCGCGTCGCAATCCACCGTATCGTCCCATTCCGACGCGGTCGTCAGGCGCACGTCAATCGCCGGATGCGCCAGCTGAAACTGTGCCAGCCGCGGAATCAGCCAGCGGGTGGCGAACGTGGTGAAGGAGTGCAGCCGGATGACCGTGCGGCCGGCATTGCGCTGCAGCGTGGCGCTCGCCTGGCGAATACCGTCGAGGTGCTGGCTGATTTGCAGAAAATAGGCATTGCCGGGCAGCGTCAGTACCAGCCCGCGCCCCTGACGCTGAAACAGCGCCGTGCCAAAGTACTCTTCCAGCAGACGAATCTGACGACTCACCGCGCCTGGCGTCACCGACAGGCCATCAGCCGCTGCCCGCACACTGCCGCTACGGGCGACATATTCAAACGCCAGCAAGGCATTCAGGGGTGGCAAATCACGCATCAGTTAACCGTTCAGTTTTTCTCAATGATGGAGCAATTTTAATCGATTGTGGCGAAAAGGCCAGACGCGCATCATTTCTGCACAGCGGCAGCCAGCCCGATAATGCTGACTGCCAGGTTGTCACATTGATTCTGACACTGGAGCACACTGGAATGATTAAAGTCACCAATCCTGCCGACGGCAGCCTCGTCGGCGAAGCACCGTTCATGCGCCACGACGAGGTCGCGGCCGCTATCGATCGCACCTGTGCCGCGTTTCCGGCATGGGCGGCAAAAAGCGCGAAACAGCGCAGCGACCTGCTGCGTGGCTGGTACGATCTGGTACGCGCCGATAAGCACCTGTTTGCTGAACTGATGGTCAGGGAGAACGGCAAATGCCTGAGCGAAGCGCTGGGCGAAATCGAGTACGGTCTCGGCTTCATTGAGTGGTATGCGGAAGAGGCCAAACGCGTCAACGGTGATACCCTGCCGTCGCACGATGCTAACGCCTCCGTGCTGGTGGTAAAAGAGCCGGTCGGCCCGACCGCGGCCATCACGCCGTGGAACTTCCCGTTTATGATGATCACCCGCAAAATTGCTACCGCGCTGGCCGCGGGCTGCACCATGATCATCAAACCGGCAGAAGAAACGCCGCTTACTGCGTATAAACTGCTGGAGTATGCACGTCAGGCCGGTATTCCCGCTGGCGTGTTTGAGATGGTGACCGGCGATCCGCAAGCCATCGGTGAAGCTTTTACCAGCGATACGCGCATCCACAAAATCTCCTTCACCGGATCAACCCGCGTCGGCAAACTGCTGGCGCAGCAGTGCGGGGCCACGCTGAAAAAGATGACCATGGAGCTGGGCGGCAACGCGCCGTTTATCGTGTTCGCCGACAGCCCGCTGGAAGAGAGCGTGGCCGGGCTGGTCAGCGCCAAACTGCGCAACTCCGGCCAGGTGTGTATTTCGCCTAACCGCATCTTTGTGCATGACGCGATTTACGATGCCTTTGTGCAGCAACTGGTGAAAACAGTCAGTGAGATCCGCGTCGATCAGGGTATGCAGCAGGAATTTGTGGTTGGTCCGCTGATTAACCGCATGGCGCTCGATAAAGTCACCGCGCTGGTGGATGATGCGGTAGCACAGGGGGCGACGCTGCGCCTCGGCGGTAAGCCACACGCGAAAGGCGGGCTGTTCTATGAGCCCACCATCCTGTGCGATCTGGACGCCTCGTTTGCCGTGCACAACACCGAGATTTTCGGACCGGTATTTGCCCTGTACCGTTTCAGTGATGAAGAGCAGGTGATTCGCTGCGCTAACGACACCGAATATGGTCTGGTGGCCTATGCGTGGACGCGTGACGTTGGCCGCGCTTTTCGCCTGTCGAAAAAACTGGAAGCCGGCATGGTGATCCTCAATTCCGGCTCGGTCGGTACGGCGTCAGTGCCGTTTGGCGGTATCAAGCACTCCGGCTACGGCCGCGAGGGCGGCCATTACGGTATTGAAGAGTATGTGCAGGTAAAATATGTGCTGATGGCGGGACAACACCGCTAATCACGCGGCTGGAGCGGCGGCGACCCAGCCGGGATGCCGCCGCACCGCGCGTTAGTATTCCACCTCCGCATCAGGCTGTGCGCCGTTATTGCGGATCAACTGCTGATACCAGAAAAAGCTCTTCTTGCGATAGCGCGCCAGATCGCGCAGATCGTGTTCATCGCGGTTAACGTAGATAAAGCCGTAACGTTTGCTGATGCCCTGATGGGTGCTGACCAGATCGATGGCCGACCACGGACAGTAGCCAAACAGCTCGACGCCATCGGCAATTGCCAGCCGCAGCTGGGCGATATGCTCACGCAGATAGGCGATGCGATAGTCGTCATACACTTTGTTGCCCGCCTCCAGCGTGTCGAACGCACCGAGACCGTTTTCTGTCACAATCAGCGGCAGGCGATAGCGTGCGTAGATCTCGCGCGCGGTAATGCGGAAACCGACCGGATCGATATACCAGCCAAACTGATTCTGCTGCAGATGCGGATTGTTGCAGCCGACGTACACCGATTTGTCGATGCCGGCCATCTGCTGGTCGGCCTGCTGCTTGCTGTTCAGCTCACCGCGCGCGACCTCAGGTATGTCAGCACTGACGGTGGCCGATGCATAATAGTTGAAGGCGATAAAGTCCGGCTGGCCGGCGGCGATGGTCGCCATATCCTCCGCCTCAATGTGCGGCAGCCAGCCGCGCTGCTGCAGAAACGCCCACACCACGTTGTTGTAATGGCCGTGCACCGCCAGGTCGAGGTAGAGCCAGTTGCGGATCGCTGAAAAGTTATCGGCGGCCAGCACATCTTCCGGTCTGGCGCTGGCGGCATAGATACAGGAGATGTTCGGTGCCGGGCCAATTTTGGCCTGCGGCAAGCGCTGGTGACAGGCAATCATCGCTTTGGCCTGCGCCAGCATCATATGGTGGTTCTGCTGATACAGCGTCTTCTGCGCATCCACCGTGCCGGCCGGCAGCGTGCCAATCACCTCACCTTTGAGGATCATCATGTTCTGTTCATTGATGGTCAGCCAGTATTTCACCCGGTCGCCATAGTGCTCGAAACAGGTGATGGCGAAGCGCTCAAAAGCGGCCACGGTGCGCCGGTTTGACCAGCCGCCATCCTGCTGCAGCGCCCATGGCAGGTCAAAGTGATAGAGCGTGACCAGCGGCTCAATGCCGTGGCGGCAAATTTCATCAATCAGCTGCTGATAAAACGCAACGCCCGCCGGATTCAGCTCGCCGTCACCCTGCGGATAGATGCGGCTCCAGGCGATGGAGAAGCGATAGGTTTTCAGGCCAAGCTCCGCCAGCAGCGCGATATCTTCCCGGAAGCGATGATAGTGATCGCTGGTGACGGTGAAATCCGTCATCCCCTCAGGAAAATGGCCTTTATCGATCACCGACGGCCCTTTGCCGTCTTCGTTCCAGGCGCCCTCAACCTGATACGCCGAGGTTGAAGCGCCCCACAGAAAGCCGTGCGGAAACGCACCGGGGTTAGGATGTTGCATACTGCCTCCTTGTTAGTCCGCAGCCAGCTCGCGCCGCAGCTGGATGATCTCTTCCGCCAGTTCACGGCACAGCATGGCGTTCATCAGATGATCCTGCGCATGCACCATGATCAGATTGACCGGAATTTTGCCGCAGCCTTCGTCGGCACCGATCAATTCGGTCTGGATACGGTGCGCGGCTCTGGCCGCCTCGCTGGCTTCGCTCAGCAACGCATCGGCGCGTGGCCACTCTTTGCGCCGCGCAGCGCGCAGCGCCTCCATCGAGCAGGAGCGCGCTTCTCCCGCCTGAATAATCAGTTCCATGACCGTGCTCTCATCAATTTCCATCATGCCTCCTTAACCGGTTGCGCTGCGGCGGCCTGCTCAAGCTCCTGCTGCAGCAATTGCCGCTCATAAATTTTGAAAAACGGGTAGTAAATCAGCGTGGCGATGGTTACCAGCACGGCAATCAGCACGATGACGCGCCAGTCCCAGCCGGTCGACCAGGCCGCCCCGATCGGTGCCGGCGTGGTCCAGGGGGCCAGCGACACCACGTGGTTAATCAGGTGGGTTTTGGTGGCTGTCCAGGCGAGCGTGGCGTTGACTAACGGCGCGCAGATAAACGGAATGAACAGAATCGGATTCATCACCACCGGCGAACCGAAGATGACCGGCTCGTTGATGTTGAACATGCTGGGCACAATGCTCAGCTTGCCAATCGAGCGCAGATGCGCCGAGCGGCTGCGCAGGTAGAGCAGCACCAGTCCCATGGTGGAACCGGAGCCGCCAATAACGATGAAAAACTGCCAGAACGGCTCGATAAACACGTGCGTGATCGGCTCACCGGCGTTGAGCGCCTGCTGGTTGAGGCCAAGGTTAGTCAGCCAGAACGCCTGCAGAATGCCGCCGACAATCACCGCACCGTGAATGCCAGCGAACCACAGCATGTGGCACAGCAGCACCGCCACCAGCACCGCCGGTAACGAATCCGAGGCGGAGATAATCGGTGCGAACAGCGCCATGATCGCCTGCGGCAGCAGCAGGCCAAACTGCGCCTGCACCCACAGGCTGAGCGGAAACAGCGTGATGAAGATGGCGATGATCGGGATCAGCAGATCGAACGACTGACGAATTTTGGGCGGCACCTGCTCCGGCAGCTTAAAGCCGATGTTGTGCTTTTGCAGGAAGTGCATCAGCTCAGTGGCGAACAGCGCCACCAGAATCGCGGTGAAAATGCCCTCGCCGCCGAGTGAGCCAACCGGCAGCGTGCCGTTGCTCTGGGGGGCGGCCACCACCAGAAACGCCATCAGCGCCAGGCTGGCCGCCATAAAGCCGTTCATTTTGTAGCTGTTCGCCAGGTTATAGGCGATGGCGCTGGCGATATACAGCGCCATGATGCCCATGGTCATGTTATACGGCATCATGATTTGCGCTTCATGCGCGCGCACCATACCGAGCCACCACTGGGCAAACGCCCATGAGCTGTCAGCTGAGAACGGCGGATGGGCAAACAGCAGCATAAATGAGCCCACAATCAGAAACGGCATCGAGGCGATAAATCCATCGCGGATGGCGATCACATGGCGCTGGCTGGAGAGGCGTCCGGCCAGCGGGCTGATGCGGTTTTCAATCACACCAAATAACGATTCGCTTATGCTGCTCATCGGCGAGCTCCTTGCATCAGGCAACAACAGAATAAGCCTGTGCATTGGCGCACAGGCGTAAACAATTATTTTATTTTCGGAACAATCGTCAGGCGTGAATCAGCTTTAGCGAATCATCTAATATTTTCGCGCCATTCATCATGCCGTAATCCATGCTATTAATCACAGTGATAGGCTTATTTAGCTGCTGCGCCAGCGGCTGGAAGTCCGCCAGTTTGTATTTAATCTGCGGCCCGAGCAGGCAACAGTCAAAGTTCGCGATCTGATCGTTAAACTCTTCAATGCCAACGGCTTTTATCTCAACCTCGACGCCCTTCTCTTTGGCGGCCTTCTCCATTTTCTGCACCACCATGCTGGTGGACATCCCGGCGGCGCAGCAGAGTAGAATCTTTGGCATCATTCAATCCTCAGTGTGGGGTTTAATTAACGAATACCCGCGCTAAAGATTTTCTGCAACCGGTTTCAGATTTGCGTTACGGATCTGTGAGAAATATCAAAAAGCGCGCTGCAAATTTAATCGGGATGCAATAATAAACGGAAGAGATTATGTGAAAGTCGGGGAACGGTGGCGCGGCCAGACACAGCGCGCCACCGGGGCAGAACGTCAGGAGATGGCGGAATCTTTTTGCTTGTCGGCTTCGAAGTGTGCCTTGAACTGTTCGTAGATGGAGATCATATTGGAGGCATCGCCGTGCAGCGGGCTCAGTTTACCGGCGCGCACCAGTTCGATGACCAGTTGCAGGGCGGCCTGTTTTGGGCTGCTGGCCGGATGGGCAATTTCATGAGACATCAGATATCACTCCTTATTGTTGTCAGTGCCGCACAGTTTAGCCCAGATTGTGCTGCTAATGGGCGCGGCGCTGGTTATCATCACTCTGTTCGGACAAAAAAGCCGCTCAGGCTGTTCATTGACGCCTGAGGCGTTTAGCTATACTGGATCAAAAAAAGGAACACACAGCCACGCATTCCGTACCACGGGAATGGTGCAGAAGGAGTCGGTTATGTTGATTGGTTTTGTCTTGTTAGTGAGCGCCTGCGGCCACGATGCCTGTGATGCCCTGCCGGTGTCGGAGCGGATTTATCCCACAAAAGTGGCCTGCGAACAGATGGCCGATCGCATCCATAAAGTCCGGCCGAACGTGGTGCTGCTTTGTGGGGAAGTGCACCGTTAATTCGGTGCCAGTGCGCCATCAATTGCATAAAAAACAGCCAGACGGCATTGCAACCTGGGCCCGCAGCGTTCAAAATATAAGCTGCTTTACACTATTACAGTTGTGAATCCCATGAAAAAAACTCGCCCCCGTCGTCCCAACGGACGCTGGGTTTATTACATTTTGTATGACGGCATTCTCTGGCCCTGTCCGGTGCGCTGGGAGTGGGAGAGCGGCTTCGGCGGCTGGCTGCCGTTTTACTATTCGCCCACCTTTGAATTTGTCGCGGGCGATCCGCGCAAGGCCTACCGCATTGCGCGCAGCAGCGTGCGCAATCTGCGCCAGCATGAGCATGACGGCGAATATGCCTGAGGCGTCAGAACTGCCACGGCAGCCACGAGGCTGTCAGCAGGTAGTGCACCAGTTCCAGCACCAGAATAATCATCACCAGCACCCCGAGCTTGTGGCGGCATACCCAATCCTTTAGCCCCATATCATCGCCGCCCAGCGAATCAGCATCAGCGCGCCGCAGATGCACAGCAACACCACAATCATCTTCCAGTGTTTTGTCGCAGCCAGTTTTTTTGCCACGTTTCCTCCAGACAGCAGAAAGCAACGATGCGCCCGCAGGCGCATCGCATAGTCTACCGCTGGTCACCCGTGAGGGCGATTAATTATTCAGCGTATAGTCGAGGGTGATTTCGGCATTCAGCACCTGAGACACCGGGCAGCCGGCTTTGGCTTTCTGAATGATTTCATCAAATTTGGCATCATCGATGCCCGGCAGCGCAATGGTGCTGTTGAGGGCAATTTTGGTGATGGCGAAGCCGTCGCCCTTTTTGTCCAGTGAAACATCGGCGGTGGTGTCGATGCTTTTCGGTGGATGACCGGCCTGGCCCAGCATCAGCGACAGCGCCATGGAGAAGCAGGCGGCGTGTGCCGCGCCAATCAGCTCTTCCGGATTGGTGCCCTTCTCGCCTTCAAAACGGGTATTAAAACCGTATGGCTGGTTGCTGAGCACGCCGCTTTCAGTGCTAACCGTACCTTTGCCTTTGATGTCGCCTTCCCAATGGGCCGATCCTTTCTTATGAATGGTCATGTCATTCCTCCTGTTAGTCAGACAGCTATTCAGTATAGACAAGAGCCGGCGCTTTGCCTGGCTTAGCGCACCGCGTGCGGGCGCGCCGGGCTGAGTCCGGCTTCGCTCAGCAGCGCATTCGCCTGCACCAGCGAATCCTGGGTGATGTCCGCAATGGTTTTCGCGCCGGTCAGCGTCATCGCCACCCTCATCTCTTTCTCAACCAGACTCAGCAGATTCTCCACGCCGCGCTGGCCGTGCGTCGCCAGCGCATAGATGAACGCGCGTCCCAGCAGCACGCTGTCAGCCCCCAGCGCGATCATGCGCACCACATCCAGCCCGTTACGAATACCGCTGTCGGCCAGAATGGTGATGTCGCCCTTTACCGCGTCGGCGATGGCCGGCAGCGCGCGCGCCGACGACAGCACGCCATCCAGCTGACGTCCGCCGTGGTTGGAGACTACGATGCCATCGGCGCCAAATCGCACCGCATCGCGCGCATCTTCCGGGTCGAGAATGCCTTTGATCACCATCGGCCCTTCCCAGAATTCGCGAATCCACTCCAGATCCTGCCACGAGATCGACGGGTCGAAATTGTTGGCCAGCCAGCCGATATAATCTTCCAGTCCGGTAGGATTACCGAGGTACGTTGAGATATTGCCGAGATCGTGCGGACGCCCGTGCAGCCCGACGTCCCATGCCCACTGCGGATGGGTGACCGCCTGCCAGTAACGGCGCAGCGAGGCATGCGGGCCGCTCATGCCGGAGTGCGCATCGCGGTAGCGCGCGCCCGGCGTCGGCATATCGACGGTGAACACCAGCGTCGAGCAGCCTGCCGCTTTGGCCCGCTCCAGCGCGTTGCGCATAAAGCCGCGATCGCGCAGCACATACAGCTGAAACCACATCGGACGGTTAATCGCCGGTGCCACCTCTTCTATCGGGCACAGCGACACCGTCGACAGGGTAAATGGAATACCGCGATTCGCTGCTGCGCGCGCCGCCTGCACTTCACCGCGTCGCGCGTACATGCCGCACAGGCCGACCGGCGCCAGCGCCACCGGCATCGACAGCGTTTCATTGAACAGCCGCGTTTCCAGGCTCAGCTCAGCCATGTTTTTCAGCACGCGCTGACGCAGCGCCACGTCAGAGAGATCGGCCACGTTGCGCTTCAGGGTATGTTCTGCGTAGGCCCCGCCGTCCAGATAGTGAAACAGGAATGGCGGCAGGATACGTTGCGCCGCGGCGCGATAGTCACTGGCAGCAGAAATAATCATCAGTTGTCTTCCTTACGGGTAACCTGCGTGGCGCCCGGTAGCCGCGTGATGCGGGCCTGGCGCGCTTCGTCTTCATGCAGCGTTTTCATGGTGGTGTGAACAAAGCCGAGGTGATCCATCGCCGCCTGGCGCGCCGCGTCGGCGTCGCCCGCCATCACCGCATCGAACATCGCCTGATGCTGGGCGTTGAGCTGGTTGAAAATCACCGGCTGGGTGTACATACGCTGGCGGCTGTGCAGCACGGAGGATTGCAACAGATCGAAAAATCCGCGCATGGTCTGCAGCAGCACCAGATTATGCGAGGCTTCGGCAATGGCGAGGTGGAAGCGCAGATCCGCCTGCGCGGCCAGTTCGGGATCGTCGCAGTCGTTCATTTGTATCAGCGCGTCAAAGGCATAGCGCAGCCGCTCTTTATCCGCCTCGGTGGCGCGCTGCGCGGCGTGCCAGGCGGTGCTGGCCTCAATCGCGTGGCGCGCCTCAAGAATATCCCAGCGGTAGTCAGGATCGGCGGCCAGCAACTGACGAATCGGCTCGACGATGCGCTGTTCTGACCACGGCTCCTGCGGCTCGCACAGCCAGGTACCGCCGCCGCGTTTACTGATCAGCACGCCACTGCTGATCAGCTGCTGGATGGCCTCACGCACCGACGAGCGCGACACGCCGAAGCGGGCGGCCAGCGCACGCTCCGAAGGTAAACGCATGCCGGGTTTCAGCTGATGCTCTTCAATCCAGGCGCCAAGACGCGCGCGCAGCGTATCCGCCAGCCGCGGTGTGGGTTCAGTCATGGAATCATCCAGGTAAAGACATACGCCTGCAGCGTGGTGATCACGCCGACCATACAGGTAAAAATCAGGCTGTGTTTAACGGTAAACCGGAACAGATCGGACTCGCGCCCCACCAGCCCCACGGCGGCGCAGGCGATGGCGATCGACTGCGGCGAAATCATTTTACCGGTGACGCCACCGGTGGTATTGGCGGCCACCAGCAGCACATCCGACACTCCAATCTGCTGTGCGGTGGTCGCCTGCAGCGCGGCGAACAGCGCGTTGGAAGAGGTATCGGAGCCGGTCAGAAAGACGCCCAGCCAGCCGAGGAACGGCGAGAAGAAGGTGAAGGCCTGGCCGGTGTGCGCCAGCGCCAGGGCCAGCGTGGCCGACAGCCCGGAGTAGTTTGAGATGAACGCAAAGGCCAGCACCATGCCGATGGAATAGATCGGCAGCGCCAGTTCCTTCAGGGTTTCGCCAAAGGTGCGCAGCGCCGCCGCCGGCTTCATACGCAGGAAAATCACCGAAATCACCGCCGCCAGCAGAATCGCAGTGCCGGTGGCGGAGACCACGTCAAATTTGAACAGCGCCGCATACGGCGTTGCTGCGCTCACTACCGGCGGCATGCGTGCCACCAGCTCGTGCAGCAGCGGCACTGGCACGCTAAACACCCAGTCATACAGCGCGCCGCCTTTAGCGAACAGCGCTTTAAACGGCGGAATACTCCACAGCGTTACGGTCGCGGTAAGGAACAGGAACGGCATCCAGGCACGCACAATCTGCCCCAGCGTGTAGCGTTGCGTCCCTGAGGGCGCAGCCTCTGGCGCGGGCTCTTTAAAGCGGAAGATGCGCACCGGCTGCCAGCGGCGCAGAAACAGCGTCAGGCAGATCAGCGAAGCCAGCGACGAAATGATGTCCGGCAGCTCCGGGCCAAGGAAGTTAGAGCTGAGGTACTGGGCGATGGCAAACGAGCCGCCGGCCACCATCACCGCCGGCCAGGTCTCTTTGATGCCGCGCCAGCCATCCATGATCGCCATGATCCAGAACAGCACGATGAGGGTGAGAAACGGCAGCTGGCGTCCCGCCATCTGGCCAATCTGGAAGCTGTCCAGCCCGGTGACCTGACCGGCGACGATGATCGGAATCCCCATCGCGCCGAATGCCACCGGCGCGGTATTGACGATCAGGCACAGGCCGGCGGCATAGAGCGGATTAAAGCCCAGCCCGACCAGCAGTGCGGCGGTGATCGCCACCGGTGCCCCAAAGCCTGCCGCGCCCTCTAAAAACGCGCCAAACGAGAAGCCGACGATCAGCATCTGCAAACGCTGGTCTGGCGTGATGGAGAGAATCGAGGCGCGAATGATATCGAACTGGCCGGTTTTCACCGAGATCTTGTAGACAAACACCGCCGCCACGATGATCCAGGCAATCGGCCACAGGCCGTATAAAAAACCATACGCCACCGACGCCAGCGCCTGGGGCACCGGCATGCCGTACAGCAGCAGCGCCACCAGCAGCGCCAGCACCACGGTGATCGTACCGGCCTGATAGCCCTTCAGCTTGAGCTTAATCAGCGCGAAGAAGAAAAAAACAATCGGGATCACCGCCACCAGGCTGGATAGCCACAAATTGTTGAGCGGATCGTAGTTTTGTTGCCACACCTGCATGCCGTTTCTCCAGAGGTCACCAGAGGGATGCGGCGCATCGGCAAAAGCAGGCGTGCGCCGCAGATTGTTGCCCGGTTCCGCACCACAATTGGTAGGACCACATTGCGGCTGACGGGCTTTCTGGCTCCAGATAGTTAATGCATTGTTAACCCAAAGCAACGCGGCAGGCGTGATTTTTCGTGTTATGTGACCATGTGGCTACATTTATATAACATTGGTAGGACCAATCAGCGCGCTGCCGCACCAAAGGCGCGCGCATAGCTGCGCGGATGAAAACGCAGATTGAGTCCGATCAACCCCAGCGTCACGATGCCCTGCATCAGCCAGACGCTGGCAAAGCTGTGGGTGAGCACCTGCAACTGACCAGCAATAAACGGCATGCAGCCGGCGATGATGAATCCTGCGCCCTGCATGAAGGCCACCAGCCGCGCGCCTGCCTGCGGCTGCGGCAGATGATCGAGCGCCAGCACCATCGCCAGCGGGAACGCGGCACCGAGACCGAAGCCGGCGATAGCGGCCCACAGCCACGGCGCCAGCAGTGGCGCAAAAAGAAACCCGCTCATCCCGGCCAGCTGACACAGCAGACTGACAATCAGCTGCGGACGGCGATCGGCACCGCGCGCCAGCAGCGGCATCAGCAGCGCGCCGGCAACCTGGCTCAGAATCATCACGCCCAGCAGCGAGCCGCCGGCCTGCGCCGACCAGCCCAGCCGGTGATACGCATCCGGCAGCCAGGCAACGCAGGTGGCATAGCCGCCGTTGACCAGGCCAAAGCTCAGCGCCAGCGACCAGGCGCGCGGCTTACGCCACAGCGGCGGCAGCGTTACCTGTGCGGCATCCGGCGCGGCAGGCACGCGCACCAGTAGCCACAGCAGGATAGCCAGCAGCACCGGCAGCGCCCAGCCGCTGAGCGCCAGCGGTACGCCAAGCTGCGCGCTGAGCCACGGCGACAGCGCCGCGCCCAGTCCGCCGCCGCCCATCAGCGCGCCCGCCCACAGCCCGGTGACCGCCGCGCTGCGCCGGCTAAAACGCTGTCGAATCAGTCCCGGCATCGCCATCTGCACCACGCCGACGCCGATGCCGGCGAACAGCGCGCTGAGCACCAGCCCGCTGCCACTGTCGATCACGCCGCGCGCTGCCAGCGCCAGCAGCAATAGCGTCAGCCCGGCCAGCAGCAAGGGCTTTAAGGCCACGCGCTGCATCAGCCTGGCGCTGAACAGCGCTACCGCGCCCATCATCACCATCGGCACCGCCGGCAGCAGCGAGGCGGCCAGCCCTGACAAATGCAGGCTGTGGCGCAGCTGGCCCAGCAGTGGACTGACCGAGGTCAGCAGCGGGCGCATGTTCAGCCCGGCCAGCACCAGCGCAGCCAGCGTTAACGTATTGGCATGTCGGTTCATAACCCATCCTGCAGTGAAAAGGTTGTCAGCATCGCAGCAGACAGTACTATTTGGAAATGAAATAACACCATGATGGGCAGTGGATAAATGAATCGTCAGCCAATGTTTACGCCGCAGCAGCTATTGAGCTTTGTGGCGGTGTGCGAGACCGCCAGCTTTACCCGCGCCGCCGAGCGTGTGCACCTGTCGCAGTCGACGGTCAGTCAGCAGGTACGGCGACTGGAAGAGATGGTGGGTAAAGCGCTGTTACAGCGCACCTCACATCAGGTGGCGCTGACCGAAGAGGGAGAAAAATTGCTCGGCTACGCGCGGCGCATCATCGCCCTTAACGGCGAAGCGCACGATGTGCTGAGCGATAAGTGGCGCGACGGCATTGTGCGCATTGGTGTGCCGGAGGATTTTGCCGCCCCGACCGCCAGCCTGCTGGCCGGATTCAGCCGACAGCATCCGCAGCTGCGTCTTGACGTGATGAGCGGCATGTACGTCGATTTGCATCGCGCATGGCAGCGTGAAGAGCTGGATCTGATGCTGATCAAGCAGCCGGGCGGCGATCGCCCGCTGGCCGCCCGGCCCGAGCCGCTGCTGTGGCTGGACAGTGCCGAACATCCCTGCTTTGACCAGACGCCGCTGCCGCTGGTGGTATTTCCGCAGCAGGGGCTGTATCGCGAAGAGATGTGTCAGACGCTGGATGCGCTCGGCCGTAGCTGGCGCATCAGCTACAGCAGCGCCAGCCTGGTGGCCCTCGCCAGCGCCAGCGCCGCCGGTCTCGGCCTGACGCTGCTGCCCGCCAGCTGCCGCCTGCCCGGTCACCGCGTGCTGGGCAGCGCTGAGGGTTTACCAGTAATCAGCCATTTCGAGCTGGCGCTGTTCTGCCGTAAGCCGCAGGATGCGCTGCAGCAGGCACTGGCCGCTGCGCTGGTGCAATTCTGCCAGCTACAGTGGCAGTGATTTTTCCACTGCCAGGCAGTGGGAAATATCGCAGCGCGGCGGCGTCGGTTTTGCCAGATTAGGTTTTTTCCTTTTGCCTGGAGTTTCCGATGCCTCTGACCGCTTCCAGCCGCCGTGATTTCCTCAGCCACGGCGTGCGCCTTACTGCCGCAGGCAGCCTGATGATGGCTGGCATGAGCAGCGCCGCCCGTCCCGACACACCACCGGTCTCGTCCACCCCGCCGCCTGCCGTGGCGCACTATCAGCTGCTGAATGTGCGCCTCGAAGAGGGATTTGAGCGCGACGGCGCGGAGATAGTCGCCACCCGCACTGCGCTGTACGACATCACCATTAAAGAAGGCAAGTTCAGCGCCATTAGCGCCGCCGGCCAGGCGCGCCAGCCTGGCCTGCCGCAGTGGGATGCCGGCGGTGCGCTGCTGTTACCGCGCACGCGGGACATGCACATCCATCTGGATAAAACCTTTTACGGCGGACCGTGGCAGGCACCGCGCCCGCGGCAGGGCAAGACCATCATGGATATGATTGCGCGCGAGCAGGTGCTGATTCCCCAGCTGCTGCCAACCTCGCAGGCGCGCGCCGAAGCGCTGATTGGCCTGCTGCAAAGCAAAGGCAGCACCGAAGCGCGCAGCCACTGCAACATCGATCCAGTCAGTGGCCTGAAAAGTCTCGAACATCTGCAGCTGGCGCTGGCCAACCATCCGGCGTTTCGCTGTGAGATCGTCGCCTTTCCGCAGCATGGTTTGCTGCATTCGCAGGTCGATGGTCTGATGCGCGAGGCGATGCAGCTCGGCGTGCAGTATGTCGGTGGGCTGGATCCCACTAACGTGGACGGCGCCATGCAGGCTTCACTTGATGCGATGTTCCGCATCGCGCTCGATTACGATCGCGGCGTGGACATTCATCTGCATGAGACCAGCGCCGCCGGCGTGGCAGCCATTCAGTACATGATCGCCACTATCGCCCGTAACCCGCAGCTGAAAGGCAAAGTGACGCTGAGCCACGGTTTCGCGCTCGCCACGCTGGAAGGTAAGGCGCTGGATGAGATTATCGCCGGCATGGCCGAACAGCAGATGAGCGTGGCGTCAACGATTCCGATTGGCAAGCTGACGATGCCATTGCCGCAGCTGCAGGCAGCGGGCGTGACGGTGATGACCGGCACCGACAGCGTGATCGATCACTGGTCGCCGTTCGGTACCGGCAGCATGCTGGAGAAAGCCAATCTGTATGCCCAGCTGTATCGCGGATCGGATGAGTTTGGCCTGAGTCGCGCGCTGCATATCGCCACCGGCGGCATTCTGCCGCTCGCCAATAGCGGTGAGCGCCAGTGGCCGCAGCTGCAGGATGAAGCCAGTATGATGCTGGTCGACGCCAGCTGCTCGGCGGAAGCCGTGGCGCGCATTGCGCCGGTGCGCGCTACGTTCCAGCGCGGCACGCCGGTATTCAGCGCCTGAAGGCGCATCGCAGCCAGCACCAGCACGCCAGACCCGGCCAGAAAAAAGCCTCCCGCAGGAGGCTTTGGAAGGTGACACCGGCGCGGCAAGCCCGATGATAATGCTGGATTTAAGACAACATCTGAATCGCCAGCGCATACAGGCGCTGGTGCTCATCGTCATTAACAGGCTCTTCTTCCGCATAACAGGCAATCATGGAGCTGACTTTATCGGAGGATAACGTCTCTCCATGCAGATGCAGCGTTAGCACGGCGCGGCCGACGATTTTCAGAACGTCTTCGTTTTGTCCCTGGACATAGTGACTCAATGAGGTGACCTCTGAAGTAATTATTAATTGCCAAATGGCGCGCTAAATATAAAGCAAAGCGGTTAGGATTTTTACTCAGATTTTCCGCATAATAGGTAACATATAAGCGAAATCTTACTGAAAATAGCCGTAACATGCCGCGATATTGCCGCTTACCTGCCGCTAATATCATTTTTTCCCTCGAAAAAGCGTTTTTACCGTTCGTGCTGCCTCGTGTGAAATTCGGAACATTCATTAAAACTTTGCGATAGTTGCACCTCATCATTGACCTGACAAAGCGCAACGGCTGACTAATTTCTCTGCGTGATTATTACCGCAATTGCCGTTGCCGATAGCCCGCCTTTCTGCCAGACTGGCCGCCGCTATTCCTGCTACTACCTGAGATGCTCCTGTGACTGCTTTTTCTACCCTGACGCAACTGCCTGCCAGCCAGCTCGACAACCTGCGCGAGATGGGCTTCGACGCCATGACGCCGATTCAGGCCGCTTCCCTGCCGGCCATCCTTAGCGGACGCGATGTGCGGGCGCAGGCGCAAACCGGCAGCGGCAAAACCGCCGCCTTCGGTATTGGCGTGCTGAACCGCATCGACAGCGGGCGTTTTCATACCCAGGCGCTGGTGCTGTGCCCGACGCGTGAACTGGCCGACCAGGTCAGCAACGTGCTGCGTCAGCTGGCGCGCTTTACCCGCAATATCAAGATCCTGACGCTGTGCGGCGGCCAGCCAATGAGTGCGCAGCGCGACTCGCTGGTGCATGCGCCGCATATTGTGGTCGGCACGCCGGGGCGCATCCTCGATCATCTCAAGCGTGACAATCTCGATTTAAGTCAGTTGCAGAGCCTGGTGCTGGACGAAGCCGATCGCATGCTGGAGATGGGTTTCCGCGACGATATGGAAGCCATCATTGGCTTTACGCCGGATTCGCGTCAGACGCTGCTGTTCTCCGCCACCTGGCCCGATACCATTGCCAGCCTGAGTCAGCGCTTTCAGCGCGATGCGCTGGCAGTAGCGACCGAAGCGCAGTCGGAACTGCCGGCAATTGAGCAGCAGTTTATTGAAGCCAGCGCCAGCGAGCGTATCAACCTGCTCAGCGCCCTGCTCAGCCAGCAGCAACCGGCTTCCTGCGTGGTGTTCTGTAACACCAAACGGGAATGCGATGAAATTGCAGCCGCGCTCAACGATCGCCAGATCAGCGCGCTGGCGCTGCACGGCGATCTGGAACAGCGCGATCGCGAACGCGTGCTGATTCGCTTTGCCAACGGCAGCATCCGCGTGCTGATCGCCACCGACGTCGCCGCGCGCGGCCTCGACATTAAATCGCTGGCGCTGGTGGTTAACTTCCAGCTGGCTTGGGATCCGGAAGTACACATTCACCGCATTGGCCGTACCGGCCGCGCCGGCGAACAGGGGCTGGCAGTCAGCTTTGTGGCGGCCGACGAAATGGTGCGCGCCCATGCGCTGGAAGATTACCTGCAGCAGAAGCTCAATTGGCAGCCGGCCAGCACGCTGAAAGGCAAAGGCGCACAGCCGCTGCCGGCGGCGATGATGACGCTGTGCATTGACGGTGGGCGTAAAGCCAAGATGCGTCCCGGCGATATTCTGGGTGCCCTGACCGGTGAAGCCGGTTTCAGCGGCGATCAGATCGGTAAAATCGATCTCACCCCGACCCATGCGTATGTCGCCATCGACGCCGCGCAGGCGAAGAAAGCGCTGATCAAGCTGAAAGAGGGCAAGATCAAAGGCAAAAGTGTACGCGCGATTCTGCTGAAGTAACTGTTGTGAGCGTGAGGGCGATCGCCCTTACGCTAAATTTTCATCGCCCTTCCCTTCATTTTTTTCCTCCGCTGCCGATAAGTTAATCATGGCGCTATTGCCCTGCCCTTTACTCCGCCCAGATTCTGCCCCGAGGCCACAATGGATAATTTTCAGAAAGAGATCGATGAACGCGCTAACCTTGCGCTTTCTAACAAATTCGAACTGCTGCTGTTCCGGCTGGGTTCCGATCGGCTGAAAGGCAAGTCTGAGCTGTACGGCATCAACGTATTTAAACTGCGTGAAATTGTGCCGATGCCGACGATTACCCGCGCCGCCGGCATGAATTCACCGCTGCTCGGCATGGCCAGCATTCGCGGCCAGTTTATTCCGGTGATCGACCTGCCGGCCGTAACCGGCTGCAAACCGGAAACCGGCCTCAACCTGCTGCTGGTGACCGAATACGCGCGCAGCACCCAGGCATTTGCCGTGGAATCGGTGGAGAACATTGTGCGTCTCGACTGGAATCAGGTGCACACGGCGGAAGCGGGCATCGGCAGCCGTAACATCACCAGCATCGCCTGTCTGGACACCGACGGTCAGAGCAACAATCTGGCACTGGTGCTCGACGTCGAGCAGATTCTGTATGACATCATTCCGTCGGTGCGTGGTGTTGAGCCGAGCGAAGAGACGGCGAAGAATTTCAACCTTAAACCCGGCCAGGTAGCAATTGTTGCTGAAGACTCCAAAGTGGCGCGTCAGCTGCTGGAACAGGGGCTGAAAAGCATGGGCATTCCGGCCATCATGCACAATACCGGGCTTGAAGCGTGGATTAAAATCAGCGAGATGCAGAAAGAAGCGCAGGCTAACGGCGAGTCGATTCACGACAAAATCGCGCTGGTGCTGACCGACCTCGAAATGCCGGAGATGGACGGCTTTACCCTGACGCGCAACATCAAGCGCGACGACGCGCTGCGGCAGATTCCGGTGGTGATTCACTCCTCGCTGTCCGGCAGCGCCAACGAAGATCACGTGCGCAAAGTGGGCGCTGACGGTTACGTCGCTAAGTTTGAAATCAACGAGCTTTCCAGCGTGATTTATCGCGTGCTGGAGAAGAAGCGCTAAGCGCTTGCCCCGATTATCCCCTCAGGCGCGATGTTCGCGCCTTTTTTGTGCCCGCTCGCCTGCCTTCAGCAGCATTACCGTAACGGCGTATTTATCCTGTCTTACTGATCTATTAATCGTCTGAGGTCACCATGAATGGTGACCCTACAGGGTCTCTGCGTGTTTTTTTGCAGAGGGCAGTTTATTGCGCATTCCGCCACGGTGCGTTAAATGAAATGCGCGATGAATCGCGCCGCTACGGTTTGTGCGACGGGATAATGCAGATATCCCATCCGCAATGAATCATGATGGCGCGACTTGTCGCGCAGATATTCTTCTTATAGGACGCCGCTGATACCCGCACGGGTAACTGATATTCCTTTCATGTGATGCCGCTGATAACCGCACGGGTGGTAGCGGCGCAATTTATTGCGCATTCCGCCACGGTGCGGGAAATAAAATGCGCGATGAATCGCGCCGCTACGGTTTGTGCGACGGGGTAATGCAGATATCGCATCCGCAATGAATCATGATGGCGCGACGTGTCACGCAGATATCCCTTTCAAAGGATGCCGCTGATAACCGCACGGGTAACTGATATTCCTGCCATGTGATGCCGCTGATAACCGCACGGGTGGTAGCGGCGCAATTTATTGCGCATTCCGCCGCGGTGCGGGAAATGACATGCGCGATGAATCGCGCCGCTACGGTTTGTGCGACGGGATAATGCAGATATCGCATCCGCCTCTGCGCGTTTTTGTCGGGTGCGCAATTTTGCGCACCGGCATAGGCCGTGACGCCAGCTAATTACGACCAGTGATTAATCAACCTTAAGCCCTCTTAACCGTTTTGTGACGAATCCCTAAAAAATTAAAGTTAAAACATTAGCAACCGATAACTTTAGCGCCTGCGCTGGTGGCGCCAGACCCGTCTCGTCGCAATGGCAAAAAATCTTTCCTTTATACATCATCGACATATTGCAGACCCGTCGTCTGCGTTTCCGTTTTAATACAACAGCATTCTGGCATTGCGGGGAGATCCAATGTTGAGCTTAAAGAATATGAAGGTCGGCGTCCGCCTGGGCATCGCCTTTGGTTTAGTGGTGGCACTACTGGTGGTGATTGGTATTACCTCAATCATGAAGATTAACAACATCAAGAGCGGCATTACCTCGATTGTGGAAGATCGCTATGTAAAAGTGCGCCTCGGCTTTGACGTGCGCGATGGCGTCAACGATCAGATCAAATACCTGCGCGGCATCGTCATCGATACCACCCGACCACAGTTCAACGTGCAGCGCTTTCAGCAACTGGCAGACGCCACCGCCCGCACCAACGCGGCGATGAAGAAGATCGAAGCGATTCAGATTACCGCCGTGGGCAAGAAGAAAATTGCCAGCCTGCAGGCTGCCAGTCAGCAGTTTGAACAGCAGAAAAATGAGGTGCTGGATCTGGTGCGGGCCGGTAAAGCCGATGACGCCAGCTACTACGTGCTGAAAAAAATTACCGCCGTGCAGAATGCCTACCTCGACCTGGCGGTGGCGTTTGCTGATTCCCAGTCCTCGCAGCTCCAGCAGGAAGGTGCCGGCATTATCGACGATGGCACCACGGCGATTGAAGTCACGCTGGTGTTCTCCGCGCTCGCCATTCTCGCTGCCGTGGTGATGGGCTGGCTGCTGACCCGTTCGATTGTGCATCCACTGAATGAAGCGGTGACCATCGCCAGCAAAGTGGCTGCCGGCGATCTCAGCTCGCGCATTGAAATACGCAGCAAAGATGAAACGGGCGCGCTGATGCAGGCTCTGCAGGCGATGAACGATAACCTGCTGACCATTGTTTCCGACGTACGCGCCGGATCCGACACCATCGCCGTGGCGTCCAACCAGATCTCCAGCGGCAACATCGATCTCTCTTCACGCACTGAACAGCAGGCCAGCTCGCTGGAAGAGACGGCCTCCGCGATGGAGCAGATGACCGCTACCGTGAAGCACAACGCCGACAATGCGCGCGAAGCCAACTCGCTGGTGGCGAAAACCTCCGGCGTCGCCAAAGAAGGCGGTGAAGTGATGGAGCAGGTGATTGTGAAGATGGAGGCGATTGCCCTCTCCTCGAAGAAGATTGTCGACATCATCAGCGTGATCGACTCTATCGCCTTCCAGACCAACATCCTGTCGCTCAACGCGGCGGTCGAAGCGGCGCGCGCCGGTGAACAGGGTCGCGGATTTGCCGTCGTCGCCACCGAAGTGCGTAACCTGGCGCAGCGTTCTGCCTCCGCGGCGAAAGAGATCAAAGTGCTGATTGAAGACTCAGTGGCGAAGGTGGATGAAGGCAGCCGTCTGGTGACGCACGCCGGTTCGACCATTGGTGAGGTCGTCAATAGCGTAAGCAGCGTGGCGGAGATCATGAGCGAAATCACCATCGCCAGCAGCGAACAGAGCAGCGGCATCAGTGAAATCAATCAGGCCATTACGCAGATGGAAGCGGTGACGCAGCAGAACGCCGCGCTGGTGCAGGAAGCGTCCGCTGCGTCTCAGGCGCTGCAGGAGCAGGCCGATCGTCTGGCGCAGTCGATGAGCGTGTTTAAAACCGCTGCGGTTTAAAACAAACAGCCCCGATCTGCATGCGTCAGACGGGGCCGTTCAGTGTCGCAGGCGTTGTCTTGGCGGTGCGCATCGGGTCCGGCGCACCGCGTCCTGCTGTTAATTCATCAGCGAATAAGCGATGGATGAAATCGCCAGAATCCCCACCAGCACCACAAACAGGTTACTGATTTTGCCGCTGTACTGGCGCATCGCCGGGACTTTATGAATAGCGTACATCGGCATCAGGAACAGAATCATCGCAATCACCGGCCCGCCCAGCGTCTCAATCATGCCGAGAATGCTCGGGTTCAGAGTGGCAACCAGCCAGGTGGTCAGCAGCATAAACAGCGTGGTCAGGCGATTCATTTTCTGCGGCGTGATGGTTTTACCGCGGCTGCGCAGCGACTTCGCTACCATGCCGTTAAAGCCTTCACGCGCGCCCAGATAGTGGCCGAGGAACGATTTGGTGATCGCCACGATGGCGACAATCGGCCCCATCCAGGCAATCATCGGCACGTTAAAGTGGTTCGCCAGATAGGACAGAATGGTGATGTTCTGCGCCTTTGCTGCCTGTAAATCGGCGGGCGACAGGCTCAGCACGCAGCTGAACACAAAGAACATCACGGTCACCACCATCATCAGATGGGCGCTGGCCAGAATGCGTGAACACTTTTTCTCCGCGCCGGCGCCGTACTCGGCGCGTTTCGCCACGGCAAAAGACGAGATAATCGGCGAATGGTTGAAGGAGAACACCATCACCGGAATCGCCAGCCACAGCGTCATCCAGATACTGCTGTCGCTGCCGCTTTGCGCAAACGATAAGGTCTCCAGCGCCGCGCCGTGCCAGTGCGGCACCAGATACGCAGCCAGCAGCATCAGCACCGCCACAAACGGAAACACCAGCACGCTCATCGCTTTGACAATCATCTGCTCGCCGAAGCGCACCACCGTCATCATGCCAGCAATCAAAATCAGCGACAGCAGCGCACGCGGCGGCGATACCAGCCCGAGCTGGTGCACAATAAAGCTGTCCACGGTATTGGTGATTGCCACGCTATACATCAGCAGGATCGGGTAGATGGCAAAGAAGTAGAGCAGCGTGATGATCTTACCGGCGCCGACACCGAAATGCTCTTCCACTACGTCCGTGATATCCGCACCGGGATTTTTGCCGGAGAGCACAAAGCGCGTCAGCGCACGGTGCGCAAAGAAGGTCATCGGGAAGGCGAGAATCGCCATGATGAGTAACGGAATCAGCCCACCCGCGCCGGCGTTAATCGGCAGAAACAGCACCCCTGCGCCAATCGCGGTGCCGTACAGGCCCAGCATCCACACCGTATCACTCTTGCGCCAGCCGGTTGCTGCCGCCTCCACCGTACCGAGGGTACCGGTTTGTGAGTTATCCATCTGTCTCTCCAAAATTGTCTCAAATGCAGCCGGAACGACGGCTAAAAATTCGCGGCGGCCTGCAGCGTGCGGTCGCTTCACAAAACGCGCCTATGCTACCCGTTTTTGCCCGGCGTGGATTGCAGCAACGCAAGACATGCATCACAAAGGCGGTAAAAATGCGCGAAATGGCGATAAAAGCAACAATAACGCACGAAACACGCACGCAATCGATTGCCTGGGGCGCTATTTGACCTGAGAAGCGTCAGGAGTGCAAGACACAGCGCGAAGTGGACGTGAGCGGGAGAATGAAGTGCGGGGATGTTGCCAGCAGCAGAGCGCTCAGGAGGAAACTCCCCCGGCAGCTAGCCTCGGGCAATGCTGTACTTCGCCAGAGGATAACGCCGGGAGAATTGAAAATCAGAATGCCCGCATTCTGTAGAGGGCATAAAGGAAATAGTACGCTGTGATAGTATTCAAATTCATAATCATGTACTTCAGTTTTTCATTTTTATTCAGCAGCGTAAAAATACCTTTAGAATATTTTCCGCGCTTGATTTGATTAATTTCCTGCGCAATATCGGCAGGTGAAAACGAGGCGTGATACATAGCGGTGACAATCTGCATATCCAGTGCCAGCACGCGTTTCGAGATTGCTTTTAAAAAATGGTCGAGATTACCCGACGCGTACTTTTCCACAATCGAATCGTACAAATCGGTAAGCGACTGTTTACGCACTTTCAGTTCGCTGTACTGCACTTTACGTTTCGACAGCGATCCCGCCACATCCTCATAATGATAAGCCGCGCCTGGGGTAATGAGAAAATTACTGACGCAGCTGAAAAACTTCAGGTTAAACAGCAGGTCCTCACTCATCGAGACGCCTTCCATGAAGCGCAGATGAAGATCGTCAATAATCTGGCGGCGATAACATTTATTATGCAGATAGCCAATGTTGTCACTCATCTCCAGCTCGCCCAGCACGTAAGGAATATCCTGCTGGCTGAAGAATCCCGCCTGCGAGACTTTGCCGATACGGTTGTCGTTGAGATTGCCAACCATTAAGTCCACCGATTCGGCCGGCCAGGCATTGAGATTGAGTTTGAAACTCATCAGGAAGTTATCGTCAACCCAGTCATCCGCATCGAGAAACAGGACATATTCCCCGCTGGCCTGCTGCAGCCCGCTATTGCGTGCCGCACTGACGCCTGCGTTAATTTGATTAAGCACCGTAACCTGCGGATAGTGAGCAAACTCCTGCAAAATCCGGGCACTGTTATCGCGACTGCCATCGTTGACAACAATTATTTCATAGCTACTGAAGGTTTGATTTAATACGCTTTGCAGCGTACGCCGGATAGTGTTTTGCGCGTTATAAACGGGAATGATAATACTAAATAGCGTTTTTTCATTCATGATAAACTCTCTTTACTGTCTGAGGTTTTGATAGTGCTAAAGAGCTGCCATAGTTTCCTGGGGTTGAAAAAGATCAGATGAATACGCATGACCGGCTGTGCCGGGAAAAAGTAATTCAGCAGGGAGAAGGATAAAAACTCGGTTAATACCACGCTCATGGCGGCACCGGTTAAACCGAAATGTGGCACCAGCAGCAGCGACGACAGCACGCAAATCACTAATACCGCGAAGGTTTTTTTCACCAGATAGCGATAGCCGTTATATTTAATGATGAAACGATCCATGACGCTGCTCAGCACCGCGCACATCGCACCGAGGCTGAGTAATAACGTCGGCGCGACCGCATCAAGATATTGCTCACCGTAGAAGTCACGAATAAACCAGCCCGACAGCAGCCAGATCGCCACAATTACCGCAGCGGAAACGCCAATCACCAGCAGATGCAGTTTCTGCGCTTTGACGATCGCCTGCTGGTCATTCCGCTCGGCAAAAAATGCCGGATAAAACGACGCCAGCAGCGCGCTGGGTAAAAATACCCAGGCGGTCGACAACGTCAGCGCCACGGAAAAAATGCCCGCCTCTTTCACGCCGAGAAAATAAGAGACGCTGATTTGATTCACGCGGGTATAGAGCGCAACGGCAATCGCAGAGAAGATCAGCGACATGCCGGACACCAGCATGTAGCGCGAATACTTTTTCACGTGGCGCAGCGCCGGAAGCGGTGCACGCCGCTCATACAGCAGAAACAGCGTTAACTTGATGGTGAAAGGAATAAAGGTGGCGAGCACAATCGGAATCGCCAGCCAGGCCGGTTCCAGCTGGTAATAGGAGATCAGAAAGCGCACCGTCAGGCTGATCGTCAGGCCAATGACGTTGGCAATTACATTGAGACGCGCGTTGAGCCTCGCTTCGTTGTAAATATTGACCAGGTCAATGGATGAGAACAGGCAGGCAATGGCTGCCGCGCAGATAAAGACCAGCGCGTCGGCGCTCCACTCCTCTTCCATAATCGCCATGCCGACAATCGACAGCACGCAATACAGCACCAGCACCAGCAGGAAGGTCGCCATCATCAGGCGCAGGCCGGAGTGATGATTCTGCGCGATGCGTTTTAGCAAAATCACATCGCTGCCCATCAGTGCGATGGTCTGAATAAACTGAAATACCAGCATGGCGATGGAGATAATGCCGAAGGTGGTGGGCCCGACGTATTTCGCCACGTAGGAGGTGACAAAGATCAGGCCGAATACCGCAATCAGCTTTTCGGCAATCATCCACATGGAGTTTTTTAATTTGTCTTTCACAACGCCTCCGGTGCGATTATTTCTCTGCCAGCCGGCGCAGCCGTGAAACCAGGCGCGGGCTAATGAAAAACAGCGCAAAATACAGGCTCCACGGATTAAGTAGCGGTCCGGCAGAGCACCAGCTGCGGAAACTGCGGCGATAGAGCGTGATGTATTCATCAATAAAGGCACGGCTCAGGCTGTCGCTGTGCAGCCCTTTGTGGATGTAAGACGCCGTGACTTTTAAATAAAGGTGGTAATAACAGCGATAATGCTGGCTCGATAAAAATGCTTTCATGCCGCTGAACGAGCGGGCAAAAGAGAAATGTTTTTCCCGCAGCGCCGAACGCGTGGCGGAGTGCGTGGATTTGACATAGTGATAAACCACCCGCTGCGTCATCACTACCTGGCGATCCTGCTGCAGATGCAGGTAATTCATGACAAACAGCAGGTCTTCGAAATTGGCAATCTCTTCGTTGAACCGCAGCCGGTGCTGACGAATGACATCACCGCGAAACACCTTGTCGCAGATACCGTGGCGCGGATGGTAATAGAGCAGATCGTTAATCGCCGCCGACACCGGCAGCGCGTGCGCCTGTTCACGGTTGGCGGGAAAATCCAGCGGTGCGCCGTCCGGGTTGAAGTGTTGTGACTCGCCCACCACCATCGCCGTTTCATCACTCATCAGCCGCACATACGTCGAGAAGGCCTGGGGCGGCAGAAAGTCATCGGCGTCTAAAAAACACAGCAGCCGGCCGCGCGAGGCGCGAATGCCCCGGTTGCGCGCCGCCGAGACGCCCGCGTTGGCCTGGCTGATAAGGTGAAACTGCGGATAACCGGCGTAACGCTGCAGGATCGCCAGCGAGTCATCGCTGGAGCCGTCATTAATAAAAATGGCCTCAAAGCGAACCTCATCCTGTTGCAACAGGCTGTCGATGCATCTTTCCAGATAAGCTGCGGCGTTATACACCGGCACAATGACGCTAATCAGCACGTCGTTAACGGGAGTTTGCATATGACCTCAAAACATAATTTATTGGGGGTTGAACCCGCCGTGACAAAATAAAAATCGATACTGAACCGTTAATACTTAACGTTTAACGGCCCATGCTTTCATGCGGCTTAACATTAATACGCCGCTGTTTTCAGAGTTTCCTCAGCAAAATATGACCGCCGGAATACGTCTTTTTTTTGCTGGCGCCAGATAAGAATTTCGCTATATATTCAGGTCAGGTTTATCTGGCGATTTAAAGGGTAAAAACCGCAGGCTACCGCCCCTGGCTTACAGCGACCAGCGTGCTGAAATTCTCTTTGGTGCATTTTCAGGCGTAAAGAAGGGGCGCTGCACTCCGCAGAGTTCAGTGATTTATCAGCCAGTTAGCCCCAACGCTTCCTGCACAGCAACGTATTTATTGCGTTGCTGCCGGGTAAAACATTTATCAGATAAAGGTTTATTCGTTATCCTGTTCGGCGCTACCTCTCCAGCTATTTTTTGCCGCATCAGGAGAACGGGAACTGCCGACCGCGGTTGAAAAGGTGCATCTTTCGACGGGCCTTCGCAACGAGCGTCACGACATTAACGATATTTGCTGTATGCCCTGCACTTTTATTACGCCGCGATGTGTGTTGCGCGGCGCGAGGTGCAAGTGGCGTTAATTCAGTCCGGCTATCGCAGCCGGACTGCAAATGGTACAAGGCCAAAAATTGCGATCTGATTCAAAACTTTTACCGCATTCTTACCAGGCGCAGTTATAAGGTCAATGCCTTCCAGACCAAAACGGAATTTACTCACTCGCCCCGCCGCCTTATTTCGCGCTGACTGATTAGCATGGATAAAGCGCAAACGCGGCGATTGATAAGGGCGGCGCGCGCTGCTGACCAGGAATAAGAGCAGGGAAACCGGCGGATAAGTCCAGTAGCATCCTAAGCGGTTGTTATCGCAATGGGTTACGCCCTCGCCGTCCCGCTTAAGCAGTAATAATCTTTATTCATTCTGCTGACCTGCTATTTTTAGTAGTCGTCAAGCCCTGCCTCTATAAATTAGCGCCGTGCGAAAAAATACAGATCCTTACCGCATCACAAACTCAACTTAGCGCGATTTCATGCTGCTTATTTTAACAATCAGCGCTTCGCTGACGTGACTTAGGCCAAATATTTTTTTAAAGAAAGCCGGTAAATGCCGATAACGCTATCAGTGTATTTATCAGTGAGCCCGGAAATGATCAGCCTGCAAACCAATCTGTCTGCCCTCAACGCCAGCAAGCAATCTGCCAGAAGTGGCGCGGCGCTGGGCGATGCGATCCGCCATTTGTCGTCGGGTATGCGCATCACCAGCGCGCGTGACGATGCGGCAGGTCAGGCGATTGGTAACCGTTTTAGCAGCCAGCAGAACGGCCTGGCGGTGGCGCAGCGTAATACCGGTGACGGCCTGTCACTGGTCGAAACCGCGGAAAGCGCGCTGGATGAGATCAATAACCGCCTGCAGCGGATTCGCCAGCTGGCGGTTCAGGGATTAAATAGCACCAATTCGCAGAGCGACTCGGACGCCATCCAGGCAGAGATTAATCTCAATCTGAAAGAGATTGACCGGCTCAACACCACCAGCAGCTTTAACGGCATCAGGCTGCTGGATGGCAGCGCCGGTAAGCTGGGATTCCAGGTTGGCGCTAATGACAACGAGAAAATCAGTCTCGACCTGTCGGCGCCCGGCTTCAGCGTGGAGGCACTGGGACTTAAGGATTTGGTGATCAGCGGCATCAGCGGCAAAGTGACCAATGTCACCACCCTTACCGGCATCGCCACCAATATGGCGTTCAGCAACCCGGCAATTACCGTGAACTATCTGCCCGCCAGCGGCTCACCGCAGCTGGTGCGCAGCAGTGGTGATAACCGCCAGTACGTGCAGAGCAGCGACGCCGACGGCAAGCCGGTCTATTATCTGGCCGCCGTCAGTGCGCGCTGGGACACCGCCACGGCTGCCGGTAACGTCTCGATTAGCCGCAGCAATCCGGCGCCGCTGTACAGCAACGTCAGCAGCATTGCGTCGCGCACCATCCCGGCGGTTAATTATCAGGACAGCAGTGGCAGCGCGCTGAGCATCACGCCAGCAGCCACGTTAACGCAGGATAATGGCCAGTATTATATTGAGCAGAACAACAGCTGGTATCCGGCCACGCTAAGCTTTGGCAGCAGCGGCGCAGTAACGGCACGCATGACCGGCGGTGCCGCCAAAACCGACAGCGATTTCGCGACCCTGCCGACCACGGTGACCGACACGCCGGCGATCGACACCAGCACCGCCAGCCTTAGCTTCAGCGATGCCAGCGGCAACGCGGTGAGCAATGGCCGTCTGCTGCGCACCAGCGGCGGGCTGTATGTAATGGAAGTGGATAACGGCGGCGGTAGCTACCAGTATTACAACGCCGCCGTCAGCGCGACCTCGGATGGCACCAGTAACGCCCTGAGCATCGTCGCGACCAGCGCCAGCAGCATTAACAGCTTCAGTGCGGTAAACAGCGTGACCGGCACCTCTTACATCACCCTCGATCCGGCCAATGTGGATGTGCGCTATACCGATGTCGATGGCAACAGCAGTAATGATGTGCTGAAACTCGACGCCGAAGGCAATTACTACATGGATGTGCCGAACGGCAATCTGGATAAAACCGCCACTTTCGTCCGCAGTGACAGCAGCGGCAACCTGATGCTGAAAACCCTGCAGGGCGTGGGTGACGTGCAGATTTACTTCCAGGCGGCGTTGTCGTCAGTGACCGATGCCTCCACCAACTTTACGACGCTGCGCGTGGCCGAGACCGGTTCAGAGATCCGCCTGAAACATCCGGACGATCCGCTTGCCACGCTGGATCGCGCCATCGGGCAAATCGACAGTCAGCGCACCCGTCTGGGCGCCGTTGCTAACCGGCTGCTCTCGGCGCAAACGCTGCAGGGTAACGCGACCGCCGCCATTGCGGCATCGCGCTCCCGTATTGAGGATGCGGATTACGCTACGGAAGTCTCCAGCCTGTCGCGTCAGCAAATTCTGCAGCAGGCCAGCAGCGCCCTGCTGGCGCAGGCTAATCAGCTGCCGCAGCAGGTGCTGAAGTTACTGAACGCCTGATAAAGGACGTCATCCGGCTTCAGATGAGGCAGAAGCATCACGCTGCGCACGCACAAATTCGCTGAGCGCCCGCAGCGCCGGCGGCACCAGCCGGTGACCCGGATAGTAGAGGCACAGCGCACCGAGAGGCACCTGCCAGCCGGGCAGCAGGTGCACCAGTCGGCCCGCCTGCACATCCGCCGCAACCTGTTGTTCCGTCATGCAGGCAATGCCCAGACCCGCCAGCGCCGCCTGGTGGATGGCGCTCATGTCGCTGGCCGCCATACGCGGCTCGCCCTGCAGCCGATAACGCTGCTGCTGCTGGCTCAGCTCCCAGCGGTAAACGCTGCCGTCCGCCATGCGCATACACAGGGTTTGATGCTGATCGAGCGCCTCTGGCGTCTGCGGTGTGCCCGCGTGTGCGAGGTAGGCTGGCGCGGCCACCACAATCATGCGCATTTCCGGCGTCAGCCTGACGGCAATCATATCGCCCGGCACGTCCTCTGCCAGCCGAATGCCGGCATCGAAGCCGTCGGCCACGATATCCACCCGCTCTTTCTGGCTGTAAATATCGACGCGAATGCGCGGATAGCGCTGCAGGAACGGCAGCAATATCGATGCGTACCATAGCGCGCTGCTCTCGGGCGGCACGTTGAGACGCAGCATGCCGGCCGGATCGCCCGGATCGCTGCCGGCTTCCTCAGCCGCGCTGCGGATCATCGCCAGCGCTGGCACAATTTTCTCGCTGAAACGCCGTCCGGCATCGGTCAGCGCGACGCTGCGCGTGGTGCGGTTGAAGAGCCGCACGCCCAGCCGTTTCTCCAGCGCGGCAACCGCATTGGTCACCGCCGAAGGCGACATCTCCAGCTCGCTGGCCGCCGCTTTAAAGGTGCCGCGCCGCGCGACCGCCAGCACAATTTCCAGTTCAGTCAGACCTGTCCGGTTCATCAATTATTCCGTTTTGCGCAATACCCTTTGCAGGCGGAGGCGGATTATCGCCGCCGGTGGTGCGTGCTACTTTGCCGCCACGCAACATGCAAAGGAGCATAGCCATGCACATGATTGAACACATCTATATCAACGGCCAGTTTGTCACTCCTGACGGCGATGAATGGCTGGATATTATCAAACCTGCCGATGGCAGCGTAATCGGTAAAGCGCGTCTGGCCAATGCGCAGGATGCTGAACGCGCAATTGCGGCAGCCGCGGCGGCGTTTCCCGCCTTCGCCGCGACCACGGTGGCGCAGCGCATCACCCTACTGGAACAGATGTACCATGCGGTTAACCGCGCCGAAAGCGAGCTGCGCGCGGCGATCCTTGAGGAGTACGGCGCGCCCACCGCACGGTCCGAGTGGATGAGCCGCTATCCGGCTGACGTGATTCTGCAGGTAATAGAAGATCTGAAACGCTACCCGTTTGTACAACAGGCAGGCCGCGCGCAGGTGCAGATGCTGCCGCTCGGCGTTGCCGGCCTGATCACGCCATGGAACAGCAACGCGGGCTTTATCTGCCACAAACTGGCGACCGCAATTGCCGCAGGCTGTACCGCCGTGATCAAACCCAGCGAGTTCAGCCTGTTGCAGACCCAGGTGATCACCAGGGCGCTGCACACCGCCGGTTTGCCTGCGGGGGTGTTTAATATCGTCACCGGACGCGGTGCCAGCGTCGGTGAAGCCCTGAGCCGCAGTCCGCAGGTGGCGAAAATCTCCTTCACCGGCTCGACCGCCACCGGCAAAGCGATTTTGCGAAGCGCCGCCGACACCTTTAAACGCGTCACGCTGGAGCTGGGCGGTAAATCACCGACGCTGATTTTGCCGGATGCCGATGCCGCCCAGGCAGCCCAGCTGGCGGTTCAGGCTGGCTTTATCAACAGCGGCCAGGCCTGTATTGCCGGCACGCGTATTCTGGTGCCGGAGCAGCGCAAGGCCGAGTTCGAACAGGCGCTGACGGCGGCAGTCGCTGCGGAGGTCTCCGGCGATCCGGCTGACGCGCGCACCACCATCGGGCCGATGGTCAACGAGAAACAGTGGCAGCGCGTGCAGCACTATATTGCGCTTGGCGAACAACAGGGCGCGCGCCTGCTGACCGGCGGCAGCGGCCGCCCGCACGGGCTGCACCACGGCTGGTATATCCGCCCGACGCTGTTCAGCGATGTCACCAATGAAATGCCGCTGGCGCGCGAAGAGATTTTTGGCCCGGTGCTGAGCATCCTGACCTACCGCGATGAAGCCGAAGCCATCGCCATAGCCAACGACAGCGATTACGGCCTGTCGGCACTGGTGATCGGGGCGGATGAACAGCATGCACGCATCGTGGGAGAACAGCTGATCGCCGGCCGCGTGATGATCAACACGCTGGCACACGAACCACGCGCGCCGTTCGGCGGTTTCCGCCACTCCGGCATCGGCCGGGAGATGGGTCAGGCGGGTATCAGCGCGTTTCTGGAACCAAGGGCGCTGATTGCTGGGTAAGGATGAGGTGAGCGCTGCAGTGAATAGCACTGCGGCGCAGGGTGCCGCGCCCGAGCAATGCGCCTCTTTTAGATTGTGATTATCCTGACGCCCATCACCTCTCTGCTCACGCAAAAAATCGACAAGCTTATGGATGCTTCGGTCTCAAATCTGTCACACAGGCTGAATCGGGACGGTAACAATATTAGATAAGGGATTGATTTAACTGGTGCCGGAAACAGGAGTCGAACCTGCGACCTTCGCATTACGAATGCGCTGCTCTACCAACTGAGCTATACCGGCATTGAGGCGGGAACTACGGGGAGTAAACATAGAAAAATCGGGGGGATGAGTCAAGATGGTGCCGGTTAAGTGCTGCGTTTTTCAGCATCACCCGCGCTGGCCTTACGATTTTGACGCGGAAAAACCGCCGCGAACACTGCCCTCTCGCGCCAGGCACAAAAAAAGGCGAGGCCGCAGCCTCGCCAAAAGGTGCTGGCCTCAATCGTAATAAGGAAGCTTACGATCGACACCGTTGATATTGACCAGCACAAAGCCCGTCGGCGTGGTTTTATTGGTCGGCGTACCTGCTGCCGTCGCGACGGTAAGCACGCCTTTCTCGTTAGCCCCAATACCCGCGACGCCATTGTGCAGGCCAAAGCGCGCCGCCGGTTTGAGGGTGCCCATTTTGGTGGTATCCGTCACCACCGAGAAATCAGGCTGGAACAGCGAGCAGGAGCCAGCTTCAAAACGCGTCGGACCGGTGGTCTTCAGGTTAATCAGCGTGTCGCCGCTGTTGGCGCGCAGCTTCACCCATACCACGGCATAGGTGGTGCCGACGCGGCTGTAGCGAATATCCAGCACCGCCGGCTGCCCCATATGGCAGGCGTCAGCCCATACCGTTTCCAGCCGCTGCAGGTTAATCCACGTTTTCCCGGTGCCCGCCAGATTGACCGGCGAAGCGGCCGTTCCGGTTGGCTGGGTGGCGTCGGCTTTACCAATCAGCTCCATCACCCACTGCTGATTCGCCGTCGGGAAGAACAGCTGGCCGAGGCGATACCAGTTATCGGTGTCGGTATTGTTGGTGACTTTGTGGCCGCTGTAGTAGCCCGCGCGGAATGAGCCGGTGATCAGCGTGCCGTGATGCTCTTCGCGGCGATAGCCGTAGTCAAAGGTCGACAGCCAGCGCGTGCCGGCCATATCGTTCGAGATCTTCGCTCCGGACTGCAGGCCAATCTGGCGCATGATGACGCGCGCATTATTGAGATTGAACGGCGTGCCGCAATCCTCAATGTTCAGCGTATCAATGCTCCAGGCACCGTCCGACAGATCGCCCGGATTACGCGTGTGCTCAATCCACACGTTACGCATGATGCCCTGCGTCACGCGCGGCATGTACAGCGTGGCGTCGCCATAGCCGGTCTGGAAGTTACAGTTGCAGATCTCGATAGCCGTTGAGTGGTCCCACTTGCCGTTTGGCGAGTTCGACCAGCCAATGTCAAACACCCGGCCATAGGTCCACAGCGTGTAGATCTGGTCAAATTTACTGTCGAGCGTATCCAGCGCTTTAATCACCGTGCCGCCGCTGTTTTGCGCGCGGAAACAGTAAATATTTAACGTGGTGCCTTCGATGCAGGTGTTTTCGAAGAACGGCTGCACGTTGGTACACATCTCGGCGGTAATGGTACCTTTGTTGGTGGTGACGTCGGCCGATGCCTGACCGTGCCAGGTGATGCCTTTGATCGCGGTCCGCCGTGCCTTCACTTTGAACACCGTGTTGGCACTTTTGTCGGAGATGATGGTGGTGCGCGGCAGCGAACCCAGCTCCACGTCATCCCCCTGCAGACCAAAAAAGGCGATCTCGGTAGCGCTGATGTCGATCGGGTTAATCAGGAATTTACCGCCCGGAAAACGCACCGGCAGGTCACGGATATTCCCGCTGTAGCCCTGCGTCCACGCCAGCATGCGGTTAAAGGCATCGGTGTCGTTGGCGTAACCGTCCCCTTTCGCGCCAAAGTGGTAGACGTTGACGTCAGCCGGATCGTTGATCACGCGTTTCCAGTAAAAGCCATTGCCGACCGCCAGCGTACCGCCGTCATCGGCGGCCGTGGTGGTGCCGATAAAGCCGGTGAAATCACCGCCGCCACGGAAGGTAGAGTCCGGGTTGTAGCGGCGCAGGAACGCCAGATCGCCATTTTTGGCCGGCACAGTGGTACGCAGTTCAGCAAAAGAGTTAACTTCGATCATCTTAGCCTCCTCGGCATTTCAGGTTTGCAATACAAAGCGTGAGAACAGCGTCAGTGCGCCGCTGGACGGCAGTGCTGATCCCAGAGATCGTTGTGGTTGTTGATGGCGCGCACGGTGCGAATGTCCATGCGTTCGGCGTCATTGCCGTGGGTATAAATCGGGGAAAAGAGTGAACAGGCGGAGTCGATCACGACGGGCGCCTCAGGGCTGGTGATATTTCGACTGCTGCAGCTTGTCGCGAGCAGCAGCGTCATCAAGATTACCGTTGCGGGTTTCCACACGTCTGGCCTCCTCACGCAGCTGTTGCTGCTGGTGATTAACTTCAACCGCCTGCGCGGCGGTCTTTTCGGCCTGCGCAACATCAGCTTTCGCCTGCTGCTGCACCTTGCCGATTTTTTTACCGCCGGCGTAGCTGGCAATCAGCGCGGCAATCACGCCGCCAATTGCTGCCAGCCAGTGCCAGCTGCCGGCAAGCTGAGAAAGAAGAAAGCTCATGGTTTGTCCTCCAGCGTTTTTCTCTGCTCCACCAGGTTCTTCTGACGCACGAACTGCGCCAGTACGCCCATCGCCACCATGAAGGCACCGATCAGGCCGAGATAGTTGTGCGGCAGGATCTCTTTGATATCCGCCGGCAGCGCGTTCCATGCATCCAGCGCTGACGAGGGAAACGACTGCACCCAGGCGCTGAGCATCGAACCCAGCGACGCCAGCCACACCGACCAGGTTTTAAACAGCAGGCGCGCGTGTTTAACAAACTCCAGCGTGGTGAAGCGCTGCAGCAACAGCAGCAGGATGATGGCCGCCAGCACGGCGATAACGAACAACAGCCAGCGCATGTTCATAACAGCCCCCTGTAGATGTCGTAGGTGCCCGTGCGCATCACTTCGGCATGACGCCGGGCGCGCCCCGCAGTTTGCCGCGCCCACAGGCTGTCGAGCATGGCGTTCGCCGCCGCGTCGAAATCGCGTTGCGTCACCGCGGTGAGCATGCCGCGAAACAGCGCCAGACCGTCGACGCCCATCTGGTAGGCCATGCTGATCAGCACATCGCTGCGCGCCTCGTTGCATTGACTCAGTGCCTGCTGCACCAGCGCGCGTTGCTGCATCTCCTGCACCTTGCCCTCAACGATGCACTGCTTCCACACGTCGCCAACGCGGCGCGGCACGCGGAAGATATAGTGGCTGAGCGACGCGCCTTTCGGCCCGATGCGAATACCGCCCGCAACGGTGGGAAACCCCTGCGTGTCGAGGTAAGGCGCTTCGCGGTATCCCTCTTCGAAATTCAAAATGGCAATGATTTGGCTCATAACGGTTCCTCTTTGACGGGCGCAACGGCATGAAAAGCTGCGCAAATAACCACAACACATAAACCTCGCTGATCGGTTGCGCCGGGCGACAGGCAGCCGTTAAGCGCAACGCTCAAGCGCAACTAAACAGTGAGGAAAGGTGAAACGTTCCGTTCAGAACTGGGAAAACAGCAGAGAATTAACGCACGGCGTACAGATGAACGTGGGGCAAACAGCAGTTATCAAAGCTGGGGTTGTCGTTGCAGGGCCGCGTGGGCGCCAGTACTGCGCGGTCTACCCGGGAGCGGATTTCCCGCTGGCAGATGCGCTCGGCGGTGCGCAGGGTGATCTCATCACACTCCAGGCCCAGGGCACTGTCGATGCTGCGCTTCAGGCGGCTGAGCGGCTGACGCCGCCGGTGGCGACGGGTGCGCGCGTTTCCGCTAAAGACTGATTTGCCATATTGAATAATCGCCATAACTCCTCCTGTGAATGAGTCTTTGGCGATGGGGTGGTGAGCACGGCGATTCGGCACAGACCGGGACGTCCGTGGCCCCTCTGCAATCACCCGCAACTGGCTTGCCCGGCCGTAAAAAACGGCCAGGCATAAGCAGAGGAGAGTAAAAGCAGAGGACAACTGACGACGCTGCTAAGTGCGTATCCACCCCATCCCAAAATTCACTGACTTTGGGTGGGTTGTCTCGCGCTTGTGCAGCGCCTCAATTGTTTAAGAGCGGGCTCATCCGGGAGCAGAGATGTCGTCCATCTATGGTCAAATTATTAACAGGTTCTAATGCATTGGCAAACACTGACAGTTAATTTTTTATTTACCGACAGTTAAATTTTTGATTTCAGCCGGATTATTTTTTTGCCAGTTAGCGCACTGCTGCTCAGCCCAGAATCTGATAGTCACGCGCCTGGCTCATGATGACGCGGGCAATCACCTGCAGCGACGCCGCTTCGTCCAGCGTCAGATACCAGGTCTCGTAGCGTTTGTTATCGGAGATCACCGCCACCTTCTTGTGCTGTAACTGCAGCCGCTTGAGGTAGAGCTGGTTGTCGAGATTGAACAGATAGATGCCGTCGCCGTCGAAGCGGTGCACGCTGATATCAACGAACAGCTGATCGCGCGGTGCGAAGGTACCGGCCATGGAGTCACTGTTCAGGGCAATCAGCCGGATATTTTCGGCCGGGCGGCCGTTAAACAGCACGCGCGCCTCATCCAGACCGTATTCAATCGCCTGAATGGTCTCGACCAGTTCGTCGCGCGCGACAATACCCTGTGCGCTGCGTTGCCCGATGTCCAGGCTTTCGACGCGGAACATGTGCTGCGGATCGATCAGGCGCTGACGGGCAAGCGCCACATCCGGTTTTTCCATGCCGAACTGTAGCCACTCCACGCGCACGCCTAACAGCTGGCTGAGCGCCAGCAGATTACTGTCATCCGGAATGGATTGCGCGTTAAACCATTTCCAGACCCCTGGAGTTGAGATCCTGCATCCCCGTTGTTGCAGTGCCTGAGCGACCTGTTTGTTCCGTCCATGTCCGACAATTCCCGCGCTCTCGCATGCGGCAATCAGCCTGGCAGTAAAAGCTTGTCTGGTACTCTCTTTTTTAACCATCAGTTAATAGTCTGCCATCAGTAAAAGACTGAATGTTATTTTCATTTTTGCTACCAGTTCATTTTATATTACCGCTAGTTTACTACCCAACCGCTTTTATCAATAAAGCTGGACGATCATTATCCTCTTCGCCCTGGTGGAAACCAGTAATGAATCTCTGACAGCTTGTTCTGACAGGGGTTTTCAGGATTGTTCTGTAACGCTGAGACCAGCACCCACAGCAAAAAATGGGCGAAAAGCCGCGCGCGCGCCACAGATGACAGGAATAAAACGAAAAGCTCTGGAAATAACTGGATCGAAAGCGACAAAAAAAGGCACCGTATCAGGTGCCTGTTTTGATGCCGGAGAGAAAACTAACGGCGCAGCGTATCGTCGCCCCAGCCAATCCATTTGTAGGTGGTGAGCGCTTCCAGCCCCATCGGACCGCGCGCATGCAGTTTCTGCGTGCTGACCGCCACTTCAGCGCCGAGACCAAACTGGCCGCCGTCGGTAAAGCGGGTGCTGGCGTTCACGTACACCGCCGACGAATCGACCTGATTTACGAAGCGGTTGGCGTTGCTAATGCTGCGCGTCAGAATGCCGTCAGAGTGCTGCGTGCCGTGCTGACGAATGTGAGCGATGGCCTCGTCAATGTCCGCCACCAGTTTGACGTTCAGATCGTTCGACAGCCACTCATCGTCGTAATGGTGCATCTGCACCGCCACCACGCTGGCCGGTCCCTGCTGCAGCCGCGCCAGCACGTTTTCATCGGCGTGCAGCGCAATGTTCTCCTGCGCCATGCGCTGCAGAAACGCCGGAATGAAGCGTTCGGCCTGATCGCGATGAATCAGCAGAGTTTCCAGCGAGTTACAGGCGCTGGGACGCTGCTTCTTGGCGTTAACAATCACCTCCAGCGCGGCGTCCGTCTCCATGGTTTCGTCGAGATAGAGATGGCACACGCCGATACCGCCGGTGATCACCGGAATGGTGGAATTTTCGCGACACAGCTTGTGCAGCCCGGCGCCGCCACGCGGGATCAACATGTCAACGTAGCGATCAAGCTTCAGCAGCTGATTCACCAGTTCGCGATCCGGATTCTCAATCGCCTGCACCGCTGCTGCCGGTAAACCATGCTCGATGAGCGCGTTCTGGATCACCCGCACCGTGGCGGCGTTGGTGCGGTAAGTCTCTTTGCCGCCGCGCAGAATCGCCGCGTTGCCGGTTTTCAGACACAGTGACGCCACATCGACCGTGACGTTCGGGCGCGCTTCGTAGATCACCCCGATCACGCCAAGCGGCACGCGACGTCGCTCAATGCGCAGGCCGCTGTCGAGCAGCCCGCCGTCGATCAGCTGGCCAACCGGATCGGCCAGACGGCACACCTGGCGCACGTCGTCCGCGATGCCTTTCAGGCGCTGCGGGTTGAGCGTCAGACGATCGAGCAGCGCCGCACTCATGCCGTTAGTGCGCGCATCGGCCAGATCCTGCTGGTTAGCCGCCAGAATGTCGGCGCTTTCCGCTTCCAGCCGATCGGCGATGGTCAGCAACACCTGATTTTTTTGTTCGGTGGAGAGCTCCGCCAGTTTGTACGACGCTTCACGCGCCGCTTTACCCATCTGTTCTAACATCATCCGCTCCTTAACTGACGATCATATCGTCGCGGTGCACCGCAACCGGGCCATATTCGTAACCGAGGATCTCACCAATCTCCTGACTGTGATGACCAGCGATCATGCGCATCGCATCGCTGTTATAGCGCGTGACGCCGTGGGCGATATCGCGCCCCTGCAGGTTACGAATGCGGATCACTTCGCCGCGCGAGAAATTGCCCTGCACGTCACGGACGCCTTTCGGCAGCAGCGAACTGCCGCGCTCCAGCACCGCCGCCAGCGCGCCGTCGTCTATGGTGATCTCACCCGCCGGTGGCGCGCCGAAGATCCAGCGCTTGCGGTTTTCCAGCGGTGACTGCTGCGCGTGGAAGCGCGTCCCCACCGGTTTGCCGTGCAGCACATCCCCGATCACATCCGGGCGGCTGCCGGCCGCAATGATCACGTCAATGCCGGCGCGGCAGGCGACATCCGCCGCCTGCAGTTTGGTGGCCATGCCGCCGGTGCCGAGACCGGAGACGCTGCCGCCAGCCAGCGTGCGCAGCGCATCATCAATCTGATGCACATCGCTGATCAGTTCTGCTTCGGGATTGGTGCGCGGATCGGCGGTAAACAGACCAGGCTGATCGGTCAGCAGCAGCAGTTTATCGGCACCGCCGAGCATCGCCGCCAGCGCGGACAGGTTGTCATTATCGCCAACCTTGATTTCCGCGGTTGCCACCGCGTCGTTCTCGTTAATCACCGGCACGATATGGTTGTCGAGCAGCGCGCGCAGCATATCGCGCGCGTAGAGGAAGCGTTCACGGTCTTCCATGTCGGCGCGCGTCAGCAGCATCTGCCCGATATGGATACCGTAGATGGAGAACAGCTGCTCCCACAGCTGGATTAAACGGCTCTGCCCCACCGCAGCCAGCAGCTGCTTTGAGGCGATGGTCGGTGGCAGTTCCGGGTAACCAAGGTGTTCGCGACCAGCGGCAATCGCGCCTGAGGTGACGATGATAATGCGATGACCGGCGGCGTGCAGTTGTGCACACTGCCGAACCAGCTCCACCATATGCGCCCGGTTCAGCCGGCGCGATCCGCCGGTGAGGACGCTGGTACCCAATTTGACCACCAGGGTCTGACTGCCACTCATGTTTTTCCTGCCATGTAAGAAAAAAATCTGCGAAGGGACGTTTTAACAGGAGTCAGCAAGGAAGCCAACAGCGGCAAGGGGAAAAGCACAAAAAACGCCTGACAAGCGGGTAGACCAAAAGTTCGCGATTAACAAGAAATCAGAAAAAATGTCATAAAACCTTCATTGCCAGTCGGTAAAACGTCCCGTGTTTTACAAACCTTTTCACGGGTACAACAAATTTTACTCATTGGGATTGATAGCAAAATGAAGAAAAGCACACTGGCACTCATCGTTTCCGCGCTGGCTCTGGCCTCAACCGCACAAGCCGCAGAAGTTTATAACAAAGACGGTAACAAACTGGATCTGTACGGTCGTGTGAAAGGCATGCACTACTTCAGCGACAACGCAGCCGCTGACGGCGACAAAACTTACATCCGTCTGGGCTTCAAAGGGCAGACGCAGATTAACGACCTGATGACCGGCTACGGTCAGTGGGAATATCAGTTCCAGGGTAACCGCGCGGAAACCAACACCGACGCTAACATCGGTAACAAAACCCGTCTGGGCTTTGCCGGTCTGAAGTTTGGTAACTACGGCTCTGTTGATTACGGTCGTAACTACGGCGTGGTTTACGATGTGCTGGCATGGACCGACGTGCTGCCAGAATTCGGTGGCGACAGTGCCTACACCGACACCTACATGCTGGGCCGTACTTCTGGCGTCGCTACTTACCGCAACAGCAATTTCTTCGGTCTGGTTGATGGCCTGCGTTTCGCGGTTCAGTATCAGGGCAAGAACGATTCCACCAGCGCCAACGGCCGTTCAGAGATTCCTAAGCAGAACGGCGACGGTTACGGTGCGTCACTGGGTTACACCCTCGGCGATAGCGGTGTCAGCCTGATGAGTGCGATCTCCTCTGCTGACCGTACCAACTCGCAGGACGTGGCGACCCGTCTGGGCCGTGGTGACAAAGCGGAAGCCTGGGGCGCGGGCATCAAATATGATGCGAACAGCATCTACCTGGCATCGACCTACTCTGAAACCCGTAACATGACGCCAATCACGGGCGGCGTGGCGAATAAAACGCAAAACTTTGAAGTGGTTGCGCAGTATCAGTTCGACTTCGGTCTGCGCCCATCGCTGGGCTACGTGCAGAGCAAAGGCAAAGACATTGAAGGCATTGGCGATGCGGACATCGTGAAATATGTCGACGTGGCGATGACGTACTACTTCAACAAAAACATGTCGGCCATGGTTGACTACAAAATCAACCAGCTGGATGACAACAACCCGCTGGGCATCAACAGCGATGACGTGGTGGCGGTCGGTCTGACCTACCAGTTCTAAGCGTCAGCATTACCCTGTCTGTGTCTGTAAAAAAAGAGCCGGCTCATCACCGGCTCTTTCTTATTCAGGTCTGACTCAGGTTCAGGCGCTGAGTTTAACCGGCTCTTCTTTGAACCCCGCCGCGGGCCTGAGATCAAGCTTAAACTCATGCAGCGTGGCTTTCAGGCGCTCGTGGAAATTACGCAGCGTGCTCTCCACTTTCTCATTGTTCTCTTTGCCCTTGATGGCGGCCACGCTCCAGTCGCCGTCTTTATCAAACAGGCCGAAGTGGTATTCGTAGGTGAAGTGATCTTCATAGGCGTTCAGCGTCATCCACCAGCCCCAGAACTCGCGGCTTTCCGGCGCCGGTTTGACGTTGACGCACGCCGCCAGGCAATCAAAGAAGAAACGCGTCTCTTCACACTGTCCTTCACGGATGTACGGCCCCAATTCGGTGAAGCGCTTAAGCAGGCGACTACGGGGGTGACCACTCGGTAACGTCATGCTAACTCTCTCCCTCAAATAAACCGTATAAAACGCAGCGCGGCGGCAAAACGCCACCGCACGTATTTTCCCGAAGATAAGTTGTAGCAGAGTCTGCGTATTTCGCCAGTTAGCGCTGCAACTGTTTTGCCAGCCAGTCGCAAATTTGATTGAGCGCCTTGTCAAAGCTGGCAAACACTGGCGTGGCGGGAATCGCCAGCGCCTTGCCCTGCGCCGAGGAGTTGACGATCAGCTGCGCCTCCTCTTCCGGGCTGAACAGATCGTTGGGCCAGTAAGCGGCCAGCATCGGCACCGGCGTCCGGCGACCCAGCAGGCCCTGCACTTTGAGCGAATAGCGGTTGAGCTCGATGCGCAGATTGCTGTCGGAGGTCGACGACATGCCCAGCCGGCTGGCCAGCATGTCCATATACATATCCGGCAGCTGCTGCTGGCGCTGCGCATCGACAAACACGTGATGCACCATCGGCCCGAGCGACGCCACCGCGCGCAGACGCGGCACCTCAAGGTAAGCCAGCCGCGTCGCCACGTTGGCGCCAAAGCGGTAACCGAACAGCGCCACGCGCGTGTGATCAATCCACGGCACGTTGCTCAGCTCGCGCAGCACCTGCTGATGCAGCTGGCTGGTGTCCTGATTGAGCGTCCATTTGCTGCTGAAACCCACCGACGGCATATCCAGCGTCAGCATGGCGATGCCGCGCGGTGCCAGATAATCATGAAACAGCCGGTAATGGTCGCTCTGCAGCGAGTCGAGACCGCCGCACAGCAGCACGGTGGGATACGGCGCGCTGGCCTGCGCCGGCATATGCAGGAAGCCGGTGACCGGACTGCCGCCGCTGATGGGAAAGGTCAGAGATTTCAGCTCGCCTGGCAGACGCTGGGTGGCTTCTTCATAAGCGCGATTCGCCAGCACCTGCGCCTGATCCGCCAGCTCATCACCTTTAATGTAAGGATACGCGGCCAGGCTGTAGAGACTGGCGGCATGCAGCCACTGCTGGCCGGCCTCATCGTGATCGGCGTTCTGCATCGCGCGCTGCTGCCACTGCGCCGCCTGCTTCGACCACTCATAGTTCCAGTTGCCGCCGCGATAGCCAATCACCGTGTCCAGCAGCGTTTCGTCGGTGTGTTCAAACTTACTGACGGCAATGCGCGCCAGCACTTCGCTGATCTCCTGCGGCGCCAGGCCGCGCCACGTCCACAGCAGCTTATTCAGCATGCGATACCAGCCGCGCTGGGTATCGCCTTCCAGGGCATTGTGCACCTGCGCCGTCGGGTGGTGCTGGCGATGCACCAGCGAGGAGGTTTCCGGGTGTTTGAAGCGGGGTTTGAACAGTTCTTCGCTGAGATTTTTCTCGGCCATCTTAAGCTTCTCCTGCGGCAGTCGCATAGATGGCTAAGAGTGTACTGCACCCGCCGCACGGGCGCGAGGCGCAGAAAGCACAACGCCCGGCATAACCGGGCGTTGTTTGCGTTGCATCAATCAGCTTTTTACAATCGGCGGAATGTACACCACGCCCATGTCCCACGGCTGCTCGATCCAGGTGTTCTGCGGAATATCGACAATGTAGTCGTCCACCAGCGCGCGGCCAGCCGGCTTGGCGAAGATGGTGCAGAAACGCGCTTTTGGATACATATCACGAATCGCCTGCGCGGTACCGCCGGTATCCACCAGATCGTCGATGACCACAAAACCTTCACCGTCGCCTTCTGCGCGCTTCAGCACTTTCATTTCACGCTGGTGATCGTGATCGTAGCTGGAGATGCACACGGTATCGACGTAGCGAATCCCCAGTTCACGCGCCAGCAGCGATGCCGGAACCAGACCACCGCGGCTGACCGCGATGATGCCTTTCCACTGTTCCACAGGAAGCAGGCGCTGGGCCAGTTTACGGGCATGAATCTGCAGCATGTCCCAGGTAACGACGTATTTTTCGCTCATAAAAGGAATCCCGGCCAATGAAATTGGCTTAAAAATATGCAAGGGGGAAAAGGTTGCGCGAGATTATAAGGATCTGACGCGTTAAAAACCAGCACCCGTCACATCGGTTGCAGGTTTTTAGCGCGCCCGATGGCGCACCCGGCAGGAAACAGTGATATTCTCTGGCCCATCACGTCAGATGTGCTGACGGCGATCTTTCACTGGAAACCCGCGTGCGAGCGGTATGTCCGCCGCGCTGACACAGGAGACGCGTTGTGTCTGAATTGTCTCAACTTTCCCCGCAGCCGCTGTGGGACATCTTCGCAAAAATCTGCTCGATTCCGCACCCTTCTTACCATGAAGAAGCGCTGGCCGAATACGTTGTTGGCTGGGCTAAAGAGCAAGGTTTCTGGGTTGAACGCGATCAGGTCGGCAATATCCTGATTCGTAAACCTGCTACCGCAGGCATGGAAAACCGTACTCCGGTGGCGCTGCAGGCGCACCTTGATATGGTGCCGCAGAAGAACAATGACACGGTACACGACTTCACCAAAGACCCGATTCAGCCGTACGTTGATGGCGAGTGGGTGAAAGCGCGCGGCACCACGCTGGGTGCGGATAACGGTATCGGTATGGCCTCTGCGCTGGCGGTGCTGGCGGACAACAGCCTGACCCACGGCCCGCTGGAAGTGCTGCTGACCATGACCGAAGAGTCGGGCATGGACGGCGCCTTCGGTCTGCAACCAAACTGGCTGCAGGCGGACATCCTGATCAACACCGACTCGGAAGAGGAAGGTGAGATCTACATGGGCTGTGCCGGGGGTATCGACTTTATCACTACCCTGCCGCTGAGCCGCGAGGCCGTGCCTGCCGGTTTCGAAACCCTGAAGCTGACGCTGAAAGGTTTGAAAGGCGGCCACTCCGGCGCGGACATTCATCTTGGTCTCGGCAACGCCAACAAGCTGCTGGCGCGCTTCCTTGCCGTGCACGCTGCTGAGCTGGATATCCGTCTGATTGAGTTCACCGGCGGTACGCTGCGCAATGCGATTCCGCGCGAGGCGTTCGCTACGCTGGCCATCGACAGCCATAAAGTGGATGCGCTGAAGTCTGCTGCCGCCCATTTCCAGGCCACGCTGCAGAATGAGCTGGGCAGTAAAGAGAAGAACGTCGCCGTGCTGAGCGAGCCGCTGGCGCATCAGGGCCAGGCGCTGACCGCAGACAGCCGCGATCGCTTCATCAACCTGCTGAACAGCACGCCAAACGGTGTGATTCGCAACTCGGACGTGGCGAAAGGCGTGGTGGAAACCTCGCTTAACGTCGGCGTGGTCACCATGGAGCAGGACAGCGCCGAGATCATCTGCCTGATCCGCTCGCTGATCGACACCGGTAAAGATTGGGTGGTCGAAACCCTGACTTCGCTGGGTGCGCTGGCCGGGGCGAAAACCGCGCCGAAAGGTGGTTACCCGGGCTGGCAGCCGGATGCCGACTCGCCGATCATGGCGCTGACGCGTAAGACCTATGAAGCGCTGTTTGGTAAGACGCCAAACATTCAGGTGATTCACGCCGGTCTGGAGTGCGGTCTGTTCAAAAAACCGTATCCAGACATGGACATGGTGTCGATTGGGCCTACCATCACCGGTCCACACTCGCCGGACGAGCAGGTGCACATCGACAGCGTCGGTCTGTACTGGAAACTGCTGACTGCGCTGCTGAACGTGGTACCGGAAAAAGCGTAACGCCGTTGCGATAAAAAAAATCCTGCCCCCGGGCAGGATTTTTTATTTACGGTAACGGTGCCGCGTCAGGCAACCGCGCTGTAGCGCTCTTCCAGCGGCAGCTCAGCCATTACAACCCCAGCACCAGCTGGCGTTCCAGCTGCGGATTTACCAGCGTGACGTGCAGCCCCACCAGCCGCACACCGCGTCCGGCGCGGCGCTCGTCCCAGGCCTGACGCGCCACGGCGATCATGTCGTCTTTATTCAGCACCGGCCAGACATGCTCCTGGGTGGTGAGCTGGAAATCGTTGAATTTCAGCTTTACGCCCTGGCGCGCAATCTGCTTATCCGGGCGGATCGCGCTGAGACGGCGATCGAGTTCGGCATAGAGAAAATCAATAATCTCCAGACACTGCTCCCAGTGATGGATGTCCTCGCCCAGCGTACGCTCGACACCCAGCGATTTACGCTCGCGCTCCACCACCACGTCACGATCGTCGATGCCGTTGCTGCGCTCCCACAGCACGCGGCCAAATTTTCCAAAGCGCTTCAGCAACTGCGCCAGATCGGCCTGTTGTACGTCAGCGCAGGTGCGCAGCCCCATCTCTTCGAGCTTTTTGGTGGCCACTTTGCCGACGCCGGGAATCTTGCTCAGCGGCAGCGTCAGCAGAAAGTCCGGCATCGCCTGCGGCGTGATCACATACTGGCCGTCTGGCTTGTTCATGTCTGAGGCGATTTTGGCGAGGAACTTGATCGGCGCAATGCCGGCGGACGCGGTCAGGCCGGTTTCGCGCAGGATATCGGCGCGAATCGCCTGCGCCATCAGCGTGGCCGATCCCTGGCAGTATTCACTGTCGGTGACGTCCAGATAGGCTTCATCCAGCGACAACGGCTCAATCAGTGGCGTATAGCGGGTAAAGATGGCGCGAATCTGCTGCGAAGCTTCTTTATAGGCGTCAAAGCGGCCGGGCAGCAGTTTCAGATGGGGACAGAGGCGCAGCGCCGTGGCGGTCGGCATCGCGCTGCGCACACCGTATTTCCGCGCCGGATAGTTGGCGGTGCTGATCACCCCACGCTGCACGCGGCTGCCGCCGATGGCAATCGGGATATCACGTAATGAAGGATCGTCGCGCATTTCCACTGCCGCGAAAAAGCAGTCCATATCGACATGAATGATTTTGCGCATACGCCCCTCCGGATACTGGATAAGTATACAGCAGAGAAAAACAACGGCAATATTTGTGGCGCGTGCGATTAAAGTTTACAAATTTGTGGTCGTATTCCCTTTAGGATTGCACCATTTTCTCGGACTCCGGCTTGATTAAACGCCAGACAATGATAATGTTGCGCTGCGGTAGCGGATATTTCCGATAATGCAATACAGTGACGCACTGCGTCAGCGTTCCTCTTCACTTCAAGGTACACACAGAATGGGCAGAATCGCATTATTGTTTGCGATGATTCTTATGCCGCTCCTGAGCTGGGCAATGACGCCTGAGCCAATGCAGCCGCTGGCTCCGGTGAGCAAAGAGTTAAAGAAACAATTACTGGGTACACCGGTATTTATTCAGATCTTCAAGGAAGAGCGTACGCTGGAACTGTACGGCAAAATCGGTAATGAATATCGTCTGCTGGACAGCTATCGCATCTGTAACTTCTCCGGCGGCCTCGGGCCGAAACGTCGTCAGGGCGATTTTAAAAGTCCGGAAGGCTTTTATAACGTGAAGATGAATCAGCTTAAGCCGGACAGCCGTTTTTATCGCGCCATCAATACCGGATTTCCGAATCAGTACGATCGCGCCAAAGGCTATAACGGTAACTATCTGATGATTCACGGCGATTGCGTGTCCGTGGGCTGCTATGCCATGACCAACGCATCGATGGATGAGATCTTCACTTACGTGAACGCCGCGCTGCGTAACGGTCAGCAGGATGTGCAGGTCAACATCTTCCCGTTCCGCATGACCGACAGCAACATGCAGCGTCATCGTTACTCGACTTACATCAGCTTCTGGCGTGAACTGCAGCCGGGCTATGCTTACTTCGCCAAATACCACGTGCCGCCAACGGTCAACGTGACGGCAACCGGTCAGTATGCGGTGAACAACACGCCGGTCATGACCACGCCGGAAGCGGCGTCGAAATCATTCCTGGCGCTCACCCAGGTAAAATAATGCCCACTCGCCTGGCACGATGCGGTGCCAGGTTTCATTACCGGTCAGCGGCTGCGTCGCAATCACCGTCACCACGTCTTTCGGCGTGGTCTGCTGCAGAAAATCAATCTCCACATCCTGATCGAGCAGCTTCGCTTTGCCAAACGGCGCGCGGCGCGTAATCCAGTACAGATTGGTTGAGCAGAAGGCCATTAAATAGCGTCCGTCAGACAGCAGCATATTGAACACGCCCTTCTGGCGCAGCTCCGTCGCCAGTTCCGCCACATAGCGAAACACCGCCGGCCAGTTGCCCGGCGTGCGCGGATAGCGCTCAGCCAGCTTATGCAGAATCCAGCAAAACGCCTTTTCGCTGTCGGTTTCGCCTACCGGACGGAAATGCCCGGTCTCCAGCTGGCGATAGCCCTTTAGCTGGCCGTTATGCGCGTAAGTCCAGTTGCGGCCCCACAGTTCGCGGGTAAACGGATGGGTATTTTCCAGTGATACCTGGCCGCGATTGGCCTGACGAATATGCGCCACCACCGAGTGCGACTTGATCGGATACTCCTGCACCAGGCGGGCAATTGGCGAGTTGTAGCTCGGCAGCGGATCTTTAAACGTGCGGCAGCCTTTATCTTCGTAAAAGGTGATGCCCCAGCCATCTTTGTGCGGCCCGGTTGCACCGCCACGCTGCACCAGACCGGTAAAACTGAAACAGATATCCGTGGGGACATTGGCGCTCATCCCGAGCAATTCGCACATAGCAACCGCCTTATCAGAACCTCCCGCGGGCGCGGGAGGAGCACGTCATCACTTAACCATCTCTTTTTCGATTAACAGCATCAGGATGTGGATCACTTTGATGTGAATCTCCTGAATGCGATCGGCATAACCAAAGTGCGGCACGCGAATTTCGATATCGGCCGTACCGGCCATTTTGCCACCGTCTTTGCCGGTCAGGGTAATCACTTTCATGCCTTTGGCGCGCGCGGCTTCTACGGCTTTGATGATGTTGGCCGAGTTACCCGAAGTGGACAGCCCCAGCAGCACATCGCCCTCGCGCCCGACAGCCTCGATGTAGCGGGAGAACACATAGTCGTAGCCAAAATCGTTGCTGACGCAGGAGAGATGGCTGACATCCGAAATGGCGATGGCCGGATAGCCAGGACGATTTTCGCGGTAGCGCCCGGTCAGCTCCTCAGCGAAGTGCATGGCATCGCAGTGCGAGCCGCCGTTGCCGCAGGAGAGCACTTTGCCACCGGCTTTGAAGCTGTCGGCCAGCAGCACGGCTGCGCGCTGAATGGCGTGAATGTTGGCTTCATCACTCAGGAACTTATTGAGCGTATCGGCGGCTTCATTGAGTTCTGAGCGAATAATGTCCTGATACATAGGGATGTCCTTTAGAGGAAAATTGACCCAGCAAGTTTAACGGAATGGGCCAGAGCCGCAAAGCGCCCGCAGCAGGGAAAAGCGCGACGCCGCGCTGACGTCCAATTGCCGGCGCGATTTTGTGAGTTCGGTTGTAATTGCGGTGTAAACAGATTGATAAATTTCGTGCGCTGCTCTAAACCTTATCACTAACAGGTCAGACCTCTTACAACTTACGGAGCGGTTCATTATGTTGCTTGCCTCGATCATCGCGACGCTGGTGTTAATTAGCGCCCTCTTCTACCATCAGGTTTCACTGCGGCTCAGCAGTGCGATTGTGCTGCTGTGGACCGCGGCACTGGCCGCCACCGGCCTGTGGACGCCGTGGCTGCTGCTGCCGCTGGCCATTATTCTGCTGCCTTTCAACCTGCCGGCGATGCGCCGCAGCATGTTCTCAAAGCCGGCTCTGCACAGCTTCCAGAAGGTGATGCCGCCGATGTCGCGCACCGAAAAAGAGGCGATCGACGCCGGTACCACCTGGTGGGAAGGCGATCTGTTTCGCGGCAAACCGGACTGGCAGAAACTGCACAACTACCCGCAGCCGCGCCTGACCGAAGAGGAACAGGCGTTTCTGGATGGCCCGGTAGAAGAAGCCTGCCGCATGGCTAACGACTTCGAAATCACCCATGAAATGGCCGATCTGCCGCCGGAGCTGTGGGCTTACCTCAAGCAGCACCGCTTCTTTGCCATGATCATCAAAAAAGAGTACGGCGGTCTGGAGTTTTCCGCTTACGCGCAGGCGCGTGTGCTGCAAAAACTGGCAGGCGTGTCCGGGATCCTGGCGATCACCGTCGGCGTGCCGAACTCGCTGGGTCCGGGTGAACTGCTGCAGCATTACGGTACCGATGAGCAGAAAGATCACTACCTGCCACGCCTCGCGCGCGGCGATGAAATCCCCTGCTTTGCGCTGACCAGCCCGGAAGCGGGCTCCGACGCTGGCGCCATTCCGGATACCGGCGTGGTGTGCATGGGCGACTGGCAGGGCCAGCAGGTGCTGGGCATGCGCCTGACCTGGAACAAGCGCTACATTACCCTGGCGCCGATTGCCACCGTGCTCGGCCTCGCCTTTAAGCTCTCCGACCCGGATCATCTGCTGGGCGAAACCGAAGAGCTGGGCATTACCTGTGCGCTGATCCCGACCCATACGCCAGGCGTTGAGATTGGCAGACGTCACTTCCCGCTGAACGTGCCGTTCCAGAACGGGCCGACGCGCGGCAAAGATATCTTTGTGCCGATCGATTACATCATCGGCGGTCCGGCGATGGCCGGTCAGGGCTGGCGTATGCTGGTTGAGTGCCTGTCGGTAGGACGCGGCATTACCCTGCCGTCTAACGCCACCGGCAGCCTGAAAAGCCTGGCGCTGGCGACCGGTGCCTACGCGCACATTCGCCGCCAGTTCAAAGTCTCTATCGGTAAAATGGAAGGGATTGAGGAGCCGCTGGCGCGCATCGCCGGTAACGCTTACGTGATGGACGCGGCGGCGACGCTGATCACCAGCGGCATTATGCTGGGCGAAAAACCGGCGGTGCTCTCAGCGATTGTCAAATACCACTGCACCCATCGCGGCCAGCGCGCCATCATTGATGCAATGGATATCGCCGGCGGTAAAGGCATCATGCTTGGCGAGAACAACTTCCTGGCGCGTGCCTATCAGGGCGCCCCGATCGCCATCACCGTTGAGGGCGCGAACATCCTGACGCGCAGCATGATTATCTTTGGCCAGGGCGCAATCCGCTGCCACCCGTGGGTGCTGGAAGAGATGAACGCCGCCGCGAACAACGATCTCGTCGCCTTTGACCGCGCGCTGTTCAGCCATATCGGCCACGTCGGCAGTAATAAAGTGCGCAGCCTGTGGCTTGGCCTGACCGGCGGCCGCACCAGCGCTACGCCAACCCGTGACGCGACCCGCCGCTACTATCAGCAGCTGAATCGCCTGAGCGCCAACCTTGCGCTGCTGTCGGATGTGTCGATGGCGGTGCTGGGCGGCAGCCTGAAACGTCGCGAACGTATTTCGGCACGCCTCGGCGATGTGCTGAGTCAGATGTATCTGGCATCCGCCACGCTGAAACGCTATGACGATGAAGGCCGCAACGAGGCGGATCTGCCGCTGGTGCACTGGGGCGTGCAGGATGCGCTGCATCAGGCGGAAGTGGCGATGGACGATCTGCTGCGCAACTTCCCGAATCGCCTGGTTGCAGGTGCGCTGCGACTGGTGATTTTCGCCGGCGGCAAACACTGCCCGGCACCGTCCGATAAACTGGATCATAAACTGGCCAAAATGCTGCAGCTGCCGTCCGCAACCCGCACCCGTCTGGGCCGCGGCCAGTATCTGACGCCGAGTGAGCACAACCCGGCCGGTCAGCTGGAGCAGGCGCTGCAGGATGTGATGGCGGCAGAAGTGATTCACGATCGTCTGTGTCAGCAGCAGAAAAAACACTTCTCCTTCACCCGGCTGGATGCGCTGGCCCAGCGCGCGCTGAAAGAAGGCTGGATTGACGAGAGTGAAGCGAAGGTGCTGACGCGGGCCGAAGCCAGCCGGCTGAAGGCCATTAACGTGGATGATTTTGCGCCCGAGGCGCTGGCGGTGGCCAAACCGGACAGCAAACCCAAACCGAGCGCCCGCCCCAGCGAAGCGGCGTAATCGTAAAAAGCCTCCAGCCGGAGGCTTTTTTTATGGCCTGCGGCAGCGGATAAGCGCACTCAGCGTCTGTGCCAGCCACGTTTAGACGTCTAAGCGTCTCGATTGCCAAGTGTTAACATCCTGTTTATAGTGGCTGCAGCACAAGGTTACTCCGCAACGACATTCGCGCTTAAGGCACCCGATGATGACGCAGCCCAACCTGATCCCCGAGAGCAAACTACCGGCGCTCGGCACCACCATTTTTACCCAAATGAGCGCCCTCGCCGCCCAGCACAACGCCATCAATCTGTCACAGGGCTTTCCCGATTTTGACGGCCCGCGCTATTTGCAGCAGCGGCTGGCACATCACGTCAGCGAAGGCGCCAACCAGTACGCGCCGATGATTGGCACCCTGCCGCTGCGCGAGGCGATCGCCGATAAAACCGCAGACATGTACGGTCATCGGCCGGATATCAACAGCGACATCACCGTGACGGCGGGCGCGACCGAAGCGCTGTATGCTGCGATCACCGCGCTGGTGCGGCCGGGCGACGAGGTGATCTGCTTCGATCCCAGTTACGACAGCTATGCGCCGGCGGTTCAGCTGGCTGGCGGCGTGCTGAAACGCATCGCGCTGCAGCCGCCCGCTTTTCAGGTCGACTGGCAGGCCTTCAGCAGCCTGCTCGGCGCGCGCACCCGGCTGGTGATCGTCAACACGCCGCATAATCCGTCCGCCACCGTGTGGCACGCCAGCGACTACGCCGCGCTGTGGCAGGCGATCGCCGGACAGGAAATTTATGTGCTCAGCGATGAAGTCTATGAGCACATCTGTTTTGATGAGCAGGGCCATGCCAGCGTGCTGGCACATGCCGACCTGCGTCAGCGCGCCATCGCAGTCTCATCCTTCGGCAAAACCTTTCATATGACCGGCTGGAAAGTGGGTTACTGCATCGCTCCGGCGGCGATCAGCGCCGAAATTCGCAAAGTGCATCAGTATCTCACCTTTTCAGTGAATACCCCGGCGCAGCTGGCGATTGCCGATATGCTGCGCCAGCAGCCGGACCATATTGATGCGCTGCCGGCATTCTATCGCGCCCGGCGTGACCGTCTGACGCAGGCGCTGGCCGCCAGCCGGTTTAAGGTGCTGCCCTGTGCCGGCACCTATTTCCTGCTGGTGGATTACAGCGCCATTTCCGATTTGGATGATGTCAGTTTCTGCCAGTGGTTAACCCGTGAAGTGGGCGTGGCGGCGATTCCGCTGTCGGTGTTCTGCGCGGACCCTTTCCCGCACAAGCTCATTCGCCTGTGCTTTGCTAAACAGGAAGCGACGCTCGACGCCGCTGCGGAGCGTTTATGTCAGCTTTAAAACTTACCGTATTGCAGGAAACCCTGAGCTGGATGGATGGCGCAGCCAACCTGCGTCATTTCGATGAGGTGCTGCAGGGCTTGACGGGCCGCGATGTCATCCTGCTGCCGGAGATGTTTACCACCGGCTTCGCCATGGAGGCGGCGGCCAGTTCGCTGCCGCAGGATCAGGTGGTAGCGTGGCTGCACGGTCATGCCAAAGCCCTGAATGCCCTGGTCGGCGGCAGCGCGGCGATTCAGAGCGACCAGGGCGCGGTAAACCGTTTCCTGCTGGTGGAGCCCGACGGCACGCTGCACCAGTACGACAAACGCCATCTGTTCCGCATGGCCAGTGAGCACCAGCACTATGTGCCCGGTGAAACGCGCAAGGTGTTCAACTGGCGCGGCTGGCGTATTCTGCCGCAGATTTGCTACGACCTGCGCTTCCCGGTGTTTTCGCGCAACCAGAATGATTATGATCTGGCGCTGTACGTCGCCAACTGGCCGACACCGCGCGCGCTGCACTGGCAGGCGCTGCTGCTGGCGCGCGCCATTGAGAATCAGGCCTATGTAGCCGGTTGTAACCGCGTCGGCAGTGACGGCAATCAGCATCAATACAGCGGCGACAGCCGGATTATCTCGCCGCAGGGTGAGATCCTCGCGGCCGCTGAACCCTTCGCCCGCGCGCGCCTCGACGCCGAGTTATCACTGGAGGCGTTGCAGGACTATCGCGAACGCTTCCCGGCCTGGCGCGACGCCGATGAATATACGCTGAAGTAATCTTTTAGCCGCATCCCTGCGATGCGGCTTCCACATCTCCTCCTGCCCTGTTGTTTCCTGTGTGGAAACATTCTATGTTGTGCGTTACAATGTTTCCACCCTGGAACAGTTCGAGGGAATGATGCACATTATCTCAAGGAAAGTGTTTAACGAAGCGACACAGAGATTTCCTAATGATGCCGCAGCACTGGATGCCACTTACCGACTATTAAGCGGCCATGATTTTGCCGATCCACAGGCGTTAAAAGCCTGGTTTCCCAGCCTGGATCGCATGAAGTATCGGGAAAAATGGTGGGTAATTAATGTCGGCGGCAACAATCTCCGGCTGATGTTCTTTGCGGATTTTGTGGCAAAAAGAGTCTTCGTAAAGCATATCGTGACGCATGCTGAGTATGACAAGCTGGTTAAGCATTACCGGGAGAACAAAGAATGATTAGCGAAGCGATTCAGGCCTCCAACAATCTGATTAAAGCCGTGCCGCTGCTGGGCGGAAGTCAGTCCAGAGCCGATTATGAACAGGCGCTTGAACTGGTGGAATACCTGGTTGAGCATCAGCCGGGGCATCCGCTGATCGAGATGCTGGCCGTTAAAGTCGCGAAGTATGAAGAAACCGCAGCGGAATTTGCCGCGTTTAATGCGCGCACTCAGGCGCTGCCGGGCGGCGTGGCGCTGCTGCGGGTGCTGATGGACCAGCACGGTCTGAATCAATCCTCTTTCGTGGCAGAAATCGGTCAGCGTTCGTATGTGAATCGCATTCTGAAAGGCGAGCGCAGATTAACGGATAAGCATAAGGCGGCGCTGGCGCGACGCTTTAATCTGCCGTTTGAGGCATTTCGTGAGGCATAAACAGGAATAAGCCGCAGCGCATGACGCTGCGGCTCAGGGGATTACAGATCGAACCGGTCGAGGTTCATCACTTTGGTCCAGGCGGCCACGAAGTCGTTAACGAACTTCTGCTTCGCATCGCTGCTGGCGTAAACTTCCGCCAGCGCGCGCAGGATGGCGTTAGAACCAAACACCAGATCGGCGCGGGTGGCGCTGTACTTCACTTCTCCGCTCTGACGATCGCGGCCTTCGAACAGCTCAGCGCTCTCATCGGTGGCGCGCCATGCGGTGCGCATATCCAGCAGATTGATGAAGAAGTCGTTGCTCAGCACGCCCACGCGATCGGTAAACACGCCGTGCGCGCTGCCGTCGAAGTTGGTGCCCAGCACGCGCAGACCACCCAGCAGTACCGTCAGTTCTGGCGCGCTCAGCGTCAGCTGTTGCGCTTTGTCCAGCAGCAGGGTTTCGGTGGAAGAACCGCCCTGTACGCGGCGATAGTTACGGAAACCATCGGCCAGCGGCTGCAGTACGTTGAATGACTCGACATCCGTCTGGTCCTGACGCGCATCCACGCGGCCCGGCGTGAACGGCACCTGCACCGCGACACCTGCCGCTGCTGCCGCCTGCTCAATCCCGACGCTGCCCGCCAGCACAATCACATCCGCCAGCGACGCTTTACCTGACTCCTGCTGAATCTTTTGCAGCACCGGCAGCACATCACGGGTGACGCTGGCGTTGACCGCCCAGCCGTTCTGTGGCGCCAGCGCCAGACGGGCCCCGTTCGCGCCGCCGCGCTTGTCGCCGCCACGGAAGGTGGAAGCTGACGCCCAGGCCGCAGAGACCAGCTGGCTGACGCTCAGACCCGAAGCGGCAATTTTTGCTTTCAGATCGGTGATGTCATCCGGCGTCGGCTGATGCGTGGCCTGCGGTAACGGATCCTGCCACAGCAGATCTTCCTTCGGCACTTCCGGACCGAGGTAACGCGCTTTTGGTCCCATATCGCGGTGCGTCAGTTTAAACCAGGCACGGGCGAAGGCTTCGTTGAACGCCTGCGGATCGTTGAGGAAACGACGCGAAATCTTCCCGAACTCCGGATCGAAGCGCAGCGTCAGGTCGGTGACCAGCATGGTCGGCTTGCGTTTTTTCTCTGGATCGAACGGATCCGGGATAATCGCTTCGGCATCAACCGCTTCGAACTGAATCGCGCCCGCCGGGCTGTGCGTTTGTACCCACTCATATTTGAACAGGTTCTCGAAGAAGTAGTTGCTCCACTGCGTTGGGGTTTGCGTCCATACCACTTCCAGACCGGAAGTAATGGCATCGGCACCGGCACCGCTGCCGTAGCTGCTGTGCCAGCCCAGACCCTGCGCTTCCAGCGGCGAGGCTTCCGGATCGACGCCCACGTGGCTGGCCGCAGCGGCACCGTGCGTTTTACCCAGCGTGTGACCGCCGGCAATCAGCGCGACGATCTCTTCGTCGTTCATGCCCATGTTGCCGAAGGTAGCGCGAATCGCCGGTGCCGCCGAGCGCGGATCGCCGCTGGCTTCCGGACCTTCCGGGTTCACGTAGATCAGGCCCATTTCCGTCGCACCGAGCGGCGCGTTTGCCAGGCTTTCCGGATGGCGGTGCGCCAGCCATTCGGTCTCATGTCCCCAGTCCACGTCCATGTCCGGTTCCCAGACATCTTCACGACCGGCACCAAAGCCAAAGGTACGGAAGCCGGCGTTTTCCAGCGACACGTTACCGGCAAGAATGTAGAGATCCGCCCAGGAGATTTTCTGGCCATACTTCTGTTTCACCGGCCACAGCAGACGACGCGCTTTGTCGAGGCTGACGTTATCCGGCCAGGAGTTGAGCGGCGCAAAGCGCTGCTGACCACGCCCGGAACCGCCGCGACCGTCGATGGTGCGGTAGGTGCCGGCGCTGTGCCATGCCATACGGATAAACAAGCCGATGTAGCTGCCCCAGTCGGCAGGCCACCAGGATTGCGAGTCGGTCAGCAGCGCACGAATGTCGGCTTTCAGCGCGGCGTAATCCAGTTTGCTGAATTCTTCACGGTAGTTGAAAGTGTCACTGAGGGGGTTAGAACGGCTGGAATGCTGGTTTAACAGATCGACGCGCAGCATGTTTGGCCACCAGTCGCGGTTAGTGGTCCCGCTTCCGGCGCCACGCGCTAAAACGCTTTTCTCTTCCGATGCTCCATGATGAAAGGGGCATTTTCCTGAGGCGGCTGCATTATCATTATTTTCGGGCGTGCTCATTTCTCGGCTCCATTGGCTTCACGTTGTCCGGTTAAGATAACCGCACCGTGTTGCAGAATATATTTGGATGGACCGAAGGTTTTGATAGTTACTGGCTTTCAAGCGCGAGGTTTGTGATAGAGAGCACGAATTTCAGCGGGCCTGAGAGGGTATAAAGCCGGTACTGCAAGTCGCACAAGATTCGTAGCGGCGCGATTCATCGCGCAATAAATTGCGCCGCTACCAAAACGCAACCGTTGTTAAGCGGATTTACAATTTAACAGACAAGCATTGCGCCATTTATGGCGACCTGGATTAACTTCCGCGGTAGGTCGACCACGACCACGGGGAAATGAGGAACGGCAGGTGATAATGGCTGCCGGCGGAGCCAATCACAAAATCAATCTGCGCGCTGACGTACAGCGCATCACGCCCGTCGGCGGCGAAATAGTCACCGATCTCCGCGGTTAAGCGATAGTGGCCCGGCGCCAGCGGTTCAGGCGTGAGATCTTTGATGCGCCCGTCGCTGTCGGTTTCGCCCTCGGCCACTGGCAGCCATCCCTCAGGGCTGTTCTGCTCCAGCGACATCGCGACGCCAATCGCCGGTTTGCCCAGCGCGGTGTCGAGAATATGGGTGGTGATGGTGCTCATGTAATGCTCTCCTTAAGCCGTAACAGGGTAATTTCCCGCAGCTGCGCCAGCGCTTCCTGCTGCTCAGTCTCTTCATCATTGTTGAGCCTGCGCTGCAATTCCGCCAGCATCTGTTCACCGCTGCGCCCTTTGGCGCGAATCAGAAACACCCGGCCGAAGCGCTGCTCATAGCGCTCATTACCGGCCAGCATCGCCAGCTGCAGCGCGCCGTTAGCCTGCTGCATCGCTGCCTGTTCCTGCTGCGACAGCGCGGCCTCTTTACCCGCGCCCTGCGCTTTTTCGCCGATGCGCGGATGGGCGCTCAGCGCCTGTTGCAAGGCGTCGCCCTGCCACGCAAGCGCCAGCTGTTGCGCCGTGGTGTACAGCGCCGTCAGGCTGGCGAACGGCCGCGCCGCCACCAGCGCCTGCTGCCAGGCGGGAATCGCCACGCAGTGGGCAATCGCCGCCTGCGCCTGCGCGACGCTCGCCTGATTAAAATCGTTCAGATCCATTTCCCGGCTCCTTTAGCTGCGCGCCAGATCGCATACCGCCTGCAGATAGGCCTGCACGCCGAGCGCCACATCGGCCACCTGCACCGATTCCGCCGGATGATGGCTGATACCGCGATGGTTACGCACAAACAGCATGCCCACCGGCCAGCGCTCAGCCATCGCGATCGCGTCGTGACCGGCTCCGCTGGGCAGCGCCAGACTGCGCCCCTGCACGGTTTCTACCGCATGGCTCAGCGCCTGCTGCAGCCGCGTATCACAGGCGGTGGCCGCGATGCGATAGTACTCGTTAGCGCTGAAGCTGAGCCCGCGCCGCAGCGCGATGGCTTCCGCCTGGGTCAGCAGGCTTGAGAGCAGACGTTCCAGCGGTTCATCCTGCGGTCCGCGCACGTCGAGCGACAGCTGCACCTCGCCGGGGATAACGTTAACGGCGCCCGGCAGACAGCTCAGCGTGCCCACCGTTGCCACCAGCTGCGCATCCTGATCCTGCGTGGCCTGTTCAACAAACACCATCCACTCTGCCGCTGCTGCCAGCGCGTCTTTGCGGTGCGTCATCGGCACCGTGCCGGCATGACCGGCCTCTCCGACAAAGCGGCAGTTAAGACGGCGCGCGCCGTTAATCGCCGTCACCACACCAAGCGCCAGATCGTCCTGTTCCAGACACGGTCCCTGCTCAATGTGCAGTTCGAGATAAGCCACAATGTCGCTCACCTCACGTGCCGCCTGCGGGATCAGCGCCGCGTCCAGGCCGAGGTCCTGCATCGCCTGCGCCACCGTAATACCGTTACCGTCCGGATGTGACACCCAGCTCTCCGGCCAGTTGCCGGTGAGGCCGCGGCTGCCAAGCAGCGTGATGCCAAAGCGCGTGCCCTCTTCATCGCCGAAGCCGACAATTTCAATCGCCAGCGGCAGGCGCTGCTGATGGTCGTGCAGCCACTGCACGGTTTCGATGGCGCTGAGCACGCCCAGCATACCGTCGTAGCGTCCGGCGTTGCGCACGGTATCGAGGTGCGAGCCGAGCAGCAGCGCCGGTGCGCCCGGCTCCGCCGCTTCATAGCGACCGCAGATATTGCCGACCGCATCCTGCCAGGTGTGCATACCTGCCGCCTGCATCCACTCAGCAACGCGCGCGTTGGCGCGCACCTGCTCCGGCGACAGATAGACGCGGGTCAGTCCCTCTTCGCTTTCACTGATCGCTGCCAGCGCGTCACAGCGCGCCATCACCCGCGCCGCCGCTGACTGCGCCTCACCGGCGCTCATCAGGCTATGACTCATGCGTGGCTCCCGTAGTGGTCCCAGGCAGCCTGCAGCGCCGCGCCCTGAGTGGTGCGGAAACCGACGTGATTCAGCACGGACTCCAGCGCGCTCAGCGTCAGCATCACGCAATCTTTGCGCGCGTTGTAGCCCATGGTGCCGATGCGCCACACTTTGCCGTGCAGCGGACCGAACGAGGTGCCAATCTCAATGCCGAAATCGTCCAGCATCAATTTGCGTACCTGGTCGCCGTTGATGCCCTGCGGGATCACCACGCCAAGCACGTTATTCATCTTATGTCTGAGATCGCCAAAGGTTTCCAGCCCCATGCCCTGAATACCTTTCAGCAGCGCATCACCGTGCAGCTTGTGACGCGCGATGCCGTTATCCAGCCCTTCCTGCAGGATCAGACGAGCACATTCGCGTGCGCCAAACAGCGCCGAGGTGGCTTCGGTATGATGGTTGAGCCGCTCCGGTCCCCAGTAATCCATGATCATGCCGAGATCGAAGTAGTTGGAGTAGATCATCTCGTCGTCGCCATCCTGATGTGCGTCGGTGCGGATGCCCTGCTCCACGCACTTACGCTGGCGGATCACCGCTTCCATTTGCGGGCTCAGGGTGATCGGCGAGGTGCCGGACGGACCGCCGAGGCATTTCTGCATCCCGGCAGAGACCGCATCCAGCCCCCAGGCATCGGTTTCCAGCGGATTGCCGCCCAGCGATGCGGTGGCATCGGTGTACAACAGCACGCCGTACTGGCGACAAATGGCGCCGAGCTGCTCCAGCGGTTGCAGCATGGTGGTTGAGGTATCGCCCTGCACCGTCAGCAGCAGGCGCGGTTTGACTTTTTTGATCGCATCTTCGATCTGATCCGGGGTAAATACCTCGCCCCACGGCACCTCGATGGTATGGACTTCCGCGCGGCAGCGACGGGCGATTTCGCACAGCAGATGGCCGAAGCGGCCGAACACCGGCACCAGCACTTTATCGCCCGGACGAATCGCCGACAGCAGGATGGCTTCGATACCGGCGCGTGAGGTGCCATCAATCAGCAGGGTCCAGCGGTTTTCAGTGCGGAATACGCCACGATACAGCGCCATCACCTCGTTCATATAGTGCGTCATCGCCGGATCGTACTGCCCAAGCAGCTGGCTCGACATGGCGCGCAGCACGCGCGGATCGGCGTTGATCGGGCCCGGTCCCATCAGCAGACGCTGTGGCGGATTGATTTGCGAGAACTGGCTGATATCCATGAGGGGTTCCTTATTGTTCGGTTACAGACGCACGGTCGAAATAAACTGCTTCAGCTCGGCGGTTTGTGGATTCGCAAACAGCGTTTTGCTGTCGCCCTGCTCCCACACGCGTCCCTGATGCATAAACACCACGCGGTCGCCCACGTCGCGGGCGAAGTTCATTTCATGGGTGACGAGAATCAGCGTCATGCCTTCGGCGGCCAGCTGCTCCAGCACTTTCAGTACTTCACCCACCAGCTCCGGATCGAGCGCCGAGGTGATTTCGTCACAGAGTAAAACTTTTGGCTGCATCGCCAGCGCGCGGGCAATCGCCACGCGCTGCTGCTGACCGCCCGACAGGTTAGCCGGGTAGTAATTGAGGCGTTCGCCGAGCCCGACTTTTTCCAGCATCTGCGTGGCCAGCGTGCGGCACTCCGCCTCGCTCTTTTTCAGCACGCGGCGCGGTGCCAGCATCACGTTTTCCAGCGCGGTCATGTGCGGAAACAGGTTGAAGTTCTGAAACACCATGCCCACCGAGCGGCTGATTTCACGCGCCTGCGATTCACGATCGGTAATCGTCATGCCGCCCAGTTTAATACTGCCTTCCTGATAGCCTTCCAGCCCGTTCATGCAGCGCAGCAGGGTACTTTTGCCAGATCCGCTGCGACCAATGATGGAAATCACTTCGCCGTTGTCGATATCCAGATCGACCCCTTTCAGTACGTGGTTATCACCGTAGTACTTCTGGACCTGATTAATGGTGATGAGCGGCATTGAATTTTTTCTCCAGGTACTGGCTGTAACGCGACAGCGGATAACACATCAGGAAGTAACCGAGCGCCACCAGGCCAAACACCTTGAAGGGCTGATACGTCACATTGTTGAGAATGGTGCCGGCTTTGGTCAGCTCGACAAAGCCGATAATCGACGCCAGCGCGGTGCCCTTGATCACCTGCACGGCAAAGCCAACGGTCGGCGCGATGGCGATGCGGATCGCCTGCGGTGCCACCACGCGATACAGCGTCTGGCCAAAGTTCAGTCCGAGGCAGCGCGACGCTTCCCACTGCCCTTTTGGCAGCGCGCGAATGCTGCCGTACCAGATATCCAGTAAAAACGCGCTGGTATACAGCGTCAGCGCCAGCGACGCTGCCGTCCAGGGCGCGACGTCGATGCCGAACAGGCCGACGCCGAAGAAAGCGAGAAACAGCTGCATCAGCAGCGGCGTGCCCTGAAACAGCTCGGTGTAGCAGCGGATCAGGCGGGTGAGCCAGCGACGCTGCAGCAGACGCAGAAACAGCAGCGGCAGTGTCACCAGCGTGCCGCCGAAAAAGGCCACCAGCGACAGCAAAATCGTCCAGCGCGCCGCCAGCAGCAGGTTGCGCAGGATGTCCCAGTCAGTAAACGTTGTCATGCCGGCTGCGCTCCAAACCATTTGCGACCCAGCGCCAGCAGCAGCTGACGCATGGCAATCGACAACGCCAGATAGATCAGCGTGGTCACCAGATAGACTTCAAAACTCAAAAAGGTGCGCGACTGAATAAGGTTGGCGGCAAACGTCAGCTCTTCATACGAGACCTGCGACACCACCGACGAGCCGAGCATCACAATGATGCACTGGCTGACCAGCGCCGGATAAATGCGCTGCAGCGAGGGCGGCAGCACCACGCGGATGAAGGTTTGCGTGCGGCTCAGCCCGAGCACGCGCCCCGCTTCCCACTGCCCGCGCGGCGTGACCTGGATACCGGCACGGATGATTTCAGTGCTATAGGCACCAAGGTTAATCAGCATCGCCAGCAGCGCCGCTTCACCGGCCGTCAGTTTCAGCCCGAGATTAGGCAGACCAAACACGATAAAAAACAGCTGTACCACAAACGGCGTGTTGCGAATCAACTCGACGTAGATGCCCCACAGGCGGCTGGCCCAGCCCGGTTTGCCGCTGCGCAGTGCCGCGCCGAGAATACCCAGTCCGACACCGCCCACCGTCGCCAGCACCGTAAGCTGCACCGTGACCCACAGTCCGGCCAGCAGCTCTGGCCAGTGCGGCCAGAGATCTGCAAAGTTAAGTTGCCCAATCATTGGCCGTTCCTGTTATGCGCCGAGGTTGGCAGGCAGCGGCGCTTTCAGCCACTCTTCCGACAGCTTGTTCAGCGTGCCGTCTTTAATACCCTGCTCAATCAGTGCGTTCACTTTCTCTTTCAGCGCTGGCTCATTCTTTTTCAGGCCGATAAAGCACGGTGAATCTTTCAGCATAAACTGCGGCACCGGGGCTTTTTCCGCGTTCTGGCGCGCAATCGCCGCGACCACCAGGTTTCCGGTGGCGACATATTGCACCTGACCGGAGAGATAGGCGGACAGCGTGGTGTTGTTATCTTCGTAGCGCTTCACCTGGGCATCTTTCGGGGCGACATCGCTCAGCACCATGTCCTCTACCGCACCGCGCGTTACGCCAATCGATTTACCGCTCAGCGCCGCCGCATCTTTCAGCGTCTCGCCTTTCGGGCCGAACACGCCGAGGAAGAACGGTGCGTAGGCGCGGCTGAAGTCGATCACTTTTTCGCGCTCGGCGTTTTTGCCCATGCTGGAGATCACCAGGTCGACTTTATCGGTCTGCAGATACGGTACGCGGTTAGCGCTGGTCACCGGCACCAGCTGCAACTTCAGTTTCATCTGCTTCGCGAGGTATTTCGCCATGTCGATGTCATAGCCCTGCGGCTGCAGATCGGTACCGACCGAGCCAAACGGCGGGAAGTCCTGCGGCACCGCCACGCGAATCACGCCACGCTTCTGGATATCCTGCAGCTGATCGGCCATGGCGCTGCCTGCCTGCGCCAGCAGCAATGCTGCCCCTGCTACTGCCAGTAATACTTTGTTCATTATGCACCCCGGTGAGTTAATGGTGAAACAAAAGATTCTTGATAATTTGATTTGCAACTAATGTGCCAACCACAACGGTCAGCAAACGCAGCGGCTAAGCGGAGGATTTAAGGCGGCTGAGGGCGCATCTTAACGAGGATCACCCCGTTAGCAGACGCGATCAAAAAAGGTGCAAAGCACCAAAACGGTGCCCTTTAGCGGTGTTCCAGCTCGTCGAGCTGCTGGTAAAGATCGGCAATCTGATGGATGCGCTGACGCCCCTGCGACAGCATTTCGTGCAGCAGCGCGTTGGCCAGCAGGTTGATCAGGCTCATTGCCGAGGCGTAGCTGTCAAAGGCGGAAACGCTGTCGAGCGGTGCGCACAGCTGCCAGCGCGCCAGGGTGAGAATGCCCTGCGCCTGGGGTTCGCACAGCACCAGTACCGGGATGCCGCTCTGCTGCAGCTGCTGCATCAATGGACGGATGATGCGTGGCCGACGGCGAAACGCCATCACCACCACCACATCTTCCGGCGTCATGTCCACCAGCTCTTCGCCCAGCGTCTGGCCGGGCTGCGGCAACACCTGCACCTGAGCGCGCGCCTGCAGCAGCTGCTGACGCAGATGCAGCGCCACCGGATACGCGTTGCGCATCCCAATGATGAACACCCGCCGTGCGGCGCCCAGCGCGGCAATCACCTCGCTAAACTGCCGGGCGTCAATGCTGTTGACCCACTGCGTCAGGTTCGCCATCTCCTGCTTATAATGACGCGACAGCAGCGTGTTGCCCTGCACCGCGTCGCGGTTATCGGTCAGCGGCATTCCGCTCTGGCGCAGGGTGCGCAGCTCGTCACGCATGTCTTTGTATTTTTCATAGCCGAGGCGTTTGAACAGCCGGCTTACCGTGGCCTTTGATACGCCGCTGAGCCGCGCCAGCTCAGCGCTGTTATAGCTAATCAGATCATCAAAATGGTCAAACACAAAGTCAGCAATGCGCTGCTCCTGCGGCGACAGTTGCGGATAGTGACTGCGAAGGCGTTCATCGAGCTGTTTCATCATCGGTCCTGTAACTTTCGTTTCATCACAAGCTAGCATAAATCGATCCAGGCTGGCGTAACACCAAAACTGGAACGGCTCTTGCTTTACCAATGGTACAGACAGGTAGCGGCACAATTTATTGCGCTTGTTTTCCCTATCCAGCGCGATAAACCGCGCCGCTACAAAAGAATAATCCGGGAACAGTTCACTATGATTCAGAGCAATATGGCCCCGATGGGCATGGCGGTGACGCCGCATCACCTTGCCAGTGAAAGCGCACTGGCGGTACTGCGTGAAGGCGGCAACGCGCTGGAAGCGATGGTGGCGGCCGCGGCGACCATCGCGGTGGTCTATCCGCACATGAATGGCCTTGGCGGCGACGGCTTCTGGCTGGTGGTGCCGCCCGGCGGTGATCCGGTTGCCATCGATGCCAGCGGTGCTGCCGGCTCGCTGGCGCACCCCGACTTCTACCACGGCGAAAGCCATATCCCGCATCGCGGCCCTAAAGCGGCACTGACGGTCGCCGGCACCGTCAGCGGCTGGCAGGAAGCGCTGACGCTGGCGCAGGAGCTGGGCGCAACGCCGCTGCCGCTGAGCCGTTTGCTGCGCGATGCGATTCGCTATGCGGCCGATGGCATTCCGGTCACCGCCTCCCAGGCGGCAGCGACGGCGGCAAAACAGCATGAGCTGCAACATCAGCCCGGTTTTGCTGCCACCTTTCTGCCTGATGGCGCACAGCCCGCCGCCGGCAGTCGTTTTACCCAGCCGGCACTGGCACAGACGCTGAGCGTGCTGAGCGAGCAAGGGCTGGAGAGCTTTTATCGCGGTGAGCTGGCGCACCATCTGGCACGCGAAATGGGCGCGCTCGGCATGCCGATTACGCTGGACGATTTACACCGGCAGCGCGCCCGGCGCTGCACGCCGCTGCACCTCGCGCACAGCGAAGGCGATATCTGGAACATGACGCCGCCAACGCAGGGGCTGGTATCGCTGGCGATCCTCGGGATCACCGATCGTCTGGCGATGACCGACGCCAGTGAAGCGCAGACAGTGCACCGCATCGTTGAAGCCACCAAACAGGCCTTTGCCCTGCGCGATCAACACATCACCGATCCGCGTCACATGGCGATTGATGTGCAGTCGCTGCTGAATGCCGATCATCTCGGCACGCTGGCCGCGCAGGTGCAGGACGATCGCGCCGCGCCCTGGGGCACCGGACGCGGACCGGGCGATACCGTGTGGATGGGAGTGATGGACAGCAGCGGCCTGGCTGTCTCCTTTATCCAGAGCATTTACCACGAATTTGGCAGCGGCGTCGTGCTGCCCGGCACCGGTATTACCTGGCAAAACCGTGGCGCGGCGTTCAGCCTGCAGCCGGATCACCTGCTGACGCTGGCACCGGGCAAACAGCCGTTCCATACGCTCAATCCAGCGGCTGCACGCCTGAAAGATGGCCGCACGCTGGTGTACGGCTCGATGGGGGGTGATGGCCAGCCGCAAACCCAGGCGGCGATCTTTACCCGCTATGTCATTCAGAGCCAGCCGCTGCAGCAGGCGGTCAGCGCACCGCGCTGGCTGCTTGGCCGCACCTGGGGCCAATCCTCAGACTCCCTCAAGCTGGAGGCGCGCATCGCGCCTGAAACCGTGCAGCAGCTGCGCGCGCTCGGTCATGAGGTCGAACTGCTGGCTGAATACAGTGAAGTGGTGGGCCACGCCGGCGCCATCGTCAGACACAACAATGGCATGCTGGAAGGCGCGTTTGATCCGCGCAGCAACGGCAGCGCTGCCGGTTTTTAACGGAGACAATCATGAGTGCACAACCGGACTGGGCAACCTATATCGCCCAAATGGAACAGATTCTGGCGCTGGAGCTGGACGACACGCGCCGCGCCGAACTGCTGACGCAGTTTAACCGTATCGCCGCAATGGCGCAGCCGTTGATGGCGCTGCCGCTGGACGATCGCCTGGAAGTGGCGGGAGTATTTCATCCATGACGCTGGCAGCCTTATCGATTAGCCAGCTGCAGCAGGCATTGGCGCAGGGCGATCTCAGCGCGCACGACATCGCACAGCAGACGCTGGCCGCCATTGAACAGCATAACCCGGCCATCAACGCCTGGACCGCCGTCACCGCGCAGCGCATGCTGCGGGAAGCCGATCGGCTGGATCAGCAGCGTCAGCGCGGCGAGCCGCTGCCGGCGCTGGCTGGCATTCCCTATGCGGTAAAAAACCTGTTTGACGTCGCCGGTCACAGCACGCTTGCCGGTGCCAGCCTGTTCAGCGAGCGGCCGGTGGCACAGCAGGATGCGTGGGCGGTCTCTAAGCTGCAGCAGAGCGGCGCGCTGCTCTCCGGCATGCTGAATATGGACGCCTACGCTTACGGCTTTACCACCGAGAACACCCATTATGGTGCCACCCGCAACCCGCGCGATCTGTCGCGCGTGGCCGGCGGCTCATCTGGCGGTTCCGCGGCAGCCGTCGCTGCCGGGCTGGTGCACTTTTCACTCGGCACCGACACCAACGGCTCGATTCGCGTGCCTGCTTCGCTGTGCGGCATTTTCGGCCTGAAACCTACCTTTGGTCGTCTGTCGCGCAGCGGCAGCCACCCGTTTGTCGCCAGCCTCGACCACATCGGTCCGTTTGCCCGCTCGGTGGAAGATTTGAGTCTGGTCTACGATGCGCTGCAAGGCGGCGACGCCAGCGATGCGTTTCAGGCGGCGCGCCCTGCGGAACCGGTCAGTGACAGGCTCTCTGCAGGCAGCGAAAAGCTGCGCAGCGCGGTGCTGGGCGGCTTTTTTGCTGACTGGTGCAGCGATGAGGCGCGCGCGGCGGTGGCGGTAGCGGCCAGCGCGCTCGGCGCGACAGAAGAAGTGACGCTGCCCCAGGCCGAACTGGCGCGCTCGGCCGCGTTTATCATGACCGCCGCGGAAGGCGGCAATCACTATCTGCCAGCGCTGCGCACCCAGCCAGAACGCTTTGAGCCGAATTCACGCGAACGCCTGCTGGCGGGCACGATGCTGCCCGCCGCGTGGTATGTGCAGGCCCAGCGTTTCCGCCGTCACTTCCAGCAGCAGGTGCTGCCGCTGTTCGACCATTACGACGTGCTGATCGCCCCGGCGACGCCCTGTACCGCCACCACCATCGGCCAGGAAACCATTCACATCAACGGTCAGGATTTGCCGACACGCGCCAGCATGGGCATGCTGACGCAGCCGATTTCGTTCCTCGGCCTGCCGGTGTGTAGCGTACCGCTGCTCACTGCCAGCGGCTTACCGATTGGCCTGCAACTGATTGCCGCGCCGTTTAACGAACAGCTGGCGCTGCGCGCCGCCTGGACACTGCAGCAGCAGGGTGTGACGCTGCCACAAACCTCTTTTATGGATGCCTGAAGATGACACCTGAACATATCGATCGTCCGGCGATACTGGCTGAAGTCACCGCCGCGTTTTACCGCTACGAGCAGGCGCTGGTGAGCAATGATGTCGTCGTGCTGGACGAGTTGTTCTGGCACGATGCGCGTACGGTGCGACTCGGTGCCGGAGAGAATCTGTACGGGATTGAGGAGATTCGCGCCTTTCGCGCGGCGCGTCCGTCAAAGGGGCTCGATCGCACCCTGCGCAATACGGTCATCACCACTTTTGGCGATGACTATGCGGTATGCAGCACCGAGTTCACCCGCGAGGGCGTGGAGAAGACTGGCCGTCAGCAGCAGACCTGGGTACGGCTGCCGTGCGGCTGGCGCATCGTGGCGGCGCAGGTGAGTTTGATGAGCTGACGCAGGCGCGAGTGTTGCCCTCTCCTGGCAAGAGAGGGCAAAAACGACCTGACATCCGTGAAAGGTAAGGCCGCTCAGGCAGCCGGATGCGTCTTCATCCAGTGATCGGCAATCTGCTGACGCGTGCACACCCACACCTTGTCGTGCTGCTGGATATGGTCGAGGAAACGCTGCAGCGCGCGGAATTTCCCCGGACGCCCCAGCAGACGGCAGTGCATGCCAATCGACATCATCTTCGGCGCCGTCGCGCCCTCTTCATACAGCACATCAAAGGTATCGCGCAGATAGGTATAGAACTGCTCGGCGGTGTTGAATCCCTGCGGCGTGGCGAAGCGCATGTCGTTGCACTCCAGCGTGTAGGGAATGATCAGATGCGGCTTCACCGTGCCGTCCTGACAGGTGACCTGCGTCCAGAACGGCAGATCGTCACCGTAGTAATCGCTGTCGTAGCTGAAGCCGCCCTGCTCGACCACCAGCCGCCGCGTATTGGGGCTGTCGCGCCCGGTATACCAGCCGGTGGGCGCTTTACCGAATAACTCGGTGAGCACGTCCACTGCCTGCTGCATGTGCTGACGCTCGGTTTTGGCATCCATCCCCTGATAGTGAATCCAGCGCCAGCCGTGGCTGACCACATCGTAATCGGCGGCTTTGATGGCCTCGACAATCTGCGGATGCCGCGCCAGCGCCATCGCGACGCCAAAGATGGTCAGCGGCAGGCCGCGCTGCTGAAACTCCTGATGGATGCGCCAGAAACCGGCACGCGAGCCGTACTCATACAGGGAATCCATCGACATGTGGCGATCGGCATAGCTGGCGGCACCGATGATGTCGGAGAGAAACTGCTCAGAGCCCGCGTCACCGTGCAGCACATTGTTTTCAGCGCCCTCTTCATAGTTGAGCACGAACTGCACCGCCACCCGCGCCTCACCCGGCCACTGCGCGTGCGGCGGCTGGCCCGCATAGCCAATCAGATCGCGCGGATAATTTTTGTTGAAGCTGTACTCTTTCTTTTCAGATACATCACTCATTCTGCAAGTTCCTGTCATCAGTCCTCAACCAGCCCTTAGTTTAGGTGCTGAAATGCCGCGCTGAGCGGTTTTTTAATCGGGTAAGCCAGATCGCCGTGTTTGCTGGTACCAAAGCCCAGCGCCAGTAATGACTCGACCATTTTCACCGCCGCACTGACGCCATCAATCACCGGCAGGCCCAGCTCTTTAGTCAGATCCTGCGCCAGCGACGCCATGCCGCCGCAGCCCAGCACAATCGCGCCGCTGCCATCTTCACGTTTCGCCTGCAGGCAGCGCTCGCGCACTTTCTCCTGCGCGACGCCGCTGCCGTCCTCAAGCGCCAGCACCGGCAGGTCAATAGCGTGCAGCGCGGCACAGTGATGGCTGAATCCGTACTGCTGCAGCAGATGGCGGGCGATCACCAGCGTGCGCGGCAGCGTGGTGACAATCGAAAAGCGCGTCGCCACCAGCGTCGCGGTGTGCATCGCCGCTTCGGCAATGCCAATCACCGGTCCGCTCGCCAGTTCGCGCGCCGCCAGCAGTCCCGGATCGCCAAAGCAGGCGATGATATGGCCGCTGACGCCCTGCTCTTTGCCGCGTTTTACCTGTTCCAGCACGCCCACCGCGGCAATCGCTTCATCAAAGTGTCCTTCAATGGAGGGCACGCCCTCGCTCGGGCACACCGCCACAATCTCCGTGCCAGGCGCGGCCACGGCGCGTGCCGCTGCGCCGATGGTCGCCGTCATGGCGGCGCTGGTATTCGGGTTGATCACCTGGATCAGGCTCATGATGCCGCTCCTTTATGACCGGCAAATAACCGGGTGAAATCAGGCAGGGTTTCGCCGCTGCGCTCAAAGTGCAGGCTGGCGACGATATGTTCGAAGTGATGCTGCAGCGCCGTGGTTAACGCCGGCAGATCGTTTTGCCGCAGCAGATCCACCAGCCGATCGTGATGATCGCAACGACAGCCGCGCTGCCACGGTGCACCGTAAGCGGCGATCACCAGTGAGGAGCGCTGCGTCAGGCGCGTCACCATGTCAGTCAGCACCTGATTGCCGGAAATCGCCTGCAGCTGGATATGAAAAGCCGCAGACAGACGGATGGCGGCCGCCCCGTCGTGCTGCTGGTGCGCCTGCTGCTCGTCGGCAATTAAGCCACTGAGCGCGGCGAGATGCGGCGGCTGCAGATGCGCCAGCACCGCCGGCAGATTGGCGCACTCCAGCAGGCTGCGCGTGGCGAAGATGTCGCGCGCTTCCTCCACGCCCGGCGTCGCCACCTGTGCACCACGTCTGGGCGACAGGGTGATCATTTGCACCGCCGCGAGGCGCTGCAGCACCTTACGAATGCCGGTGCGGCTGACGCCAAACACCTCCGACAGTGCCTCTTCCGGCAATTTGCTGCCCGGCGGCAGCTGGTGCTCCACGATGGCGTTCAGCAACGCCTGATAGATAGGTTCGTCTCCGTCATTCAGATCGGCAGCCGTTTTCTGGCCTGTTTCACTCTTCATTACCCGCTCCGGCAAGTGACTGTATGCAGACATCGTATACGTGAAATTCATTTTTTGTATACAAGAAATCAATTCTGGCCTGGATCCTGCAATACCGTTTCACGCTGTCATTATTTTTCCATGAAGTTAAGAGGAGCAGGTTTCATGCCAAATCATTCTGAAGTGACCTCTGCGGTGGCCTCTGAAGCCAACGCCCATTACAGCCCGCGTCTGTGTAACGACGACCTGGCACCGACCCGCAACCAGAGCTGGTCGTGGTACAACATTTTTTCGTTCTGGATGTCGGACGTGCACAGCATGGGGGGCTATGTGGTGGCGGCCAGCTTCTTCACCCTCGGTCTGGCCAGCTGGCAGGTGCTGCTGTGTCTGCTGGTGGGAATTTGCATCGTGCAGCTGTGCGCCAACCTGGTGGCGAAGCCGAGCCAGATGGCCGGCGTGCCTTATGCGGTGATTTCGCGTCAGGCATTTGGCGTGTTCGGGGCCAACATCCCGGCGGTGATTCGCGGGCTGATCGCCTTCGCCTGGTACGGTATTCAGACCTATCTGGCGGCGAATGCGCTGATGCTGGTGCTGCTGAAGTTCTACCCGTCGTTAAGCAGCATGACGCAGAGCAGCTGGCTCGGCCTGTCGCAGCTTGGATGGTGCTGTTTCGGCGTAATGTGGCTGCTACAGGCGATGGTGTTCTGGCACGGCATGAGCGCGATTAAACGCTTTATTGATATCGCCGGTCCGGCGGTATACGTAGTGATGGTGGCGCTGGCGGGCTGGATTGTATACAAAACCGGTTTTGACGGTATCTCCTTCACCCTCGCCAGTAAATCACTGAGCGCGGGCGAGCAAACCTGGCAGATGATTACCGCGACCGCGCTGGTGGTCTCTTATTTCTCCGGTCCGCTGCTCAACTTTGGTGACTTCTCGCGCTACGGCAAAAGCATGGGTGAGATTCGCCGCGGCAACCGCTGGGGCCTGCCGTTTAACTTCCTGCTGTTTTCGATTGTGACCGTGGTCATTGTCTCGGGTACTCAGTCGCTGTTTGGCAAAATGATCACCGACCCGATCGAAACCGTAAGCATGGTAGGCAACGATGTGGCGGTCGCTATCGGGCTGCTGACCATGATTACCGCCACCATCGGCATCAATATCGTGGCGAACTTCGTTTCGCCAGCGTTCGATTTCTCTAACTGCTCACCGCAGAAGATCAGCTTCCGCGCCGGTGGTATGATCGCCGCCGTGGGTTCAGTGCTGCTGACGCCGTGGAATCTGTTCCAGTCGCCGGAACTGATTCACTACACGCTGGATGTGCTGGGATCGTTTATCGGGCCACTGTTTGGCATTCTGATCGCCGATTTCTACCTGATCAAACGCAGCAAGGTATACGTTGATGACCTGTTCAACGATACGCCAAAAGGCCGCTACTGGTATCGCGGCGGTTTCAATCCGAAAGCGATTGCTGCACTGCTGCCTTCCGTCGGCATTTGTCTGGTGATTAGCTTTATTCCGTCCCTGCACGCGGTGGCGAACTTCAGCTGGTTCATCGGCGTGGCACTGGGCGCTGGCTGCTACCGCTGGCTGGCGCGCGCTGAACGTGAGGTGCCGCAAGCCACCTATCGTGCGGAAGTGGCGGTACAGAAGGATTAATGCGCTGGCGGTCGCCATGAATGGCGACCGTACGCCAGATGGGTATGATTTAGAAAAGCAAAAAGCCGATGCATTGCTGCATCGGCTTCTTTAAAGAGATTGGCGGAACGGACGGGGCTCGAACCCGCGACCCCCTGCGTGACAGGCAGGTATTCTAACCAACTGAACTACCGCTCCGCGCTTTGTTCCCCGTCGGGAACGAGGCGCATATTAATGGCAGCCTCATCCCTCGTCAACGCTTTTTGCAGGGGAATCTCTCGTTTGCCGGTTTTTTCAGCTTAACGACGCTTTTCCACGCAAAATCAGCGGCTTCAGGCGCGCCACAGGCAGCTGCCGCCCTTCTTTTGCACCAGATCGAGCCGGCTCTCATGCGCCATTATCTCTTCATCGCTGGCGCTAACCACGCGCAGGCCGGCGCCCGGACGAACGATGCGCTGAATGTGCTCGCCTGCCACCTGATTGCTCTGCTCGCCTTCCATCGAAAACGCCAGCGAGGTCTGGCCGCCGGTCATAGTGAGGAACACTTCGGCCAGAATCTCGGCATCAAGCAAAGCGCCGTGCAGCGTACGTTTGCTGTTGTCGATCTCGAAACGGTTACACAGCGCATCCAGGCTGTTGCGCTTGCCCGGGAACATTTTACGCGCCATCGCCAGGCTATCGGTGATCTGACAGAAGGTTTCTGTCTTGCCGATGTCGCGCTGCAGCATGGAAAATTCGTAATCCATAAAGCCGATGTCGAACGAAGCGTTATGGATCACCAGCTCCGCGCCGCGAATGTAATCGAGGAAATCGTCGGCGATTTGCGCAAAGGTCGGTTTATCGGCGAGGAATTCATCGGCAATACCGTGTACGCCGAACGCTTCCGGATCCACCAGCCGATCGGGCTTGAGATACATATGGAAGTTGTTGCCGGTCAGGCGACGGTTGATCACCTCAACCGCACCGATTTCAATGATGCGATGTCCTTCGTAATGCACCCCGATCATGTTCATGCCGGTGGTTTCGGTATCGAGGACGATCTGGCGGTTATTTGCAGTGCTCATAGGACTCGTTTTATGTCAGACTTGGCGTTTTGTCAGAAGGAAGTCTACCAGAGATGCGCAAACAGGTAGAAATATTCACCGATGGATCCTGCCTGGGCAATCCCGGTCCCGGCGGCTACGGCGCCATTCTTCGCTATCGCCAGCACGAGAAATTATTCAGCGCCGGCTATCGCCTTACTACCAATAATCGCATGGAGCTGATGGCGGCCATTGTGGCACTGGAAGCGCTGACCCAGCCGTGTGACGTGGTGCTCAGCACCGACAGCCAGTATGTGCGTCAGGGCATCACCAGCTGGATTCACAACTGGAAAAAGCGCGGCTGGAAAACCGCAGAAAAGAAGCCGGTGAAGAACGTTGATCTGTGGCAGCGACTCGACGCGGCGCTCAGTACCCATCAGATTCAGTGGGAGTGGGTAAAAGGTCATGCCGGTCATCCGGAGAACGAACGCTGCGATGAACTGGCACGCAGCGCTGCCGGCAATCCTTCCCTCGACGATATTGGCTATCAGGTTGAGTCCTGATCGCTGGCTTCACGAAACTGCCGCGTGGCATTGACCGCTGGCCGTAACTGGGTTTTGCCGGGCATCATCTTCACTTTGCCCGGCGTCAGCGGGAAGGTGCGCTTACGCGCAACCACGATATTCAGACAGCCCAGCGCCGGCAGGTGCGTGCTGATCATCTTGCCGCCCTGGCGGTGCCACGGCACCACCTGAAAACGCGTACGATACACCACTTCATAGTTGAGTAAGCTCAGCCAGTCGAGCAGGCGCACCTGGCTGAACATCCGTCCGCTCCACGGTGCGCGGCGCTGTAATCCGGGCAGGCCTTTACTGATGCCCAGCAGGCTGAATGGATTGAAGCCGCTGATAATCATCCAGCCGTCATCAATCAGTACACGATCCACTTCGCGCAGTACGCGGTGCGGATCCTGGCTCCAGGCCAGCGTGTGCGCCAGCAGACAGGCATCAATCGATTTGGCTTCAAACGGCAACTGTGTTGCGCTGGCGATGACGTGCAGCCCATCGCCCTCATCGCCCACATTAACCTGATGCGATATGGCACACTGGCGGGTATTGATTTCTGCGCTGAGGCTGCCAATTTTAAGCATATGAAAGCCGTACAGCTTGCCGAGATACGGTTGCAGTTGCTGGGTTAACGCGTCGCGGAAATAGTCGCCCCAGGGCATATCCTGCCAGGAGCGCGGCGCAGTCAGGATTTGGCGTGTTTTCGCTGGCTTCATGCTCTACCATTTTCCTTTTTCTACGACCTGAGAGGTGTTTATGAATCTTACCAGTATTCCCGCGTTGCAGGATAACTACATCTGGACACTGAACGATGAACAGGGACGCTGTCTGATCGTCGATCCGGGTGAAGCCCGGCCGGTGCTGGAAAAAATTCACGCCAATCACTGGCAGCCGCAGGCCATTCTGCTGACCCATCATCATCACGATCACGTGGGCGGCGTTAGCGAACTGCTGGAGCACTATCCACAACTTGAGGTTTATGGTCCGCAGGAGACCGCCGATAAAGGCGCGCGCACTATTCTCAGTGACGGTGATGAATTTACGCTGCTCGGGCTAAATTTCCGCGTCATCGCAACGCCTGGACACACTTTAGGACATATCTCATATTTCAGCTCACCTTATCTTTTCTGTGGCGATACGATGTTTTCGGGTGGCTGCGGACGACTGTTCGAAGGCACTGCGCAGCAAATGTTTGAGTCGTTTCAGGCGCTTAATCAACTCCCTGCCGATACGCTTATCTGCTGTGCGCATGAATACACTTTATCCAATATGAAGTTTGCTGCGGCTATTCTGCCTCAGGACCCGAAAATTTTGGCAAGGTATCAGCAAATTAAGGACTTACGCGCAGAAAATCGCATTACTTTGCCAACAAAACTGGCGCTGGAGCGTGAAATAAATTTATTCCTGCGTACGCAAGATCCTGATTTGCAAAAGGCTTTAGGCATTAATGTGTCGTCGGCTCCGTTATGGCAGACTTTTGCCGATCTACGCGAGAAGAAAGACCGTTTTTGATATTTCTGGTTGTGTTGTGCCGGTCGCTAACGTATAGTTGCTCGTCTTTTAAGCGAACTATTGACACACACATGAAGGCTAAAGCGATATTACTCGCCTCGGTCTTGCTGGTTGGATGTCAGGCATCAAGGAATGACGCCAGTATCCCGGTACAGCATGCACAGAGTCTGTCTTCAGCTGGTCAAGGTGAAAATGGAAAGTACGGAGATCGCTTGTTGTCGCCGCGCTGGCAAGATGATGGAACCAGCCTCGCAGAAGACACTGATCTCTGGAATCACATTAGTGACGAGTTGAAGATGGGGATTCCGGAAAACCCGCGAATCCGCGAACAAAAAACAAAGTACTTAAAAAATAAGAGCTATCTCCACGATGTAACATTACGGGCAGAGCCGTACATGTACTGGATTGTCGAGCAGATACAGAAACGTAAAATGCCGATGGAACTGGTACTGCTACCCATAGTGGAGAGCGCTTTTGACCCACACGCAACCTCTTCTGCGAATGCCGCTGGCATCTGGCAGATCGTTGCGCAAACGGGCAAAAACTATGGTTTGAAACAGAACCAATGGTATGACGGACGCCGCGATGTGGTGGCCTCAACCAAAGTTGCGCTGGATATGATGCAACGTCTGAACGGCATGTTTGACGGTGACTGGTTACTGACCATCGCCGCCTATAACAGCGGTGAAGGGCGTGTGCTGAAGGCGATGAAACAGAACAAGGCGCGCGGTAAGCCGACCGACTTCTGGCATTTATCGCTGCCACGCGAGACTACGGTTTACGTACCTAAAATGCTGGCCCTGAGTGATATTCTCAAGAACAGCAAGCGTTACGGTATTAAGCTGCCAACCGCCAATGAGAGCCGTGCACTGGCTCGCGTTGAAGTGGGACAGCAGATTGAACTGACGCAGGCCGCAGATATGGCCGGTATGTCGCTCAGCAAGCTGAAGACATTCAATGCCGGGTATAAAAACGGCACCACCGCGCCAAACGGACCGCACTATATTATGGTGCCAAAGTCCAACGTGGCTCAGCTGCGCAATTCGCTGGCTTCCGGTGATATTGCTGCGGTACAGCCCGGCGAGCTGGCGAAAGTCAGCGCTGCAGGCAATAGCTATAAGGTCCGCAAAGGCGACACCTTATCGGGCATTGCCAGTAAGCTTGGTGTGAGCGTTAGTGCACTGAAGCAGCAGAATAACCTGCGCAGCGCGTCAGTACGCATCGGTCAGACACTGACCGTTGGCAGCAAAGCTGGCGCGTCGCAGCTGGCGGATAACGGCAACAGCATCACCTACCGTGTACGTAAGGGTGATTCTTTTGCCAGTATCGCCAAACGTCACGGTGTTAACACCAAAGACGTGATGCGCTGGAACAGTGACGCTAAAGACATTCAGCCCGGTGACAAGCTGACGTTGTTTGTGAAGAATAGCGCAACACCTGATACCTGATGCACCGAAAAGGCTGACTTTTGTCAGCCTTTTTCATTATTTACCTTTTCCCGTTGCCGCAGTCAGACAACTCCCGCGTAAACCTCGTTATTTTCGCCGCTGCGCCATGCCTTTAGCAGTCTGAAGTGGCTTATTGAGCAGGGTGCGGCATCAGCGCTGTGAATCATTCGCCTTTGGCGCGCCGCACTTGGCTTAACGTTTAGCCGCGCCGGGACTGAATTCAACCAGCAGAGGATTATGGTCAGAGGCACGCGTCACCAGCACCGACGCCTCGCTGACTTTCATGTCGCGGTAAAAGACAAAGTCCAGCGGGCGGCCAAAGGCCTTGCGCCGATGATCATCAGTAAAGTTTACTTCGCGCAGCGCCATCTCACGGGCAAAGCGGTAGAGCGCGTTCATACGCTGGCGGCTCCAGGCATTGAAGTCGCCGGCCATGATCACCGGCCCGCGATGATGCTGGATTTGCTCGCCAATCGGCCCCAGCTGTTTGCTGTACACATCAACGCCGAGGCTGAAATTGACCGCATGAATGTTCACCACCATCAGCATTTCGCCGGTGGGAAGCGGATAGGCAGTGACCAGAGCAGATTTAGACAGCCTCAGTAGCGGCTCACGTTCACGCAGCGGACAGCAGTAGACCGGATGGGCAGAAGCCAGCGTCATGACGCCAGAGGGGTGTTGTGGCAGCACAAAGGCCGGTACCTGATCGGCCGCAAGATAATTGCTGGTGGCGAACTGCACCAGTTCCGGGGTGGTCTGCGCCTCCTGCAGCAGCACCAGATGGGCATCTTTACCGAAGCCCTGCAGTACTGACATCCAGTCTGCCCGCTGCTGTTTGAAGATATTCCACACCAGCACGCGCAGGGTTGGGTCGGCTGGCAGCGGTGCACCGGGCGGTAACGCCTGCCCAAGATGCAGCATCGCCCCTGGCGGAAAAATCCGCTCAGCAGGCTGACCTGCTACATACCGCATTGCATAAGTTTTTTTTCGCACTGTCCCGCCTGGCTGATTTACGACTACAACTTCACCTGACTGTTATAGGGATTTTAGCGCGGGGTTTCAATTGCTGTTATTGATTGTCGGAATTCGCCTCACAGCCAGCAACGGCAACAGCCCGCCATGCGGCAGGCTGTTGTGCGGCTTATTCAGTAATGGCTGCCGTGCGCGGCTTATCCAGCTGGCCGCTGAGGCGGACCAGCAGCAGAGCCGCAAACACGATGACGGCACCCACCCATGGCGTCTGCGCCAGACCGTAATGTTCCACGATGTGACCGCCGACGGTTGAACCCAGTGCGATGCCAATATTAAAGGCCGCGATATTCAGCCCTGACGCGACATCAACTGCGCCTGGCGCATAGTGTTCAGCCTTTTGCACCACGTAAACCTGCAGGCCAGGTACGTTAGCAAAGGCAAAGACGCCCATCACCAGCACCGTGAGCAGCGCGAGGTAATGCATGCTGGCGGTGAACTGGAATACCACTAACAGAATGGCCAGCGCGATAAAAATCAGCGTCAGCGCCGGTACCGCACCGCGGCGATCGGCCAGCCTGCCGCCCCAGATATTCCCGATCGCCACCGCAATACCGTACCCCAGCAGCACGCCGCTGACGGCGGTCGGCGAGAAACCGGCCAGTGACTGCATCATCGGTGCCAGGAAGGTAAAGGTGGTAAAGATGCCACCGTAGCCCAGCGCAGTAATCGCGTAAATCAGCAGCAGACGCGGATTGATCATCACCGCGGCCTGTTGTGCCAGTGAAGTGGCAGGCGGCTGTGCGATGTTACGTGGTACCAGTATCATGCTGCTGACCAGTGCAATCACGCCCAGCAGAGAGACCGCCAGAAAACTTTCACGCCAGCCAAAATGCTGACCAATCAGTGTGCCAAGCGGTACGCCGGTGACCAGCGCCACGGTTAAGCCGCCAAACATGATGGCTATCGCACTGGCGGCCTTCTCTTTGCTTACCAGGCTGGTCGCAATGGTTGAGCCGACGGAGAAGAAAACACCGTGCGCCAGACCGGTCAGCAGACGCGCCATTACCAGCGTTTCATAGTTGGGTGCCAGCCAGGCCACCAGATTACCGACGGTAAACAGCGCCATCAGCCCCATCAGCAACTGCTTGCGCGGCAGCTTGCCGGTTAAAGCGGTCAGCACTGGCGCGCCGACGGCCACGCCAAGCGCGTAGATGGATACCAGCATCCCGGCAGAAGGTAACGTAATGCTGAGCTGTTCAGCGATGGTCGGAATCAGCCCGACGATAACAAACTCGGTGGTTCCGATAGCGAAGGCGCTGATGGTCAGCGCCCAGAGTGCAAGTGGCATGGTTGACTCCCAATAATGTTTTGATGGGCGCCATTATCGACTCGTGCTTTAATAACAAAAAGAAGCAAAGTAACAATAAACTTTTGCCTGAGGAGGCATAATGAAGGCATCTTCAGAGGAGTTAAAAGTCTTTATCGCTGTGGTAGAAAGCGGCAGTTTTAGCCGTGCAGCGGAGCAGTTACAGATGGCCAATTCGGCGGTGAGCCGCACGGTGAAGAAGCTGGAGAACAAGCTTGGCGTGTCGCTGCTGACGCGTACCACCCGTCAGCTGGCGCTGACTTATGAAGGCGAACTCTATTTCCGGCGCGTGCAGAAGCTGATCCTTGAGATGGCGACAGCAGAGAATGAGCTGATCGAGCGCCAGCAGGCGCCACAGGGCGTGCTGCGCATCGACGCGGCAACACCGGTGATCCTTAACCTGCTGATGCCGATGATTAAACCCTTTCGCGAGCGCTATCCGGCGGTCACGCTATCGCTAATCTCCTCTGAAAGCTTTATCAACCTGATCGATCGTAAAGTGGATGTCGCTATTCGTGCCGGGGACTTAACCGACTCCACGCTGCGTGCCCGGCTGCTGTTCACCAGCTATCGTAAAATGGTCGCTACGCCAGCTTATCTGGCGAAATATGGCACGCCGGCGTCGGTGGAGGCGCTGGCACAGCATCAGTGCCTCGGCTTTGTCGAGACGCCTCGTCTCAATCGCTGGCCCGTGTCGGCTAATGGCAGCGATCTGTATGAAATTGACGCGGCGATGTCATCAAATAGCGGAGAGACGATCAAGCAGCTGTGCCTTAACGATCAGGGTATCGCCTGCCTGTCGGACTTTATGGTGAATGCGGAAATTGCGGCGGGCACTTTTGTTGAGGTGCTGGCGCACCAGTCGGTACCGGTTGAGATGCCTTTTAATGCGGTGTATTACAGCGATTTAGGGGTGAGCCAGCGCGTGCGGGCCTTTATTGATTTTCTCAGCGAGTGGGTCAGAGATCAGCCCTGGCGCGTGCAGGGCTGATGCACGGAGAATTAATCCCAGTCTGGTGCCAGGCCTTCCGGGCTGACCAGACGCTGCTGACGATCCAGCGCGGCGATCTGCGCCATGTCGTCCGCATCCAGTTTCAGATCCTGCGCCGCCATATTGCTGGCCAGGTTCTCACGTTTGGTTGAGGAGGGGATCACGGCATAACCCAGTGCCAGTGCCCACGCCAGGACGACCTGCGCGGGTGTGGCCTGATGTTTCTGCGCAATCTGCATTATCACCTGTTCTTTTAACGCTTCGCCATACGCCAGCGTCATGTATGAAGTGATATGAATGCCCTGCTGTTTCGCGAAGTCCACGACCTGGCGATTTTGCAGGAACGGGTGCAGTTCAATCTGGTTGGTCGCAATGTTCTCTGCGCCCACAGCGGCAATGGCCTCTTTCATCAGGGCAATCGGGAAGTTAGAGATACCAACCTGACGCGTCAGGCCCGCCTCTTTCGCGGCCATCAATGCCTGCATGCTCTCTTTGACCGATACCGCTGCACCCGGCGATGGCCAGTGGATCAGCGTCAAATCGACATAGTCGGTACGCAGTTTCGCCAGGCTCTGCTGCAGGCTGGGGATCAGTTTGTCGGCGGCGAGATTCTCAATCCAGATTTTAGTGGTGATAAACAGCTCATCACGTGCCACGCCGCTTTCGGCAATAGCCTGACCTACGGCAGCTTCGTTTTCATAAATTTGTGCGGTATCGATGGTGCGATAACCGAGTTCCAGTGCGGTTTTCACTGAATGAATAACGACATCGTCCTGCAGACGAAATGTTCCTAAACCAAAAGCGGGGATTGTCATGTTTTCCTCATTATTGCGTTGAATGTTGCGATGAGGCGTATTGTGGCAGGATTATTGTTGCTGAAAAATCCGCTTATGAGCAGAGGAATTTTGCGTTTTACTCAACAATGGCGGGTTTTTAGCGGACATGAAAAAGCCCTGACTTCACAGTCAGGGCTTCTCAATTTAAGTGGCGGAACGGACGGGGCTCGAACCCGCGACCCCCTGCGTGACAGGCAGGTATTCTAACCAACTGAACTACCGCTCCACCGATTCTGTACTGATATCAGACCGTCGCTGATTTCAGGTA
>NZ_JALNUZ010000018.1:0-61241 GCF_026541005.1 Pantoea sp. GM_Pan_4
AGCAAATTTGCCGCCAAAAACCCCCTCCATAACGACTTATTTAATCCTAAAAAAATTCTAACGCGCTTTTATTCCGACCTTATTGCTGCTGCTCACCACGCGGCGCTAGCGGCTATTGCCGCTCAATGCTGAAACATTTTCATAAACCGCATGAAGACTCGACATCCAGCGGCAGCCAGGCTAATCTCGGGCATCTGGATGTCTAAACGTTTATATGGTTATCAGCAAGAGGTCAGCAGGTTATGCCAATCAGGATCCCCGACGAATTACCGGCAGTAAATTTTTTGCGTAATGAGAATGTCTTTGTCATGACCTCATCGCGCGCCAGTGTTCAGGAGATTCGTCCGCTTAAAGTGTTGATCCTTAACCTGATGCCCAAAAAAATTGAGACCGAAAACCAGTTTCTGCGCCTGCTCTCTAACTCGCCACTGCAGATCGATGTTCAGCTGTTACGCATCGACAGCCGCGAGTCGCGCAACACACCAAGCGAGCATCTGAACAACTTCTACTGCAACTTCGACGATATCGCTAACGATAACTTTGACGGCCTGATTGTCACCGGCGCGCCGCTGGGGCTGGTTGATTTCAATGATGTTGCCTACTGGCCACAGATTCAGCGCGTGCTGCACTGGGCGAAAGAGCACGTCACTTCTACCCTGTTTGTTTGCTGGGCGGTGCAGGCGGCGCTTAACATCCTGTATGGCATTCCTAAACAGACGCGACAGAACAAGCTTTCTGGCGTCTATGAGCATCAGATCCTTCATCCGCACGCGCTGCTGACGCGCGGTTTTGATGACAACTTCCTGGCGCCGCATTCACGTTATGCTGATTTCCCCAGCCAGCTGATCCGCGACTACACCGATCTCGAGCTGTTTGCCGAATCAGAAAGCACCGGTGCCTATCTGATGGCGAGTAAAGACAAACGCCTGGCGTTTGTCACTGGCCATCCGGAATATGACGCTCTCACGCTGTCGGGTGAGTACCATCGGGACTACGAGGCCGGCCTGCACCCTGAGGTGCCGTTCAACTACTTCCCGCAGGACAACCCGGAATTGCCGCCACGCGCCACCTGGCGTAGCCACGGCAACCTGCTGTTCTCCAACTGGCTCAACTACTACGTCTACCAGATTACGCCATTCGATCTGCGCCATATGAACCCAACGCTCGAGTAAAACGCCTGCTAAAAGCGCGTTTAAACCTGCCGTGACAGCCGCGTGTTGTCGCGGCTTTTTTTTGCCTTTTTTCTATGATGGAACGTATTGCCTTTATTTCGTGGGATTAAATTACAGTTAAATCAGATAAATAAAATCAATAAAGCAATAAAATGGAAATAGTTTTTGAAATTAAAATAAAAATGATTATGCTCTGATCTTGCCGGTTAAAAAACACCCTACAGCCCGATCCTGTTGTTAGAAAAAGGATCAAACCAGGAGGCAGCCCGCATGACAGACACGGTTATCAGCCCGACACTGACCTTTAGCCAGCCCTTTACCCACGCGGAGAAGCAACTGCTCACGCCCGAAGCCATTGATTTCCTGCACTCGCTGGTGGTGCGCTTTGCACCCGAGCGCGAGCGTCTGCTGAAAGCGCGTCAGCAGCGCCAGCAGCGCTACGATCAGGGGGCGTTGCCAGACTTCGATTCGGAAACCGCTTCCATTCGGCAAAGTGACTGGCAGGTGAGGCCCATTCCTCAGCTACTGCGCGATCGCCGCGTCGAAATCACCGGTCCGCCAGATCGCAAAATAGTGATCAACGCGCTGAACGCTAACGTCAAAGTGTTCATGGCCGATTTTGAGGATTCGCTGGCACCGACCTGGCAAAAACTGCTTGATGGCCAGCTGGCGCTGCGCGATGCGGTTAACGGCACGCTGAGCTTCACCAGCGAAAACGGCAAGATCTACCAGTTACGATCCGATCCGGCGCTGCTGATGTGCCGGGTTCGCGGCTTACATCTGGATGAGAAGCATGTTGAGTGGCGCGATCGGGCCATTCCCGGCGGGTTATTCGACTTTGCGCTCTATTTGTTTCACAACGTCACCGCGCTGCTGGAGAAGGGCCACGGTCCGTGGTTCTATCTGCCGAAAACCGAGCATGCGGCGGAAGTGGCATGGTGGCGGGAAATCTTCCGCTTCAGTGAAGATCGTTTCGATCTGCCGCGCGGCACCATCAAAGCCACGGTACTGATCGAGACGCTGCCCGCGGTATTCCAGATGGATGAGATCCTGTGGGAACTGCGCGATCACGTGGTTGGCCTCAACTGTGGTCGCTGGGATTACATCTTCAGCTATATCAAAACGCTGGGCCAGCATGGTGACCGCATTCTGCCGGATCGTCAGCAGATCAGCATGGACCAGCCGTTCCTCGAGGCTTATTCGCGCCTGCTGATCAAAACCTGCCACCGGCGCGGTGCGCTGGCGATGGGCGGCATGTCGGCGCTGATCCCGGCCAAAGACGCTGAACGCAACGCCTGGGTGATGCAGAAAGTGCAGGAGGACAAAGCGCGTGAAGCGGGCAACGGACACGACGGTACCTGGGTCGCCCATCCTGGCCTGGCAGACATCGCCATGGCGGAGTTTGACCGTCAGCTGGACGATCGCCCCAATCAGCTGCACGTCAGTCGTGAACAGGATACGCCGATCACCGCCGAGCGCCTGCTGCGCCCGTGCCGTGGTCAGCGCACCGAAGCCGGGATGCGCGCCAACATCCGCGTTGCGCTGCAGTATCTGGAAGCGTGGATCAGCGGCAATGGCTGCGTGCCTATTGATGGGCTGATGGAGGATGCCGCTACCGCGGAGATTGCCCGCACCTCTATCTGGCAGTGGATTCACCACAAGCAAATCCTCAGCGATGGTCAGCTGGTGACCGCCGCGCTGTTCGAACAGTTTCTTGATGAAGAGCTGGCGGCCCTGCGCCACAGCCTGGGTGACACGCGCTTTGACGCCGGTCGCTATGAAGATGCGGCTGCGCTGATGGCGCAAATCACCACCGACGAACAACTGGTTCCTTTCCTCACCCTGCCGGGCTACCGCCTGCTGCCCTGACTCTGGAGATACTGCTATGTCAAATCGTACCCAACAGATCACTCAACTGGAAAACAGCTGGCTGGCATCACGCTGGCAGGGCATTACCCGTCCTTACAGTGCCGAAGAGGTCATTAACCTGCGCGGCTCCGTTAATCCCGCCTGCACGCTGGCGGATCGCGGCGCGAGAAAGCTGTGGGCACTCCTGAATGGCGAGGCGAGCAAAGGCTATATCAACAGCCTCGGTGCCCTGACCGGCGGGCAGGCGGTGCAGCAGGCGAAAGCCGGCATTGAGGCGATTTATCTCTCCGGCTGGCAGGTGGCGGCCGATGCAAACCTGGCCGGGCAGATGTATCCGGACCAGTCGCTGTATCCGGTCAATTCGGTGCCGAACGTGGTGGAACGTATCAACCAAAGTTTTCAGCGCGCCGATCAAATCCAGTGGGCGAGCGGACTGTCGCCGGACGATGACGGCTTTATCGATTACTACCTGCCGATTGTCGCCGATGCGGAAGCCGGATTTGGCGGGGTGCTCAATGCTTTTGAGCTGATGAAAGCGATGATTCAGGCCGGTGCCGGCGCGGTGCACTTTGAAGATCAGCTGGCGGCGGTGAAGAAGTGCGGACACATGGGCGGCAAAGTTCTGGTGCCGACGCAGGAAGCGATTCAGAAACTGGTGGCGGCGCGGCTGGCGGCCGATGTGATGGATGTGCCCACGGTGCTGATTGCGCGCACCGATGCCGACGCTGCCGATCTGATTACCTCCGATTGCGACGAGCGTGATGCGCCGTTTATCACCGGGGAACGGACCGCTGAAGGCTTCTTCCGCACCCATGCCGGTATCGAACAGGCGATAGCCCGTGGCCTGGCGTATGCGCCATATGCCGATGTGCTGTGGTGCGAAACTTCCACGCCGGATCTGGCGCTGGCGCAGCGCTTCGCCGAGGCGATTCACGCGCAGTATCCCGGCAAGCTGCTGGCTTACAACTGCTCGCCTTCGTTTAACTGGAAGAAGAATCTCGACGATCGCACCATTGCCCGCTTCCAGCAGGCGCTGAGCGAGATGGGCTACCGCTTTCAGTTCATCACCCTGGCGGGTATCCACAGCATGTGGTTCAACATGTTCGACCTCGCACACGCTTATGCGCAGGGCGAAGGCATGCGCCACTACGTGGAAAAGGTGCAGCAGCCGGAATTTGCCGCACGCGAACGCGGCTACACCTTCTCTGCGCATCAGCAGGAAGTGGGCACCGGTTATTTCGATCGCATCACCACGGTGATTCAGGGCGGCAGCTCGTCGGTCACCGCGCTGACCGGCTCCACCGAAGCCGCACAGTTCTGATCAGCGTACTCGCGGTGCGCAGCATGGCGCACCGTTTCACTGGCTCACGCTTGCCGGAGATTGCCGATGTCACCGAGAGAATCCCTTATCGCCCACACGATTCTGCAGGGTTTTGATGCGCAGTACGGTCGCTTTCTCGACATTACCGCAGGCGCGCAGCAGCGCTTTGAACAGGCGGACTGGCAGGCGGTGCAGCAGGCGATGAAAGCGCGTATCCATTTGTATGATCATCACGTCGGGCTGGTTGCCAATCAGCTGCGCATCCTCAACGAGATGGCCGACTGGGATGATGCCTTCTGGCTGCGGGTAAAAAGCCACTATGCCACGCTGCTGCCGGGCTATCCGCGTCATGAAATCGCCGAAAGCTTTTTTAATTCTGTGTATTGTCGCTTGCTGGGGCACAGCCACTTATTGCCTGAACGGCTGTTTATCCTGCCGTCGCAGCCGTACGCGCCCGCGCCGCCGGCGCAGCGACCGCTGTCGCGCCTGTACCGGCCGCAGCACAGCTGGCATGAGACGCTGCGTCAGGTATTGAATGACATTCCGTTGCGGCTGACGTGGCAGGATCAGACACGCGACATCGGCTGGATTGTGCGTCATCTGCACGAGCAGTTCAGCGCGGCACAGCTGGCCAATGCCACGCTGGACGTCGCCAGCGAGCTGTTTTATCGCAACAAAACCGCCTGGATTGTGGCGCGGCTGCAGCTAAGCGCGGGTGAGATTGTGCCGTGTCTGCTGCCGATCCAGCGCGATGACGCCGGCCGGTTGTGGATTGATACCTGTCTCACCGACAGCAATGACGCCAGCATCGTGTTTGGCTTTGCCCGTGCCTATTTCATGGTGTATGCGCCGGTGCCGGCCGCGCTGGTGGCCTGGCTGCAGCCGATTTTGCCGGGCAAAACCCTCGCCGAGCGCTATATGGCGATTGGCTGCCAGAAACACGGTAAAACCGAATGCTATCGCGAATATTTAGATTACCTGGCGCACAGTCAGGAAGCGTTCACCATCGCGCCCGGCGTGCGCGGTATGGTGATGCTGGTATTTACGCTGCCCGGTTTTGATCGGGTATTTAAGGTGATTAAAGATCGCTTCGCGCCGCAAAAAGAGGTGACGGATGCGCAGGTGCGCGCCTGTTACCGGCTGGTCAAAGAGCATGACCGCGTCGGGCGCATGGCTGACACCCAGGAGTTTGAGCATTTCGCCATCCCGCGCGCGCGCATTCCGGCGGCGCTGATGGCGGAATTTGAGCGCGAGATTCCGGAAAAAATCGAGCTGCGCGATGACGTCGTGATCATCCGCCACTTATGGCTGGAGCGTCGCATGCAGCCGCTTAACCTGTGGCTGATGCAGGCGACGCCGGAACAGCGCCAGCACGCCATTGAGGAGTACGGTGATGCGATTTGTCAGCTGGCGGCGGCCAATATCTTCCCCGGTGATATGCTGTTTAAAAACTTCGGCATGACGCGCCATGGCCGCGTGGTGTTTTACGACTATGATGAAATCCGCCCGATGACCGAGCTGGTGTTCCGCGATGTTCCGGCGGCGCGTTACGAAGAGGATGAGCTGCAGGCCGAGCCGTGGTACAGCGTCGGGCCGGATGATGTGTTTCCGGAAACCTTCCGCTACGCGCTGTGCAGCGAACCGGCGACCGGAAAATTGCTGCAGGCGCTGCATCCGCAGTTGTTCGATCCCGGCTGGTGGCGCGCACTGCAGGCGCGGATCCGTGCCGGGCATATTGAAGAGGTGATAGCGTGGCGCGCCGGGCAGCGTTTCAGCGCGCGCTACGCGTCAGTGGCCGCCTAGCGGCCGGCATAGCTCAGCGTTACCTGCTTCGCCGCGCGGATCACCAGCGCCCCGAGTTCGGTAATGCGGTTGTCGGTCATACGCGCCAGCGGGCCGGAGATGGAGATGGCGGCAAACGGTTCGCCGTGTTCATCATAAATCGGTGCCGCCACACAGCGCAGGCCGAGCGCGTGCTCCTCGTCGTCGTGCGAAAAACCCATCTTACGGATCAGCGCCAGATTCTCCTTCAGGCTATGCGGCGACATCAGGGTTTTCGGCGTGTAGTGATGCAATCCCTTCTGATGCAGCAGGGCGGTGACCTGATCATCGCTGAGGTGAGCGAGAAACGCTTTGCCGGCACCGGACGCATGCATCGGCAACTTGCCGCCAATCGGCGCTGACATGCGCATCAGCTGGGTGCACTGTACCTGGTCAATAATCACCGCCTGATAATCACTGAGATCCAGCACCGCCAGATTCACGGTTTCGCCGGCCTCTTCCATCAGTCGGCGCAGAATCGGGTGCACGATCGCCAGCAGATTGCGGCTCTGCAGAAAACTGCTGCCGACCACAAAGGCATGAGCGCCAATGGTCCATAAACCGAGGTCGCCCACCTGATGCACAAATCCCTGCTGCTGCATGGTAGTCAGCAGGCGATGAGTGGTGGAGTTGGGAAGCCCGGCCTGTTGCGCCAGCTCGGTCAGCGCCACGCTACCGTGTGATTCGGCAATCAGCTCCAGCAAACGCAGCCCGCGCGTCAGAGATTGTACCTGGCCGCCGGCAGGGGCACTGGCCGCCGGAGCCGTACGGGGTTTTTTGCCGCGTTTCGCGGGCGCAGGGGTTGCCATAACATCTCCACAGTCATTGCAGGTATGGAAACCATTTTCGTTTTTAATGGTACGAATGCAAACGCTGGCTGACTGGTCGGATCTGCTGGTCATTTTGCCGCCGGTGGCCGCAAACGGGTGACTTTTGCTCATTTGAAAGTTGTGCCAGTATGACTGGCTGGCATTTAGCCAGCGTAATGACGTGGATGGGGCAAGAGTGAGCAATAAAACCGCAACGCTACAGCAGCAGCTGGCACAACGCATCATGATTCTGGACGGTGGCATGGGCACCATGATCCAGAGTTACAAACTGGATGAGCAGGATTTCCGCGGCAGCCGCTTCGCTGACTGGCCGTGCGATGTGAAAGGCAATAATGACCTGCTGGTGCTGAGTAAGCCGGACGTCATTCGCGAAATCCACGATGCTTACCTGGCGGCTGGCGCGGATATTCTCGAAACCAACACCTTCAACGCCACCCCGATTGCCATGGCCGACTATGAAATGGCCGCGCTGTCGGCGGAGATCAACTTCGAAGCGGCGAAACTGGCGCGCGCCTGCGCCGACGCGTGGACGGCAAAAACGCCCGATCGCCCGCGCTACGTTGCTGGCGTGCTCGGCCCGACCAACCGCACCTGCTCGATCTCGCCTGACGTCAACGATCCCGCGTTTCGTAACATCACCTTCAATCAGCTGGTGGACGCCTACCGCGAATCGACCCATGCGCTGATTAGCGGCGGTGCTGACATCATCATGATCGAAACGGTGTTCGATACCCTGAATGCCAAAGCGGCGATCTATGCGGTACAGAGCGAGATGGAAGCGATGGGCGTGACGCTGCCGCTGATGATCTCCGGCACCATTACCGATGCGTCAGGCCGCACGCTCTCCGGCCAGACCACGGAAGGATTCTACAACTCACTGCGCCACGCGAAGCCGCTGTCGTTCGGCCTCAACTGCGCGCTTGGTCCGGACGAACTGCGCCAGTATGTGCAGGAGCTGTCGCGTATTGCCGAAGGCTATGTCAGCGCCCACCCTAACGCCGGTCTGCCGAATGCCTTCGGCGAATATGACCTTGATGCGACGACGATGGCGGCGCAGATTGGCGAGTGGGCGCGCGCCGGTTTCCTCAACATTATTGGTGGCTGCTGTGGCACCACGCCGCAGCACATTGCGGCGATGGCGGCAGCGGTCGAGGGCGTGCCACCGCGGCCGCTACCGGAAATAGCCGTCGCCTGCCGTTTGTCTGGCCTCGAACCGCTCAATATTCAGGCCGATTCACTGTTCGTCAACGTGGGTGAGCGCACTAACGTGACCGGCTCGGCCAAATTTAAGCGCCTGATTAAAGAAGAGAAGTACAACGAAGCGCTGGACGTGGCGCGCCAGCAGGTGGAAAACGGTGCGCAGATTATCGATATCAACATGGATGAAGGCATGCTGGACGCGGAAGCGGCCATGGTGCGCTTTCTCAATCTGATTGCCGGTGAGCCCGATATTGCGCGTGTGCCGATCATGATCGACTCCTCGAAATGGGAGGTGATTGAGAAAGGCCTGCAGTGCATTCAGGGCAAAGGCATCGTCAACTCCATCTCGATGAAAGAGGGCATCGAGCCGTTTATTGCGCACGCGCGCAAAGTGCGGCGCTACGGCGCGGCGGTGGTGGTGATGGCGTTCGACGAAGTGGGCCAGGCGGATACCCGCGCGCGCAAAATTGAGATCTGCCGCCGCGCCTACCACATCCTCACCGAAGAAGTCGGTTTCCCGCCGGAAGACATCATTTTCGACCCCAATATCTTTGCCGTCGCCACCGGCATCGAAGAGCACAACAACTACGCGATGGATTTCATCGGTGCCTGTGAAGACATCAAACGCGAACTGCCGCATGCGATGATCTCCGGCGGCGTCTCCAACGTGTCGTTCTCGTTCCGCGGTAACGAACCGGTGCGCGAGGCGATTCACGCGGTGTTCCTCTACTACGCCATCCGCAACGGCATGGACATGGGCATCGTCAACGCCGGTCAGCTGGCGATTTATGACGATTTGCCGGCGGAGCTGCGCGATGCGGTTGAGGACGTGATCCTCAACCGGCGCGACGATGGCACCGAGCGACTGCTGGCGCTGGCGGAGAAGTATCGCGGCAACAAAGGCGAGGGTGAGCAGGACAAGCAGCAGGCCGAATGGCGCAGCTGGGACGTGGTGAAGCGGCTGGAATATTCGCTGGTGAAAGGCATCACCGAGTTTATCGAGCAGGACACCGAAGAGGCGCGCCAGGCCGCGGCACGGCCGATTGAAGTCATTGAAGGGCCGCTGATGTCCGGCATGAATGTGGTCGGCGATCTGTTTGGCGAAGGCAAAATGTTCCTGCCGCAGGTGGTGAAATCGGCGCGTGTGATGAAGCAGGCGGTGGCTTACCTCGAACCCTTTATCCAGGCGAGCAAAGAGGCCGGCCGCAGCAACGGTAAAATCGTGCTGGCGACGGTAAAAGGCGACGTGCACGACATCGGCAAAAATATTGTTGGCGTGGTGCTGCAGTGTAACAACTACGAAATCATCGACCTGGGCGTGATGGTGCCGGGCGACAAAATCCTGAAAACCGCGCGTGAGGAAAACGCCGACATCATCGGACTTTCCGGCCTGATTACCCCGTCGCTCGACGAGATGGTGAACGTGGCAAAAGAGATGGAGCGCCAGGGCTTTACGCTGCCGCTGCTGATTGGCGGGGCCACCACCTCGAAAGCGCACACGGCGGTGAAGATTGAGCAGAATTACAGCGGCCCGACGGTCTATGTGCAGAACGCCTCGCGCACCGTCGGCGTGGTCTCTTCGCTGCTGTCGCCCACGCTGAAAGAGGCGTTTGTGGCGCGCACGCGTAAGGAGTACGAGACCGTGCGGATTCAGCACGCGCGTAAAAAGCCGCGCACGCCGCCGGTCACGCTGCAGGCCGCGCGCGATAATCATTACGTCATTGACTGGCAACGCTACACGCCACCGGTGGCGCATCGTACCGGCGTCAGCGCAGTGGAGGCCAGTATCGATACGCTGCGCAACTACATTGACTGGACGCCGTTTTTTATGACCTGGTCGCTGGCCGGCAAATATCCGCGTATCCTGGAAGATGAGGTGGTGGGCGAAGAAGCCACGCGGCTGTTTGCCGATGCCAATGCGATGCTGGATAACCTCAGCGCGCAGGGCACGCTCAGGCCGCGCGGCGTGGTTGGTATTTTCCCGGCTAACCGGGTTGGCGACGGCATTGAAATCTACCGTAACGAGACCCGGCGCGAGGTGCTGTGCGTCAGCCATCATTTACGTCAGCAAACGGAAAAAACCGACTTCGCCAACTACTGTCTGGCGGACTTCGTGGCGCCGAAATCCAGTGGTAAAGCGGATTATCTCGGCGCGTTTGCCGTCACCGGCGGGCTGGAGGAGGATGCGCTGGCGGCGGCGTTCGACCAGCAGCACGATGATTACAACAAAATCATGGTGAAAGCGGTGGCGGATCGCCTGGCGGAGGCGTTTGCCGAATACCTGCATGAGCGCGTGCGTAAGGTGATCTGGGGCTATGCCGCCCATGAAAATCTCAGCAACGACGAGCTGATTCGCGAAAATTACCAGGGCATTCGTCCGGCGCCGGGCTATCCGGCCTGTCCGGAACACACCGAGAAGGCACAAATCTGGCAGCTGCTGGATGTGGAGCATCACACCGGCATGAAACTGACCGAATCTTTTGCCATGTGGCCCGGTGCCGCGGTGTCCGGCTGGTATTTTAGTCATCCGGAGAGTAAATATTTCGCCGTGGCGCAGATTCAGCGCGACCAGGTGGAAGATTACGCGGCGCGTAAAGGCATGAGCGTCAGCGACGTGGAACGCTGGCTGGCACCGAATTTAGGCTACGACGCGGATTGATGAATTGCCGGCGCAGAGCGCGCGCAATGAAATGCTGGCAGGCGGTCGCCATCAATGGCGACCCTACATGGTTCACGTAGGGTGCGCATTAATGCGCACCGTTAAATGGCGCGGGTTGAACCCCGCGCTACGATTTAATTAAAACGCGCATCGCGATCGGCGGTCAGATCGTACAGCTGGTATTTGCGGCCCAGCATCTGACCACCGTCACGCGTCAGCGGCACCCAGTTCACCTGCGCACGGCCACGGGTTGGCGTGACGGTAAACAGATCCATCGGAATCGAAATATAGAAACCTTTGGTGAAATCCCCTTCGCCATACGCTTCGGCTGACACGTTGGTTTTGGTGGCGTAGAAGCCGACCATCACGCCGCTGTCAAAGCGCTTCGACACATCCAGCGTGACCCCTTTGTCCTTCGCCAGATATTCACCGACGCTGGCTTTCACCAGCACATCCTGCATGAACCACGGACGCCAGTAAGCGGTAAGGTGCCCGGTCGGCGCCTTGTAGTCGGTGAACTGCATCATGTTGTCCCAGTCACGCTGCTTCACGTAGTTCGCATCGAGACCGAAAGCCCAGTTGCTGTCCACCGGGCGATACAACAGCTCGCCGCCCACGCCGCCATACATGGTTTCCAGGTAGCCACCATACACCTGGCCGTAGAAGCCATTGCCGAGATAGCGCATGTAGTTGGCCTGCAGATCATTCACGTAAACGTTGTTCTCCACGTAGTCGCGAATGTGGGTGCGCACGCGCGGCAGCGTCGAGTCGGCTGGCGCGCCGTTGTAGTTGAACTTGTCATAGTTGTTGGCGATGTTGCCAAACAGGCTGCCGCCAATCAGCCAGTGATCGGTCAGCCAGTAATCGACATTGCCCATTACGCCGAGCTGGTACATGTAGAAGCTTTCCGGACCGCCGACCGACTGGTTCAGCACCGGCGACAGGCTGTAGTTAAGGCGATCCTTACGGATGAAATAGCCCTGTTCGGTGGTGCCCGGATCGATCGGTTCTTCACGCGTCTGCTGCAGCGGCTGCTCGTGACCGAGCGGATAGCCGCGCAGTTCGTTATTCAGGCTGGCCACATCGGTGCGCGTGGTGACCTGCGGCATGTTAAAGCGCGACTCGGTGACTTCAATCGTATCAATGCCAGCCGGCAGATTGTTCATGATGATGCGGTTAGCGCGGTCAACGCCTTCGCGCGTGTCGCGATATTTGGTCTGCTCACCGGAAACGTACAGCGTGCGGCCTTTAGTCTGGATGCGCGGACCATCCAGTCCGGCATTGTATTTCAGATCGGTAAGCTGATTAGCGACCACCGTCGGCTGCAGCAGATCGCCCTGCGGCTGTGGCTGATAAGCCGGTTTTGCGCTATCAAGGTGCGACTGGTGTAACGAATTAAAGTTGGTGCGCACGGTCACGCCAAACATAAAGGTATTGCCGCGCTCGTAGCTGGCGTTGATATCCGCCCAGTCGGTAAGGCGATAGATTGCGCCAACGTTGACCTTACTGCGCTGCTCCAGCCTGCCGGCAAAATCGTCCTGATAATCGTTGCCTTCATACTCCAGCTTGAGACGCAGCGGCTGCCACGGCGTCTGGTATTCGATGCCACCAAACAGTGCCGCCGGACCGTGGAACATCTGCGAGCCGTTAATGGAACCCGCCGAACCGCCGCCGGTGCGGCTGCAGAAGCTATCGCTGTAGGAGCAGAACGGGTTTTTGATGGTGCCGCTGTTGCCGAGATAGCCCCAGCCCAGGCCGAGGCTGAAATCAAACGGCCCCCAGGCTTTACTCGCCACCAGATATTCACTGTCGAACAGGCCGGTACCGCCCAAATCGCGCGAGCCGACCGCCACTTCCGGCAGCCAGAAGCTCTCCTGCCACAGGCGCAGTTTCAGGTCGAAGGCTTTGTCTTTATAGCTCTGGTTACCGCTGAAGCCTTCCACCGCACTGTAGCGGCGGGTGCGTACGTCGGTATAGCGCACCGTGGTTTCCAGCCATGGGAACAGCTGCAATGACGCAGAATAGTAGCGATATTGATCGTTATCGCGGAAGTTCAGGCTAAATTCGCCCTCTTTTGCCATGCGCGCGGTCGGCGTTTGCATCAGGCCCACGCCGCCAAAATCAGATTGTGAAGGACCGACCGGTTCCGGCCAGGTTTCCGCCTGCACCTGGCATGCGGCGGCGACAGAAGCAGCCAACAGGCTGAGGAGTAATTGTTTTTTCATCAGTCTGGCATCCGGTGAGTCAGAACGGAAAGCATGCGCGCATTCAAATCAGGCTGGCCCCAGGGCAGGCTCCATGTGGAAAAGCCCAGCCAGATAGTGCTGCCAGGCTCGACTTCAACATGCCGCTGATTCCAGTAAGCGATCGGCACCTGTTGCGTCTCACCTGACGGCGCAATCACCGTGGCCACGCTGCGTTCGGCACCCGATAAACGTGCATGCGGCGCGAGGTAGTCACGCACCGTGCGTCCTGGCTGCCAGCTCTCACTGCCGGGATGGCTGAGTGCACCCATCACCCGTACCTGCGTCGGCGCTGCCACGATGTACAGGTCGTAGCTGCCCTGCAGTTTACGGTTGGCTTCCGGACGCAGCCGCACCCAGTCGGGATCGAGCGAAGTAAACTGGCGCCCGGTAACCTGCAGGGCGCTGAGCTGCTGGATTACGCTGCCGATGGTTGCGGCCAGTGAAGTACCGCTGTCGGCCTGCCAGGCGCGCAGATCCGCCAGCAGCTGAGCGTGCTGCTGCTGCGCCACGGCGGTCGCACCGCGTTCGGCAATCACCGTGCCCGGCCACCAGCTGTGCAGCGCCGGGTTCGTTACCAGTTCGCTCAGGGTGCTGGCATGATCGATCTGGAAACTGCGCTGGTCGTGCGCAGGGTGTACCGTCACCTGGCTATCCGCCAGCGCGTGGCTGGCCGCCGTGAGGGCGAGTGCCGCCAGCAGGGAATTGATTTTTTTCATGATTTCGCCGGCTTCAGAAGGGTGGTTGCAATCGGGTACTGGTCAGCCGCCAGCATCTGCTGCGCCTGCAGCACCGTACCGTCGCGGTTATCGATCCAGAAGGTGTTCTGCCAGCTGACGCCGGGGCTCTCCATCTCTACCGTTTCGTGCCAGACGCGGCAGGGCACCCGCTCGCCGGCGAGGTTCAGCACTTCATCGTCGCCGCGCTGAAAGGTGGAGTGGGCGGTGGCGGCGCGCACGTTGTCCTGCTCGCGCCACTGCACGACGCGCGTCCACTGCGCGCCATTTTGCAGCCGCAGCGCATCGGCCAGCGGATCCTGCGCCAGGTTACTGACGGCCTGCAGGTTGTCGCGCAGGCCGAGGGTTTTCACCAGGCGGCCGTGCTGCATCACCAGCATGGCTTTATCCTGGGTTACCCATTTCTGCTGGCCGTTTTCCAGGTAGCCCAGCACCACAAAGATGCGCGGACCGTTGTCGACGCGCGCATACAGGCTGGCATAGGGCAGAGTAGCGATTTGTTCATCGCTGACGGTGACATCGTCCGGACCGCTGATGGCGAGCATTACGGTCTGTTCGAGGCCTTTTTGCGTTTGTGTGCAAGCCTGCAGCAACAGGCAAAGAAGCAGCAAAGTGAGTCGGCGCACTGTGTATCCCTGTCTCAATAGAGGCAAAAAAACAAAAAATAACCACACGACTGTGTGGTTATGTTTAAAGGTGCTACATCAACGAGTGGTGCTCGTTGTGGTAGTGGTTGTTGTACCGGTATTTGCACCGTCGCCACCGCCAGCAGCGGCAACGCCGAGACCCACTAACGCACCGAGTGCGCCGATACCCACAGCGGTGGTCGCACCGGTCGAGATTGCTCCCGCCTGCGCGCCTGCTGCAGCACCGGCTTCTTCCGGTGCGGCAATCGCAGCGGAAGAAACGGCAACGTAAAGTAAGGCTGCACCGGCAACCATCAGTTTTTTCATAACAACGTTTCCTGCATCTTGATAAAACGTGAATGAAGGATATTACCCGTCATACCGTACGCTGCCGTCCGATGGCCGCTGGGCCGCATGCAGCTGGCTAACCGTGGTCAGCGCGCAATAATGTTTCCCGGGCCGCCGGGCGACAGCGGGGAAGTATTCAGGGCAGCCTTGAAGGCGCGTTCAGTATAGGGCAACAAATTACCAGAGTTCAGCGCCAGAAAAAGAGGGGGATTAAGCGGGACATTTCTGGTGATAAATAAGGCGAATTGGCGTTAGCTGCTTTTTTTAATTGCGCTTTTTTCGCTGGCTGGAATATTTGCGCAGGACGTTATGGCACAGCAGCATTTTTCACTTTTGCATTAAAAAATGGCACGGAATAGGAATAATCAGATTTTCCTGAAAGGGTTAAAATAGAAAGGTAAATTTAATCAGTTGCTTAGGTGAGTGAGGCGGACAAATCAGATCCATTTTTTATCAGATAAGCCCGCCACGCATGATGGCATCTTCCGATTTTCCTTAGGGCATTTTAAGAATTATCTAACCGCAGCGTGGCAGCAAAATCCGCTTATTTACGGCGGGGCAGTTCATCGGAGCAAAAAAAGGCGGCATGTGCTGCCGCCTGATGAGCCTGGGGGTGAAATTAACGCCAGGATTTGTAGCGATTAATTAAGCCATTGGTGGAGCTATCATGGCTGTTAATCTGCGCATCGTTTTCCAGCTCCGGCAGGATGCGGTTAGCCAGCTGTTTGCCCAGCTCAACGCCCCACTGATCGAAGGTGAAGATGTTGAGAATCGCGCCCTGAGTGAAGATCTTATGCTCGTACAGCGCAATCAGCGCGCCGAGGCTGAACGGAGTAATTTCACGCAGCAGAATCGAGTTGGTCGGGCGGTTACCTTCAAACACCTTGAACGGCACGATATGCGCGACGGACTCCGCCGATTTACCGGCATCGGTAAACTCTTTCTCTACCACCTCGCGGGCTTTACCAAACGCCAGCGCTTCGGTCTGAGCAAAGAAGTTGGAAAGCAGCTTCTGGTGGTGATCGGCCAGCGCGTTGTGGGTCTGCGCCGGCGCAATGAAGTCGCATGGAATCAGCTTGGTACCCTGATGGATCAGCTGATAAAACGCGTGCTGCCCGTTGGTGCCGGGTTCACCCCAGATAATTGGGCCAGTCTGGTAATCCACCGGGTTGCCGTCGCGGTCGACGTACTTACCGTTGGACTCCATGTTGCCCTGCTGGAAGTAAGCGGCAAAACGGTGCATGTACTGGTCGTACGGCAGAATCGCTTCGGTTTCGGCACCGAAGAAGTTGTTGTACCAGATACCGATCAGCGCCAGCAGCACCGGCAGGTTTTGCTCCGCCGGCGTGTTCGCGAAGTGCTGGTCCATGGCATGCGCGCCGCTCAGCAGCTGTTCGAAGTTTTCGAAGCCAATGGACAGGATGATCGACAGACCGATCGCGGACCACAGTGAGTAGCGGCCACCGACCCAGTCCCAGAACTCGAACATGTTGGCGGTATCAATACCAAATTCGCCGACCGCTTTCGCGTTGGTTGAGAGCGCGGCAAAGTGCTTCGCCACGTGCTGCTGATCGCCGGCGGTGTTCAGGAACCAGTCGCGCGCGCTGTGGGCGTTGGTCATGGTTTCCTGCGTGGTAAAGGTTTTCGACGCCACGAGGAACAGCGTGGTTTCCGGGCTAAGCGGTTTCAGCGTTTCGGCAATGTGCGTGCCATCAACGTTGGAAACAAAGTGCATGTTGAGGTGGTTTTTATACGGACGCAGCGCTTCGGTCACCATGAACGGGCCGAGGTCTGAACCGCCGATACCGATGTTCACCACGTCAGTAATCGGCTTGCCGGTGTAGCCTTTCCACTCGCCGCTGATGATGCGCTCTGAGAAGGCTTTCATCTTCGCCAGCACCGCGTTCACTTCCGGCATTACATCTTTGCCATCCACGAGGATTGGTGTGTTGCTGCGGTTGCGCAGGGCCACGTGCAGCACGGCGCGATCTTCGGTGCGGTTAATCTTCTCACCGGAGAACATGGATTTGATGGCGCCCGCCAGATCGGTCTCTTTCGCCAGCGCCTGGAGTTTGTCGAGGGTTTCCTGGGTGATGCGGTTTTTTGAGAAATCCACCAGCATCTGATCATCAAAGGTGGCAGAGAATTTCGCAAAACGATCGGCATCCTGCGCAAACAGGTCGGCAATCTCTACCGATTTCATCTGATCAAAATGCTGCTGCAGCGCTTTCCAGGCTGCGGTTTGTGTCGGATTGATATTTTTCATGGCAACACTCTTGTTGATATAAGAACCGTCATTCCATCCGGGCGCATCCTGTCTGGCCCGGCATGCTGAGCATTTGTTACGGCTTGCACGCGTTTCAGTATGACCACAGTTGCAACTGAAAGGAAAAAATTTGTGACGCCAGCCGCAGCGTTTCAGGTAAATCCGGCGGCGATTGTCGGCCGGTTCGCCGCGCATTACTCTGCGCGGCATCAGCAAAACCCCGGTTTTTTCGCACCGCTGACTACTTTAGGCGGCTGGCGGCTTCAGGGTTTGTTTAGCAATGCGCTGCATAAGTGTAAAAATGAATTTTCCCGGCGCCGCAAGGCTGGACAGCGGAACAATTAATCAGTATTTTGTGCGCGCGACTTGCACCTCCGGGTGCAAGCCAGAAGAGGCGCGTCGCCCAGGCAGTGTGTTTGAGGATCCGTATCCAGCGAGAACACATCAGGGGGTGCGACGCCGAGGTGGTGCAACACGCGGAGTGTTGTGCTGTCGGCTGCAGGGGCTGAATCCTCTGGGTTGTCACCAGAAGCGTCCGCAGTCGGACGTTTCGCAAGGTGAAGTGCTTTTGGTGACTCATCTCCTGATCTTGTCTGTCCAATTCTGCTCTTCTCTTGTGCCAAGGCTGTTACCCGATCTTCTCTTCCGCGAATGGGAGGAGATAACCTGACACGAGGTTTTGTTACATGTCTCAATCGTTGATCGTGGCAAAATTTGGCGGCACCAGCGTTGCCGATTTCGATGCCATGAACCGCAGCGCGGACGTCGTGCTGTCTGATGCCAATACCCGTCTGGTGGTGCTCTCTGCCTCGGCGGGCGTGACTAACCTGCTGGTTTCGCTGGCTGAAGGCCAGGAACTCGAGCAGCGCGCTTATCTGCTGGATCAAATCCGCACTATTCAATATGCCATCATCGATCGCCTGCAGTCGCCGGACGTCATCCGTCAGGAGATTGATCGCATGCTGGAGAACATCATCATGCTGGCGGAAGCGGCGGCATTAGCCCGTTCGACCGCGCTGACCGATGAGCTGGTTAGCCACGGCGAACTGATGTCGAGCCTGCTGTTTGTGGAGATTCTGCGCGAGCGCCAGGTGAATGCCGAGTGGTTTGACGTACGCAAAGTGATGCGCACCAGCGACCGTTTTGGCCGCGCCGAGCCGGATGTGGCCGAGCTGAAAACGCTGGCAGCGGCTCAGCTGCAGCCGCGCACCGCAGAAGCGCTGGTGATCACGCAGGGCTTCATCGGCAGCGAAGGCAAAGGCCGCACCACCACGCTGGGCCGTGGCGGCAGCGATTACACCGCTGCGCTGCTCGGCGAAGCGCTGCAGGCGACGCGTGTGGATATCTGGACCGACGTGGCGGGCATCTACACCACCGACCCGCGTGTGGTGCCGCAGGCGAAACGCATCGAAGAGATCACCTTTGAAGAAGCGGCGGAGATGGCAATCTTCGGCGCGAAAGTGCTGCATCCGGCGACGCTGCTGCCGGCGGTGCGCAGTGATATTCCGGTGTTTGTCGGCTCCAGTAAAGATCCGGCGGCGGGCGGCACGCGCGTCTGCAACGAGACTAAAAATCCGCCGCTGTTCCGTGCGCTGGCACTGCGGCGCAAACAGACGCTGCTGACGCTGCACAGCCTGAACATGCTGCACGCGCACGGCTTCCTGGCGGAAGTGTTTGCTATCCTGGCACGCCACAGTATTTCGGTTGATCTGGTTACCACCTCGGAAGTGAGCGTGGCGCTGACGCTGGATACCACCGGTTCGACCAGCACCGCCGACAGTCTGCTGACCCAGGCGCTGCTGACCGAGCTCTCATCCCTGTGCCGGGTGGAAGTGGAAGAGAATCTGGCGCTGGTGGCGATCATCGGCAACAACCTGTCGAAAGCCTGCGGCGTCGGCAAAGAGGTATTCGGCGCGCTGGAGCCGTTTAACCTGCGCATGATTTGCTACGGCGCAAGCAGCTACAACCTGTGCTTCCTGGTGCCAACGCCGGACGCGGAAGAGGTGGTGCGCGCGCTGCATAAGAATCTGTTCGAATCTTAATTGGCGCGTAAGTCACCTGAAGCCGGACAATGTCCGGCTTTTTTTATCTCTGCCGTTCAGCCTGACGCTATTTCGGACAAATGCCAGCGGAATGCCCGTGTCTGCCTGGCGATCTTTAGCAGCCGATAGGCATTTTCTGTCGTCGGCCACGCTTATGATAATGAAATGTTATGATCCGGCGCAGGTCGCTGCGGTCGTTCCCCGCGCGTCTTTTCATCTGTGGCAAAAAACCAATTAAGTAAAACGCTAAGGACATTTCTTCATGCTCGCCAAACTCACCCGCCTGTTTCCGCTCTGGGCCGTACTGCTGTCCGTTGCAGCCTATTATTCGCCGTCCACCTTCCTCGGCATCGGGCCGTGGGTAACCTACCTGCTGATGCTGATCATGTTCGGCATGGGCGTGACGCTCAACATTGACGATTTCAAACGCGTGCTGGTGCGTCCGGCGCCGGTGATTGCCGGCACGTTCCTGCACTATCTGGTAATGCCGCTGGCGGCCTGGGCGCTGGCGAAACTGTTCCAGATGCCGCCGGATCTGGCCGCCGGGATGATTCTGGTTGGCAGCGTGGCCAGCGGGACAGCCTCGAACGTGATGATTTATCTGGCGAAGGGCGACGTGGCGCTGTCGGTGACCATCTCGTCGGTTTCGGCACTGGTAGGCGTGTTCGCGACGCCGCTGCTGACGCGCTTCTACGTAGATACCCACATTCAGGTCGATGTGGTGGGCATGCTGCTCAGCATCGTCAAAATCGTGGTGATCCCGATTGGGCTTGGCCTGATTATTCACCACTCCATGAACAGCGTGGTGCGCCGCGTTGAGCCGTATCTGCCGGCGTTTTCGATGGTGTGTATTCTGCTGATCATTAGCGCGGTGGTTGCGGGTAGCCAGGGTTTCATCGGCTCAGTAGGGCTGATGGTGATCGCGGCGGTGATCCTGCACAACGCCATTGGGCTGCTCGGCGGCTACTGGGGTGGCAAGCTGTTTGGCTTTGACGAATCCACCTGCCGCACGCTGGCGCTGGAAGTCGGTATGCAGAATTCCGGACTGGCGGCCACGCTGGGCAAACTGTACTTCTCACCGCTGGCCGCACTGCCCGGCGCACTGTTCTCGGTGTGGCACAACCTGTCCGGTTCCCTGCTGGCGGGTTACTGGTCGGGTAAAACGATTGAGAAGAAGCAGAAATAACGGGGCATGCGTACCGGTGGTCATCAATGACGATCGGTTACGCACCATCGACCTGTTGATGCCGGTGCGCATAAATGCGCACCCTACAAAAACACGCAATGATCTTGCAGAGGGCGCCATAAATGCACCCTCAGCAAAACGTGCAATAATCTTGTAGGGGCGCCATTTATGGCGACCGCAAACACTCAACGGGCAGCGTGGCGTCATAAATCGTCATTCAACAATATTCCACTGGCGCACTAAACCTCACCTCATATAAATATGCAAGCACCAGGAACCCCTACACGGGCCAGCCCGATTTATTCTTTTTTTACTGATGCAGGAAAAGCCAGAAAGGGAAATAGTAAATAAGGCGCAACGATCAAAAGAATAAACACTCCCCGTGAATATCCCGCATCGTTTATTCTTCTGCTGCCACAAGCCAGCGATGGCAGAACGAAAAGCAGTAAAGGAATCCATGCTATTTCATTCGTGGATGAAGCGAACACACTGAGATAACAACAAAACCAGATAATCTGGAACATCATAAAAATGATATAGCATAAGCGGCTATCTTTGCCACTATAATCAAACGTCTTAATCAATCCATTCTTTATGGATGTTAGTAAGAGGGTCAGCGCCATTTTATTCTAACCACCACAAAAATGATGAGAGACAGCAAGCTGTTCACCGTCGAAAAACACGTAAAATAGCGATTTTACGATAAACCGGATCACGCGTGTTGTGAACCTGAATGTTGTCTATTGAATACCAGACAATAACATGTGTTGAATCATGCCATTCCTGGTATTATTAATTAGAGCCGCCAGCATGCGAAACATTACAGTTTCAGGTAAACCCGAATTCCGTCCAGGAACATCTGCGTCGCCAGCATAATCAGGATCAAACCCATTAATCGCTCCAGCGCGTTAACGCCTTTATCCCCCAGCAGGCGCAGGAACAGGCCGGACATCAGCAGAATCACCACCGTGACGCCCCAGGCAATCAGCAGGGCGCCGACCAGGTGCGTCATCTGATTGGGATACTGGTGTGACAGCAGCATCAGGGTGGCGAGCAGCGAGGGCCCGGCGACCAGCGGGATCGCCAGCGGCACCAGGAACGGCTCTTCGCCGGCGGGCAGGCCGCTGGTGCTGGTCTCGCCGGACGGAAAAATCATGCGAATGGCGATCAAAAACAGAATGATGCCGCCGGAAATCGACACCGTTTCGGTGCGCAGATTAAGAAACGCCAGGATGCGTTCACCGGCGAACAGGAACAGCAGCATCAGAATCAAGGCGATCAGCATCTCGCGCATCAGCACTACGCGGCGGCGCTTCGGCTCCAGGTGCTTCAGCACCGACATGAAAATCGGCAGGTTGCCCAGCGGGTCCATAATCAACAGCAATAGTATGGTCGCGGATATCATTTCAGTCATCAGAGGTAAACCATCCCTTCAGGTCGGCCACAGCCGTTATAAGTTGTACTGCTGAAAAAGTTAGCGCAATCGAATTAATTCACTTGCCAGAAGTGCTGCATTTTGTAGAGTTGTGGGTCATAGGTAAACCTGATTATTACGCAGACTGGCGCATTGCTGGCGCTGGTCTTTTTTTGCACCACCCAGGCCCCGGCCCGAGTTCCTGAGACGGACAGAAAATGAAGAATGTAGGTTTTGTTGGTTGGCGTGGCATGGTCGGCTCTGTGCTGATGTCACGTATGAGCGAAGAACGCGATTTCGATGTGATCAATCCGGTCTTCTTCTCCACTTCGCAACTGGGTCAGGCTGCGCCGACGTTTGGCGGTAAGTCGACCGGTGCGCTGCAGGATGCGTTTGATATTGAGGCGCTGAAGGCGCTGGATATCATCATCACCTGCCAGGGCGGCGATTATACCAGTGAAGTCTACCCGAAGCTGCGCGAGAGCGGCTGGCAGGGCTACTGGATTGATGCGGCCTCCACGCTGCGTATGAAAGATGACGCCATCATTATTCTTGATCCGGTCAACCATCAGGTGATTCGTCAGGGCCTCGACAGCGGCATCAAAACCTTTGTCGGCGGTAACTGCACCGTCAGCCTGATGCTGATGTCGCTGGGCGGACTGTTCGCTAACGACCTGGTCGAGTGGGCCTCCGTCGCGACGTATCAGGCGGCCTCCGGCGGCGGCGCGCGCCATATGCGCGAACTGCTGACCCAGATGGGCATGCTGCACGACCACGTTGCGACTTCGCTGCAAAATCCGGCCTCCGCCATTCTCGACATTGAGCGCAGCGTGACTGACTTTACCCGTTCCGGCACGCTGCCGACCGACAACTTCGGCGTACCGCTGGCCGGCAGCCTGATCCCGTGGATCGACAAGCAGCTGGACAACGGCCAGAGCCGCGAAGAGTGGAAAGGCCAGGCGGAAACCAACAAAATTCTTTCGACCCGTCACACCATTCCGGTCGATGGCCTGTGCGTGCGCGTCGGCGCGTTGCGCTGCCACAGTCAGGCGTTCACGTTGAAGCTGAAGAAAGATGTGCCGCTGAACGAAATCGAACAGCTGCTGGCCGCGCACAACGAGTGGGTGAAAGTGGTGCCGAACGATCGCGACATCACCATGCGTGAACTGACGCCTGCTGCGGTGACCGGTACGCTGACCACGCCGGTGGGCCGTCTGCGTAAGCTGAACATGGGGCCGGAGTATCTGTCGGCCTTCACCGTCGGCGATCAGTTACTGTGGGGCGCTGCCGAACCGCTGCGTCGCATGCTGCGTTTGCTAATCGACTAAGCGCAGCGCGAATCCAGACAGGCCGGGGTTTCCCGGCCTTTTTTCTTTCCACGGGAGTGCAAAACTTAACCCAAATTGCGCCCGACAAGTGATCAGCTTCCCCTTTTTGCTCGCCCGATAACAATTTTTTGCGTTCCACCCTGGCTTCTGCCAACCCCAAGCTATGATTTAACAGTGATGTGCCGGTTGTTAACTGTTTTTACTTTGCGAATGGAATAGTTGTTGTACACGGCCAGGATCTTTCCCACGGAGGGTGTCCTTCCTTGCTGCTGTATGTATGGCTCATGAAAAGCAGCGCACCTATAGCGACAATCCTGTCTCTCCGGTCGCCTGCGCAAAAAATCATAGGAAGAAAGTCATGTCAGAGCTTCCCGATCGCCATGCGATCAATGCCCTTTTCGCCGGGAATTATGCCGACCCCTTCTCAGTACTGGGGATGCACCAGACCACACAAGGTCTTGAAGTGCGTGCGCTGTTACCGGATGCATCCGAAGTCTGGGTGATTGAAACCAACACCGGCCGCAAATGCGCCCAGCTTAAATGTCTTGATTCGCGCGGCTTCTTCAGCGGCGTGATCCCGCGCCGTAAAAACCTGTTTCGCTACCAGCTGGCAGTCAACTGGCACGGCCAGCAAAACCTGATCGACGATGCCTACCGCTTTGGCCCGCTGCTGGCGGAAATGGATGCCTGGCTGCTGGCCGAAGGCACGCACCTGCGGCCGTATGAAACGCTCGGCGCGCACGGCACCACCATTGATGGCGTTGCCGGCACGCGCTTCGCCGTCTGGGCCCCGAACGCGCAGCGCGTTTCGGTGGTGGGCGAATTTAACTTCTGGGATGGCCGCCGCCATCCGATGCGTTTCCGCCGCGAACTCGGCATCTGGGAGTTGTTTGTCCCCGGCGCGGTTAACGGCCAGCTGTACAAATTCGAGATCATTGATGCGCACGGTCAGATGCGCATCAAAGCCGATCCGTTCGCCTTCGAGGCGCAAATGCGCCCGCAGACCGCCTCGATGATCTGCGGCCTGCCGCCGAAGCTGGAGATGCAGCCACAGCGCAAAATTGCCAACGGCTTTGACCAGCCGATCTCCATTTACGAGGTGCATCTCGGTTCGTGGCGTCGCCACACCGACAACAATTTCTGGCTGAGTTACAAAGAGCTGGCCGAACAGCTGGTGCCCTATGTCAAAGAGATGGGGTTTACCCATATCGAACTGTTACCGATCAATGAGCATCCGTTTGACGGCAGCTGGGGCTATCAGCCACTCGGCATGTACGCGCCGACGCGCCGCTTCGGCACGCGCGATGAGTTTCGTCACTTTATCGCCGCTGCCCACGAGGCAGGTCTCAACGTGCTGCTCGACTGGGTGCCGGGCCATTTCCCCAGCGACGATTTTGGCCTCGCCAAATTCGACGGTACCGAGCTGTACGAGCACAGCGATCCGCGCGAAGGCTACCATCAGGACTGGAATACGCTGATCTACAACTTTGGCCGACGCGAGGTCAGCAACTATCTCTCCGGCAATGCGCTGTACTGGATGGAGCGCTTCGGCATTGATGGCCTGCGCGTCGATGCGGTGGCGTCGATGATCTATCGCGACTACAGCCGCAAAGAGGGTGAGTGGGTGCCTAACCAATTTGGCGGCCGTGAAAACCTCGAAGCCATCGCCTTCCTGCGCCATACCAACCGCACGCTGGGCCGCGCCGCACCCGGCAGCATCAGCGTGGCGGAAGAGTCTACCGATTATCCCGGCGTGACGCGGCCATCCGAAGATGGCGGCCTGGGCTTCTGGTTCAAATGGAACCTCGGCTGGATGCATGACACCCTCGACTATATGAAGCTCGATCCGGTGCATCGCCGCTACCATCATCAGCTGATGACCTTCGGCATGCTGTACAACTACACGGAAAACTTCGTGCTGCCGCTGTCGCACGACGAAGTGGTACACGGCAAAAAGTCGATCCTCGACCGTATGCCGGGTGATACCTGGCAGAAGTTTGCCAACCTGCGCGCCTATTACGGCTGGATGTGGGGCTTTCCCGGCAAAAAACTGCAGTTTATGGGCAACGAATTCGCTCAGGGGCGGGAATGGAACCACGACACCAGCCTCGACTGGCATCTGCTGGAGGGGCTGGATAACTGGCACCACGGCGTGCAGCGACTGGTACGTGACCTGAACCACAGCTATCGCCACTTTTCGCCGCTCTATCAGCTCGATTTCGATGCCAGCGGCTTCGAGTGGCTGGTGGTCGACGATCACGAAAACTCGGTCTTTGTGTTTGTGCGCCGCGACCGCGAGGGCAACGAACTGATCGTCGCCAGTAACTTCACGCCGGTGCCGCGCCACAACTATCGCTTCGGCGTGAATCAGCGCGGCGGCTGGCGCGAAGTGCTGAACACCGACCAGCATGATTATCACGGCAGCGATCTGCGCAATCACGGTATCGTCCATTCCGATGACATCGCCAGCCACGGGCGCGCGCAGTCGCTAAGCCTGACGCTGCCGCCGCTCGCCACGCTGTGGCTGGTGCGGGAGGGCGATTGATGCTCCAGCCGGGCCAGCCGGTACCGCCGGGTGCCCATTATGACGGGCGCGGCGTCAACTTTACGCTGTTCTCGCGCCACGCGGAGCGGGTGGAGCTGTGCCTGTTTGATGAACAGGGGAGTGAGCAGCGTTTTCCTCTGCCGGCGCGCAGCGGTGACATCTGGCATGGTTATGTTCCGGCGCTAAAGCCGGGCCAGCGCTATGGCTACCGCGTGCATGGGCCGTGGCAGCCAGAGCGCGGTCATCGTTTCAATCCGGCCAAACTGCTGGTCGATCCCTGTGCCAAAGCGGTATGCGGCGCGGTGCCAGACGACGCGCGCCTGCTGGGTGGAGAGTGGCAGCAGGATGATGCCGATAGCGCTGGCGTTGCGCCCAAATCGCTGGTGATCGCCGACGATTTTGACTGGCAGGACGATTGTGCGCCCCGCACGCCGTGGGGCAGGACGGTGATTTACGAGGCGCACGTTCGCGGCCTGACGCAGCAGCATCCGGAAATTCCGGAAAGGCTACGCGGGACATATGCGGCGTTGGGGCATCCTGCTATGGTGAGCTATCTGCGCCGGCTGGGCATCACCGCGCTGGAGCTGCTGCCGATAGCCGCGTTTGCCAGCGAGCCGCGCCTGCAACGGCTCGGCCTGAGCAACTACTGGGGTTACAACCCGTTTGCGCTGTGGGCGCTGCATCCGCATTACGCGGCGGGTGAAGCGGGCCAGACGCCGCTGCAGGAGTTTCAGCAGGCGGTAAAAGCGCTGCACGCGGCGGGCATTGAAGTGATTCTGGACGTGGTGTTCAACCACAGCGCCGAGCTGGAAGAGATTGGCCCGACACTGTCGCTGCGCGGCGTCGACAACGCCAGCTATTACTGGCTGGGCGATAACGGTGAATATCACAACTGGACCGGCTGCGGTAATACGCTGAACCTCAGCGATCCGCAGGTGCTTGACTGGGCGCTGGGCGCGCTGCGTTACTGGGTGCAAACCTGCCACGTTGACGGCTTTCGTTTCGATTTGGCCAGCGTGCTCGGGCGCACGCCGGATTATCGCCAGGATGCGCCGCTGTTTGTGGCCATGCAGGCCTGCCCGGTGCTGTCGCAGGTGAAGCTGATCGCTGAACCCTGGGATATCGGCCCCGGCGGCTATCAGGTGGGCAACTTTCCGCCCGGCTTCGCCGAATGGAACGACCATTTTCGCGATACGGCGCGCCGCTACTGGCTGCACGGTGAGTTGAGTAACGGTGATTTTGCCCGCCGCTTTGCCGGCTCCAGCGATGTATTTCAGCGCGCGGCGCGTCTGCCGCACGCCAGCATTAATCTGATCACCGCGCACGACGGCTTCACGCTGCGTGACGTGGTGAGTTATAACCAGAAGCATAATCAGGCCAACGGCGAGGATAATCGCGACGGCAGCAGCAGTAATTTCAGCCATAACCATGGTTTTGAAGGGCTGCAGGGCAACTTCGATGTGGTCGAGCGGCGGCGGCGCAGCGTGCATGCATTGCTGACCACGCTGCTGCTGGCGCAGGGCACGCCGATGCTGCTGGCCGGTGACGAACGCGGTCACAGCCAGCACGGCAACAATAATGCGTACTGTCAGGATAATCCGCTCACCTGGCTGAACTGGCAACAGGATGATTTTGGACTGGTCGACTTCACTGCCGCGTTAATCCGGCTGCGTCAGCATATTCCCGCGCTGACGCAGGACAGCTGGTGGCAGGAGGGCGATGGCAACGTGCAGTGGTTGAATGCCAGCGGCAAACCACTGGAAAGGGATGAGTGGGAACAGGGGATGCACAGACTGCAGATCCTGCTCTCCGGCCGCTGGTTACTAACGATAAACGCCACGGATTCGGTGAGTGACCTTGCCTTACCAGACGGAGAATGGCGAGCCATTCCTCCTTTCGCCGGGGAAGATAACCCCATCCTGACAACTGTCTGGCACGGGCCCGCACACGGCGTGTGTGTGTTCCTAAAGCAATCATAAGGAGTCAGACATGGTGAAATTAGATAGAAACGACCCCCTGATGCTGGCGCGCCAGCTCCCTACACAGACGGTTGCCCTGATCCTTGCTGGCGGGCGCGGTACGCGCCTGAAAGATCTTACCGCCAAACGCGCCAAGCCTGCCGTGCACTTCGGCGGCAAGTTCCGCATCATCGACTTTGCGCTCTCCAACTGTATCAACTCCGGGATTCGGCGCATCGGCGTCATCACCCAATATCAGTCACATACGCTGACGCAGCACATTCAGCGCGGCTGGTCCTTGTTCAACGAAGAGATGAATGAGTTTGTCGATCTGCTGCCGGCGCAGCAGCGCGCCTCGACCGAACACTGGTATCGCGGTACCGCCGATGCGGTCACGCAGAATCTCGACATCATTCGCCGCTATAACGCGCAGTACATCGTGATTCTCGCCGGGGATCACATCTACAAAATGGATTACTCGCGCATGCTGCTCGACCACGCCGATCGTGGCGCTAAGTGCACCATCGCCTGTCTGCCCGTACCGCTGCATGAGGCCACCGCATTTGGCGTGATGGCAGTCGATGCGGACAACAATGTAATCGATTTCGTTGAGAAACCGGCGCAGCCGCCGTCCATGCCGGGCGACGAAAGCAAAGCGCTGGCCAGCATGGGCATCTACGTGTTCAACGCCGATTACCTCTATGAGCTGCTGGAGGAGGATTTGCAGATCGCCGACTCGAGCCACGATTTCGGTAAAGATCTGCTGCCGAAGATCGTCGCCAGCGGCGAAGCCTACGCGCACTCCTTCACGCTGTCGTGCGTACAGAACGACGAAAACGCGGAACCTTACTGGCGCGATGTCGGTACGCTGGAAGCTTACTGGCGCGCCAACCTCGATCTGGCCTCGGTGACGCCCGAACTCGATATGTATGACCACGAATGGCCGATTCGTACCCACATGGAGCCGCTGCCGCCGGCCAAATTTGTCCAGGATCGATCCGGCAGTCACGGCATGACCATGAACTCGCTGGTCTCCGGCGGCTGCATTATTTCCGGCTCGGTGGTGGTGAATTCGGTGCTGTTCCCGCGCGTGCGCGTTAACTCGTTTTGCAATATTGATTCGGCGGTGCTGCTGCCCGATGTGGTTATCGGGCGATCGTGCCGTTTGCGTCGCTGCGTCATAGACCGTGCCTGCGTCATTCCGGAAGGCATGGTGATTGGCGAAAATCCGGATGAGGATAGTCGCCGTTTTTACCGTTCAGAAGAGGGCATCGTACTGGTGACGCGCGCCATGCTGGCCAAATTGGCCGCTGCGGGTCAGTAAGTGACGAAAGGCAAAGAACATTGCCGCGTGGAACGCGGGCGATAACACAATAGGGGTTCAGGATGCAGGTTTTACATGTCTGTTCAGAGCTTTTCCCGCTGTTAAAAACCGGCGGACTGGCTGATGTCGTCGGCGCATTGCCTCAGGCACAAATTGCCGAAGGTATGGACACGCGGGTGCTGATTCCGGCGTTTCCGGATCTGCGTAAAGGGATTCCTGATACCGAAGTGGTGGCGGAGCTGCAAACCTTTGCCGGGCCGGTCCGCTTGCTGTTTGGGCCCTTCAACGGCGTGGGGATATATTTGATTGATGCGCCGGGACTGTACGATCGTCCCGGCAGCCCGTACCACGATACGTCGCAGTTTGCCTATGTCGATAACTACCTGCGCTTTGCGCTGCTCGGCTGGATGGCGGCCGAGCTGGCCAGCGGGCTGGATACATACTGGCAGCCGGACATCGTGCACGCGCACGACTGGCACGCCGGTCTGGCACCGGCCTATATCGCCGCACGCGGACGTCCGGTGAAAACGGTGTTTACCGTACATAACCTGGCGTATCAGGGGTTGTTTTCCGCGCGGCATCTGGACGAAATCCAGATCCCGCGCGCCTATTTTGAAATGCACGGGCTGGAATTCTACGGCCAGATCTCTTACCTAAAGGCCGGCCTGTTTTATGCCGATCATATAACTGCCGTCAGCCCGACCTATGCGCTGGAGATCACCCGGCCGGAGTTCGGCTACGGCATGGAAGCGCTGCTGGAGCAGCGGCTGCGCGAAGGACGGCTGAGCGGGATTCTCAACGGCGTCGATCCCGGCATCTGGGATCCGGCACACGACCTGCTGCTGAGCGCCCGCTACGACCGCGACACGCTGGAGAGCAAAGCGGAGAATAAACGTCAGCTGCAGATTGCCATGGGGCTGAAGGTTGATGACAAAGTGCCGGTGTTCTGCGTTATCAGCCGTTTAACCAAACAGAAAGGGCTGGATCTGGTGCTGGAAGCACTGCCGGGACTGCTGGCGCAGGGCGGGCAACTGGTGCTGCTGGGCCAGGGCGATGCGGAACTGCAGCAGGGCTTCCTCGCCGCAGCCGCTGAACATCCGGGCAGCGTCGGCGTGCAAATTGGTTATCACGAAGCGTTTTCGCACCGCATTGTCGGTGGTGCGGACGTCATTATGGTGCCCAGCCGTTTCGAACCGTGCGGTCTGACGCAGTTGTACGGCCTGAAATATGGCACGCTGCCGCTGGTCAGGCGCACCGGTGGACTGGCGGATACCGTACAGGACAGCTCGCTGGAAAACCTCGCCGACGGCGTGGCCAGCGGCTTCAGCTTCGAAGACAGCAATGCCTGGTCACTGCTGCGCGCGATTCGTCGTGCTTTTGTTTTATGGTCCCGTCCTTCACTCTGGCGTTATGTTCAGCGCCAGGCGATGGGGATGGATTTTAGTTGGCAGGTGGCAGCACAAGCCTACCGCGATCTTTATCAACGCTTGCTGTAATGAGAGATTGGGATACCGCATATGAACGCACCTTTCACCTATGCCTCACCCACGCTGACGGTTGACGCCCTCAAGCACTCAATCGCCTATAAGCTGATGTTTACCATTGGTAAAGATCCGTCGATCGCCAACAAGCATGAGTGGCTGAACGCCGCGCTGCTGGCGGTACGCGATCGCATGGTGGAGCGCTGGCTGCGCTCCAGCCGTGCGCAGCTGTCGCAGGATGTGCGCCAGGTTTATTACCTGTCGATGGAGTTTCTGATGGGGCGCACGCTGGGCAATGCCTTGCTGGCGATGGGCATCTATGACGATCTCAATCAGGCGCTGGATGAGATGGGACTCGACCTCAGCGAGCTGATGGAAGAAGAGAACGATCCCGGGCTCGGCAACGGCGGTCTTGGCCGGCTGGCGGCCTGCTTCCTCGACTCGCTGGCCACGCTGGGCCTGCCCGGACGCGGCTACGGTATTCGCTACGATTACGGCATGTTCAAACAGAACATTGTTGACGGCCAGCAGCGTGAATCGCCGGATTACTGGCTGGAGTACGGCAATCCGTGGGAGTTCCAGCGCTTTAACACCCGTTACAAAGTGCGTTTTGGCGGGCGGTTGCAGCATGAAGGCAGCCGGGTGCGCTGGGTTGAGACCGAAGAGATCGTGGCGATGGCCTACGATCAAATCATCCCTGGCTTCGACACCGATGCCACCAACACGCTGCGGCTGTGGGGCGCGCAGGCCAGTAACGAAATTAACCTCGGCAAGTTCAATCAGGGCGACTACTTCGCGGCGGTGGAAGATAAAAACCACTCGGAGAACGTGTCGCGCGTGCTCTATCCCGACGACTCGACCTACTCCGGGCGCGAGCTGCGTCTGCGCCAGGAGTATTTTCTCGTCTCTGCCACGGTGCAGGATATCCTCAATCGCCACTGGCAGATGCATGAAACCTGGGACAACCTGGCCGACAAAATTGCCATCCACCTCAACGATACCCATCCGGTGCTGGCGATTCCTGAGCTGATGCGTCTGCTGATTGATGAGCACAAGTTTACCTGGGACGACGCCTTTGAAGTCACCTGCCAGGTGTTCTCGTACACCAACCATACGCTGATGAGCGAAGCGCTGGAGACCTGGCCGGTGGACATGATCGGCAAGATCCTGCCGCGTCACCTCAGCATCATCTTCGAAATCAATGACTACTTCCTGAAGACCATTCAGGACTACTATCCGGACGACTGGGATCTGATGGCGCGCATCTCGATCATCGACGAAAACGATGGTCGCCGCATCCGCATGGCGTGGCTGGCGGTGGTGGTTAGCCACAAAGTTAACGGCGTGTCGGAGCTGCACTCTAATCTGATGGTGCAGTCGCTGTTCGCCGATTTTGCCCGTCTGTTCCCGGGGCGCTTCTGCAATAAAACCAACGGCGTGACGCCGCGCCGCTGGCTGGCGCTGGCCAACCCGGCCTTGTCAGAAGTGCTGGATGACGCCATTGGCCGCACCTGGCGTACTGATCTGGCTCAGCTGAGCGAGCTGGTGCCGCACATTGACTATCCGGCGTTTATTGAACAGATCGCCGATGCCAAGTTCGCCAACAAGAAGCGCCTCGCGGAGTGGGTGGCGAAGAATATGGATATCGTGCTGGATCCGCAGGCGCTGTTCGACGTGCAGATCAAGCGTATTCACGAATACAAACGTCAGCTGCTGAACGTGCTGCATGTCATCACGCGTTACAACCGTATCAAAGCCGATCCGACCGCAGAGTGGGTGCCGCGCGTCAATATCTTCGCCGGGAAAGCGGCGTCGGCCTATTACGTCGCCAAGCACATCATTCACCTGATCAACGATGTTGCCAACGTGATCAACAACGATCCGCAGGTGAAGAACAAGCTGAAGGTGGTGTTTATCCCTAACTACGGCGTCAGCCTGGCGCAGATCATCATTCCGGCGGCGGATCTCTCCGAGCAGATCTCTACCGCCGGCACCGAAGCTTCCGGCACCAGTAACATGAAATTTGCGCTAAACGGCGCGCTGACCATCGGTACGCTGGACGGGGCCAACGTGGAGATGCGCGAGCACGTCGGCGCAGAGAATTTCTTTATCTTCGGCAACACCACGCCGCAGGTGGAGAAGCTGCGCACTGAGGGCTATAACCCGCGCAAATACTATGAAGAGGATGCGGAACTGCACCAGGCGCTGACGCAAATCGCCAGCGGCGTCTTCAGCCCGCAGGAGCCGGGGCGCTACCGTAACCTGTTCGACGCGCTGGTCAACTTTGGCGATCACTATCAGCTGCTGGCGGATTACCGCAGTTATGTGGATACCCAGGATAAGGTGGATAAGCTTTATCGTCAGCCGGAAGAGTGGCAGCGGCGTGCGGCGCTGAACATCGCCAATATGGGCTATTTCTCCGCCGACCGTACCATTCAGGAGTACGCGGATGAGATCTGGCATATTTCGCCGGTGAGGTTATAAACGAGGCACATTCTGTAGCGGCGCAATTCATTGCGCGGTTTTTAACAACGCGCGATAAATCGCGCCGCTACCGTTGGTGCAAACTTACTTCAGGGTAATACTCTTCACAATCGCATCGGCATCGCTCTGCGCCTGCTGCTGATTGTCGGCGGGCAGGGTGATCTGCAGCGTCAGCAGTTTACCGTCCACCTTCGCCAGAATAACCGAGGACCAGGAGGTCTGGTTATTGGCGGAAATCACCGTATCCAGCTGCTGTGCCGGCTGGTCTTTCAGCGTCACCGCTTTGTTCGACACCACCTGCAGCTGCGGATCGCGGTTGCGCTGCTGCTGCTCCAGACGCTGAGCCAGCGCATCCAGTCCTTCACTGGTCGGATCGCCCGCAATCACGATAATCGCGCGCTGGCCGGTTTCATCAGCATACACGTGCATATTGGTGGATTCCGAACCCAGCTTGCCGCTCTTATCCGACATGCCTGCTGGCAGGCTGAAACTCAGCTTACCGTCCATCAGGTTTACCGTCTGTGCTGACTGACTGGCGCTGGCGCCGTTGCTGTTTGCCGCCGTGTCGTCTTTCTTCTGATCACACGCCGCCAGGCCTAACACCAGCAGGCCGATGCCCGCATATTTCACTAAGTTACGCATTCTTATCCCTTCGTAAGGTTTCCATCAGCCGTTATCAAAACGGAATCGGTGCTTAAAAGCAATCAGCGCTTTGTCAGGAAATCTTAGCGTGCCGTGGCGTTTCGTCTACGTTCAATTAGCCGAAATTCATCTGGCGCTGAGCCGAACGTTCCGCCAGACGCTTAAGTGCCGCATTGAGCAGAACACCGTAAGCAGGCAGGAAGAAAACCATGCAGATCAGCACTTTGAAGCTGTAATCCACCAGTGCGATCTCCACCCAGTGGCTGGCCATGAACGGGTCCGGACTCTTATAAAAGGCGATAAAGAAGAAGGCCAGCGTATCGCTGATATTGCCGAGGAACATGGCACAGGCAGGCGCAATCCACCACTGCGGCAGTTTACGCAGGCGGTTAAACACGTGCACATCAAGGATCTGCCCCAGCGCATAGGCCATAAAGCTGGCGCAGGCGATACGCGCCACGAACAGATTGACCTCCTGCAGCGAGGCCCAGCCCTGCCACGCGCCCTGATAAAACACGCACGACACGATGTAGGAGATAAACAGCGCCGGAATCATCACCGCAAGGATAATGCGCCGTGCCAGCGGTGCGCCAAAAATACGCACGGTGAGATCGGTGGCGAGAAAAATAAACGGGAAGCTAAACGCACCCCAGGTGGTGTGGAAGCCGAAAATCGCGACCGGCAGTTGCACCAGATAGTTACTGGAGGTAATCACCAGCAGGTGAAACAGCGATAGCCAGAATAGCGCATGCATGCGCTGACGAGCAGAGAAGTTGATCATAAAGGCCTTTTTTTAAAAATGGGGTGAGGGAACCCAATCCCCTTCATCGTTGGCATTTTTGCTGCGTTGGCCGCGCTTGCGTACCCCGGTCACTTACTTCAGTAAGCTCCCGGGGATACGCGCACTTGCCGCCTTGCAGAAAAGCCAACGATCTTGGGGATGTCTGGTATTGCTTAATAAAAAATCGGACGGCATCTTAGCGTGTTGCGCAACAAATGCAATGGTTAATTTTAACGCAATCGTTCTCGCCTTGCGCGCGCGCTGTAGCGCGTTAGAATGAGCGCCCACCCTGAATAAAGACAGAGAATCATGAGTGATCCTTTTTCCGCTGCGGACCATACGCTTGATGCGCTTGGGCTGCGCTGCCCGGAGCCGGTGATGATGGTGCGCAAAACCGTGCGTACCATGCAGGCGGGCGAAACGTTGCTGATCATCGCCGACGATCCGGCGACCACGCGTGATATTCCCGGCTTCTGCCGCTTTATGGAGCATCAGCTGCTGGCACAGCAGACCGAGAGCCTGCCGTACCAGTATCTGATCCAGAAAGGCGCGGATGCCTGATCGCGGCATCCGCCCGCCTCAGCGCTGACGCAGCAGGCGCAGCGCGTTGGCGGTGACCAGCGCGGTGGCACCGGAATCGGCCAGCACCGCCAGCCACAGGCCGGTAAAGCCGAGCAGCGTGGTGACGAGGAAAATCGCCTTCAGCCCCAGCGCCAGCGCAATATTCTGACGGATAATGGCGCGTGTGCGGCGTGCCAGCTGCACGGTGCGCGGCAGAATCGCCAGGTTATTCTGCGTCAGAGCCGCATCGGCCGCTTCCAGCGCCACATCGGTGCCGCTGCCCATGGCAATCCCCAGCGTTGCGGCCTTCATGGCTGGCGCATCGTTGATGCCATCGCCGACCATCGCCAGCGGCTGCTGTTCGCCCAGTTCACGCACGGCGGCTACCTTATCCGCAGGCAACAGACCGGCGCGATAGCTGATGCCGAGTTCGGCGGCTATCGCGGCGGCGGCGCGCGGATTATCGCCGGTCAGCATCACGCTGCGAATTCCCAGCGCCTGCAGCGCCGCCAGCGCACTGCGGGCCTCCTCGCGCAGCAAATCCTGCAGCGCCAGCAGCCCGAGCGGCTGTGCTTCGCGCAACAGCACCACCACGGTTTTGCCCTGTGCCTCCAGCTGCGCAATCTGCTGCTGCTGCGCGTCACTCAGCGCCGCCACATCGCGCGGTGCCAGCAGCTGGTGCATCACGCCGTTGATCTGCGCGCGAATGCCGCTGCCGGCCAGTGTTTGCTGATGCTGCGCCGGTGGAATCACCTGCTGCTGGCGCTGCGCTTCCGCGACTATCGCCCGCGCCAGCGGATGGCCGGAGCCCTGCTCAATAGCGGCCGCGAGGCTGAGCAGCTGTTGCTGTGCATCCGCGCCAAACGGCTGCACGTCGGTAACCTGCGGTTTACCGGCGGTCAGGGTGCCGGTTTTATCAAACGCCAGCGCCTGCACCCGGCTGAGGCGTTCGAGCGCCGCGCCGCCTTTAATCAGCGCGCCCTGGCGAGCCGCCGCCGCCAGGCCGGAAGTGATAGCGGCAGGCGTGGAGATCACCAGCGCGCACGGACAGCCAATCAGCAGCAGCGTCAGCCCTTTGTAGATCCACGGCAGCCAGGCGCCTAATCCGAGCAGCGGCGGCAGCACCATCACCAGCAGTGCCAGCAGCATGATGGCCGGCGTGTAGAGGCGGCTGAAGCGATCGATAAAACGCTCCACCGGCGCGCGGTGACTTTCAGCTTCTTCTATCAGCTGCAGAATGCGGTCGATAGCGCTGTGGCCCGGCTGAGAGGTCACGCGCAGCGTCACCAGCCGATCCACGCTGGTGGCGCCTGCCATCACGGCATCGCCCGGCTGATGGGCCACCGGTAGCGATTCGCCGGTCAGCGCGCTTTCATCAAAGCTGGCGCTGGCGTGCAGCAGCTCGGCATCGGCGGGCAGACGACCGCCTGCCGCCACTTCAATCACATCGCCGGGCTGGAGCGCCGCCAGTGCCACCTGCTCACGCTGTGTGCCATTGACGCGCGTGGCGGTGTCCGGACGCAGCGCCATCAGCGCGGTGACGCCACGGCGCGCCCGCGCGGCGGCATAGGCTTCCAGCCGTTCTCCCAGATGGAACAGCAGCAGCACCATGGCAGCTTCGGCGTGGGCGCCAATCACCAGCGCGCCCGCGGCGGCGAGGGTCATCAGGGTTTCAATGCTGAACGGTGAGCCGCTGCGTATGGCCTGCCACGCGCTGCGGGCTACCGGCACCAGACCGACCAGCGTGGTAAGCACAAACAGGCGATCGCCCCACAGCGGCGTGAGCTGGCTCAGCAGCCAGCTGGCAATCATCAACAGCGTGAGCAGTATGAGCGCCGCATTATCGCGCCAGCGGCGCACCGCCGGTGCGGGGTTCTCAGTGGATTTCAGGCTAAAGCCGGCGTGGTTAACGGCCTGTTCAATAGCCGGACGAATATCGCTGTGCGCCTCCACCAGCAGATTTTCACTGGCGAATATCACCCGTGCGCTGGCGACCTGCGGCAGCTTTTGCACGGCGGTTTCGATTTTGCGGGCGCAGCTCGGGCAGTCCATGCCGGCAATCTGCCAGCGGAACTGATAGGACGCGGATGCGCGCCTGTCGCTGTCGGCGTCGTCGCCGCCGGGACTGTCGTCATCGCTGGCGCAGCAGCCGCAATCGCTGGACGCGGCCACCGGTTGCGCGGCGGAAATCTTCAGGGATGCAGGCTGAACGCTGCGTACCGCGCACAGCGGTTTTGGCTGACGGTGTGATTTGCCACAGCGGCAAGAGTGGGCATGTTGATGCATGTGACCTCCGGTTGCAGAAGCGGGCCGATGCCCGCAGTCTGCATGCTACACTCTGGAGTGGACTCCAGAGTCAAGCGGTGAGGTCACTTTTTTCAGTACAGCCACAGTGAACGCACAATCATGAAGTGACCGGCGAAGTAGCAGGCGGCAACGATGGCGCTGTCAGCGCTGAAGCGACGGCGATAGTGCGAGATAAACCACACGATGTTAGCCAGCAACAGCAGTACGGCACCCACCAGCAGCGAGAAACTGTAATCGGTCGGACGGAAGAAGTAATTTTCCGCCGCCATCCAGTTCATCACCAGCGTCATGCCAATCAGCGTACAGATCGGCCAGCGCAGCGTATCCAGTTTTGACCAGATAATGGCGATCACGATGATACCAATCACCAGGAAGGTGAGCGGAATCGGCCAGAAGAAGCTCATGGTCATGTGCGCGGCAAAGCTGATGGTGTACAGCAGATGCGAAAGGAAAAAGGCGCCGAGCGCATACAGCATCTGCTGACGCGGCAGCAGGGTTAACGCATCGCCCACCAGTGTGGCGACCAGGCCAGCCAGAATCAGGTAGTCGGTGGTGTTAAGCGTGGGAGCCTGCCACGCCCAGGCAACCAGCAACAGCAGCGTAACGGGTTTGAACAGCCAGCGCTGCCACTGCGGGCCGCGGTAGGAGGCATCGACATACAGCCAACCGGAAAAAAGGACTGCAAGGAAAGACCAAAGCATTTTTTCTCCCTTTTGTGAACGTGTCGCCCACATTGATGAATTTTCCCAAAATCGCGATCTCAGTTTAAGTTACTGGCGGCAAATGTGACAATCGGGCAACTCTGGTTGTATGCTTTGGCGTCTTTTATCTGTTAACCCCCGACGTAAAGTGCGAGAGAAAACATGAGCAAACCACCGCTAATCTTTTTTATCGTCCTGGCTGTAATTGCCATCCTGGCAACCCGTCAGTTTATCAAGCAGCGCCGCGAAGCCGCGGTCAACGACGCTTCACCGGTGCGCTCAATGAGTGTGGAAGTGAAAACCAAGCGAGAGTTTCCGGCCCCCAATCGCCGTTCGCGTCAGCGCGAAGAGATTGTGGCGGAAGAGATGAAGTATGAAGCCTGGTTCCATCCGCTGAACGGCGCCGGTGATTTTAAGGTCAACGTCAGCGCCAGCGATTATCACCAGATGGACAAAGGCGTGAAGGGTGAGCTGAAAATGCAGGGCACGCGCTTTGTCAGCTTTACCCCGGCGCAATAGGCACTAAAGCGCACGGGGCTGAAGCCGCGCGCGCTGTCTTACGTTACGACGGATAGTGCTTTTTCTGCCACGCCAGCAGTTCAAATACGCCAAAGAAGAAGATTTTCGCCTGCGTGGCGCGGCTCAGCTTTGGCGCCTCCTTTGGTTGCGTGGCACGCAGCAGTACCAGCTGCAGGCCGTGCATCACCACCATAAAGAACAGCGCAACGTGGACAAAGTAGCGCAGCGGCGTCGGGAAAGGGTGCACCAGGTTAAGCAGCAGAAATGCCCAGACGCAAATCATCAGCAAACGTCCCAGATTAAGCCACATCATCGGTCTCCTGTTGGCGTTGATAGAGGCGATAGGCCACCTGACCGGCAATCTTCTCGCGATACAGATCCCAGTTAGCCGGTGCCAGCGGGGGGCCGAGTTCCACTTCGCTCTCAACATAAATCAGCGCGTGGGCGGCGAGCCAGCCATTGTTCTCCAGCAGCGTTAGTGTCTCCTGCAGCAGGCCTTTGCGGAACGGCGGATCAACAAACACCACGTCAAACGGCTCGCCGGGCTGGCTTAGCCACTGCAGCGTATTGGTCTGGACGACGCTGGCGTTACTGGCGCGCAGCGTGTGCAGGTTTTGCGTCAGCTGCTGCGCCACGTGACGTTCCAGTTCCAGCAGGGTCGCGGAGGCGGCATAGCGTGACAGCGCTTCTAAGCCCAGCGCGCCGCTGCCGGCATAGCAATCGAGGCAGCGCGCCTGCTGGATATCCGGCGCCAGCCAGTTAAATAGCGTTTCACGCACGCGGTCGGTGGTCGGGCGCAGGCCGGCGCTGTCCGGCACCGGCAATTTGCGGCCGCGCCACTGTCCGCCAATCAGGCGAATCTGGCCTGCCGCGCCGCTGTTGCGGGGGGATTTACTCATTTCGCTCACAACTCGTCATAATTTGTTGCGTAGTTTAACGGGCGTAGCAGGCAGAAGAAACGTTAAAAAAGGGTGCTGTGGTGCGCTGGCAGGAAAGTGTTAGACTACTAAGTTGATAAAGCGGACGTAATTGCCTGATTTTTACGCCGCTCACGCGCGAAAAAGTGAATTTTTTATCCCCTGGGAACAGCGTGCTACCGGGAATAAGCCATCGAGGAGTGTGGTCACACAATGGCAAAAGAGAAAAAACGCGGCTTTTTTTCCTGGCTGGGCTTTGGCAAAGAAGAGCAGCAGCCAGCGGAAGAGCAGGCGCAGCAGCAGCCGACCGATCAACCGGCGCCCGCCGCTGAAGAGAGCGCGTTAGCAAGCGCCGAAGCGCAGGCCGCCGAAACCGTGATCGTCACTGAGCAGGTGGCAGAACAGCAGGCCGAATCGCCGGTTCACGCCGACGCTGAAATGCATCCCGTTGCGGAAGCAGAAACCGCAGCCGAATCCGACGTTAACGCTGATGACGCAGAAACCGCTGCCGTCAGCGCGATTGAAGAAGAGGTACTGCCGGAAGATCATCCGCAGCCGGAGCTGATGCCGGTTGAAGAGGAGCCGCAGGCTGAAGAACTGATTATTGAAGCACCGGTTTTATCTGAGGAGCCTCAGCCAGAGGACGCAGAGGACGCAGACGCACCGCTGAGCGATGAAGAGCTGGAAGCGCTGGCGTTAGCGGAAACCTATGCCGAAGACGCGGCAGAAGAGCGCGTGGCGACAGACACCGTGAGCGATCTGCCGCTGGCGGCCGCACCGATTGTGGCTCAGGAGCAGGAGCGCCCCACCAAAGAGGGCTTCTTTGCCCGCCTGAAACGCAGCCTGGTCAAAACGCGTGAAAACCTCGGATCCGGCTTTATCAGCCTGTTCCGCGGCAAAAAAATCGATGACGAGCTGTTTGAAGAGCTGGAAGAGCAGCTGCTGATTGCCGATGTCGGCGTGGAAACCACGCGCCGCATCATCACCAGCCTGACGCAACAGGCCAGCCGTAAGCAGCTGCGCGATGCCGAAGCGCTGTATGGCCTGCTGAAGGCTGAAATGGCCGGCATTCTGGAAAAGGTCGATGCCCCGCTGGACGTGGCGGGCAAAACGCCGTTCGTTATCCTGATGGTCGGCGTTAACGGCGTGGGTAAAACCACCACCATCGGTAAGCTGGCGCGTCAGTATCAGGCGCAGGGCAAGTCCGTCATGCTGGCGGCGGGTGACACCTTCCGCGCGGCGGCGGTAGAGCAGCTGCAGGTCTGGGGCCAGCGCAACAATATTCCGGTGGTCGCGCAGCATACGGGCGCGGATTCTGCGTCGGTCATTTTTGACGCCATCCAGGCGGCGAAATCGCGCCACGTTGACGTGCTGATCGCCGATACCGCCGGCCGCCTGCAGAACAAAGCGCACCTGATGGAAGAGCTGAAAAAAATCACCCGCGTGATGAAGAAGCTGGACGAAGAGGCACCGCATGAGGTGATGCTGACGATTGACGCCAGCACCGGCCAGAACGCCATCAGCCAGGCGAAGCTGTTCCACGAAGCGGTCGGCCTGACCGGTATCACCCTGACCAAGCTCGACGGCACCGCAAAAGGTGGCGTGATCTTCTCGGTGGCCGATCAGTTTGGCATTCCGATTCGTTATATCGGTGTCGGGGAAGGCATCGAAGATTTACGGCCGTTTAAGGCCGCCGACTTTATTGAGGCACTGTTTGCCCGAGAGGAATAATTGGCATGATTCGCTTTGAAGAGGTCAGTAAGGCTTATCTGGGAGGACGCCAGGCGCTGCAGGGCGTGGATTTCCATTTGCGTCCCGGTGAGATGGCGTTTCTGACCGGCCACTCAGGCGCGGGGAAAAGTACCTTACTGAAGCTGATTTGTGGCATTGAGCGCCCGAGCGCCGGGCAAATCTGGTTCAGCGGTCACGATATTTCCCGGCTGCGTCACAGCGAAGTGCCTTTCCTGCGCCGCCAGATCGGCATGATTTTCCAGGATCACCACCTGCTGATGGATCGTTCGGTCTACGACAACGTGGCGATCCCGCTGATTATTTCCGGCGCCAGCGGCGAGGATATTCGCCGTCGCGTATCGGCGGCGCTGGACAAAGTCGGCCTGCTCGACAAAGCAAAAAGTTATCCGATTCAGCTCTCTGGCGGTGAACAGCAGCGCGTCGGCATTGCCCGCGCGGTAGTGAATAAACCGGCGGTGCTGCTGGCGGATGAACCGACCGGTAACCTCGATAACGCGCTGTCGGAAGATATTTTGCGCCTGTTTGAAGAGTTCAACCGCGTGGGCGTTACGGTACTGATGGCGACGCACGACATCGGGCTGATCGCACGCCGCAATTATCGCGTGATGACGCTTAATCAGGGACGTCTGCACGGAGGCCACGATGGTCAATAAACGTAACAAGCGTCCGGCTGCGCCGAAAACGGCGAAGCAGCCGTCAAAGAGCAAAGCGCTGAAAGGCGGCTGGCAGGAGCAGTGGCGCTACGCGTGGCGCGGTACGCTGTCCGACATGTATCGTCAGCCGCTGGCGACGCTGCTGACGGTAATGGTGATCGCGATTTCGCTGACGCTGCCCAGCGTGTGCTACATGGTGTGGAAAAACGTCAGCCAGGCCGCCGCGCAGTGGTACCCGGCCCCGCAGCTGACGGTTTACCTCGACAAAGCGCTGGATGACACGGCGGCAGAGAACGTGACCGCCGAGCTGAAAAAGCTTGATGGCGTGGACAAGGTGAACTACCTGACGCGTGAAGAGGCGCAAAGCGAGTTCCGCAACTGGTCCGGCTTTGGTGGTGCGATGGATATGCTGGAGCAGAACCCACTGCCGGCGGTGGCGATCATCACGCCGAAGCTGAACTTCCAGAACTCCGATACCATGGCCAATCTGCGCGATCGCGTGGCGAAAGTGCAGGGCGTGGATGAGGTGCGCATGGATGACAGCTGGTTTGCGCGTTTAGCCGCGCTCACCGGGCTGGTGGGGCAGGTGGCGTCAATGATCGGCCTGCTGATGGTGGTGGCGGTGTTCCTGGTGATTGGCAACAGCGTGCGTCTGAGCATTTTTGCCCGGCGCGACACCATCAACGTGCAGAAGCTGATTGGCGCGACCGATGGCTTTATTCTGCGGCCCTTCCTCTACGGCGGCGCGCTGCTCGGTTTCAGCGGTGCGGTGCTGTCGCTGATTCTGTCGGAAGTGCTGGTGCTGCGCCTGCAGTCGGTGGTGGCGCAGGTCGCCTCCGTCTTCGGTACCAGCTTCGCGCTGGAGGGCTTTTCGTGGGATGAAGGTCTGCTGCTGCTGTTAATCGCGGCCATCATCGGCTGGATTGCCGCCTGGCTGGCGACGGTGCAACATTTACGTCGTTTTACGCCGCAGTAACCCATAGCAACGATTTTTTGATATACTCTTCCTCTGCTGCCGACGACCTGGGAGCAGAGGATTTCTCCGATTTCCCCCGCCGTCATCTGTGTGTAAAATATTCACTGCTATAATTGAACTTGTGGATAACTTTGACGTCCAAGTAGCACAGATTGCTTTTGGTTTTCACGCGTCGTTGACATAATGTAACGGCTGCGCAGGGAAACGAGCAGCAAGTCCATTGAATTTGTGAGGGTTTGAATGACCAAAGAAATGCAAACTTTAGCGATTGCTCCTCTGGGCAACCTGGAATCTTACGTCCGGGCTGCTAACAACTGGCCGGTATTAACGGCAGAAGAGGAAAAAGCACTGGCTGAGCGGCTGCATTACCAGGGCGATCTGGATGCAGCTAAGACGCTGATCCTGTCTCACCTGCGCTTTGTTGTTCATATCGCTCGTAACTATTCCGGTTACGGCCTGCCGCAGGCGGACCTGATCCAGGAAGGTAACATCGGCCTGATGAAGGCGGTGCGTCGCTTCAACCCGGAAGTCGGGGTGCGTCTGGTGTCGTTTGCCGTGCACTGGATCAAAGCGGAGATTCACGAGTACGTGCTGCGTAACTGGCGTATCGTGAAAGTTGCCACCACCAAAGCACAGCGCAAACTGTTCTTTAACCTGCGTAAAACCAAGCAGCGTCTCGGCTGGTTCAATCAGGATGAAGTCGAAATGGTGGCGCGCGAGCTGGGTGTCAGCAGCAAAGACGTGCTGGAAATGGAGTCGCGCATGGCGGCCCAGGATATGACCTTCGACATGTCGTCTGATGACGATGCGGGCGAAGGCAAGCCGATGGCACCGGTGCTGTATCTGCAGGATAAAACCTCTGACTTTGCCGACGGCATTGAAGAAGATAACTGGGATGCGCATGCCGCTGACAAGCTGAGCGATGCAATGCTGAGCCTCGATGAGCGTAGCCAGCACATTATCCGCGCCCGCTGGCTGGATGATGACAACAAAACCACGCTGCAGGAGCTGGCCGACCAGTACGGTGTGTCTGCCGAGCGCGTGCGTCAGCTGGAAAAGAACGCCATGAAGAAACTGCGTATGGCGATTGAAGCCTGATTAACGGCTGACAGATAAAGGGGGCGACCACCGGGTCGCCTTTTTTTATGCGCGCAATAACCGGCGATGACGTATGACCTGTGCGGATTACAGCACGGTCGCCATGAATGGCGACCCTACAGGACCCGCATGCATATGCATCGTTAATCACGACCCCACGCAATCTGTACGCTCGTTCGCAATCCCCGTAGGGCGCGCATCCATGCGCACCGCTCTGCACGGCGTAAAATCGCCGCTTAACGCACCCACCCGTCGCTCTGCGCGCGGAAACCACACGCCTGCATAAACGCCGCGCGTACGCGCTGATCGTCTTCGCCGTCATCGGCAACCCACCAGTGATCCAGCGCGCTGTTCTGCGCTATCGTCTCTTCCAGCAGATACTGCCCTACGCCGCGCCGCCGCGTGACTTCACGCACTTCCAGCTGCGTAATCTTGCCCAGCGTGCCGCGAATCTCCAGCCGCAGCGCCCCAAGCAGGCGATCGTTAAAGCGCGCTGCATACAGCCGCTGCGCTTCACTGAGGCTGGCTTCCAGCTGCGCGATATCCTGCTGCGGCCAGACTTTGGCTAAATCCAGTCGATCCTGCGGCGTCAGCGTGCTGATGCGCTGAATAGTGAGCTTCATAACCCTTACCTGTACTGGCAGAAAGGCCTTAGTGTAGCGAATTTAGACAGTCAGAGCGCTGTCACTTTTTTGCGATGAAAAGAGGTCAAATGCCAGCCACTTTGCCAGGATTGTGGAGTAAGCCAGCATCGATCGCTGAAAAAGCCAGCATAACGCGCTGGCCTGGTGGTGAAAAACCGGCCATAAAAACCAGAGTAATCTGCTGTTCCCGTCAGCTTTTACTGAATATGTCAGTTGATTTACAGAAGAAAGTTCCTGTTTAATAACCTGAAAAATAAAGCCTTCTTAACAAAAAATGCCAGAAAAGAGTGCTAACTCATTATTCTCAAATCAGTTTTGCTCTTTGACTGGCAGATAAATAACCAATCACAACAGACACGACACAACAGATGGGGAAGTTCGCATGAAAATGAGTAAAGGACGCGCATTACTGGCGGGTTGCGTAGCGCTGGCGATGAGCCATGCGGTACTGGCGAAAGACATCAAAATTGCGATTGTCGGTGCGGCAACCGGCCCGGTGGCGCAGTACGGTGACATGCAGTTCACCGGTGCGGCCCAGGCGATCAAGGACATCAACGCCAAAGGCGGCGTAAACGGTGACAAGCTGGTCGGCGTAGAATATGACGACGCCTGTGACCCGAAACAGGCGGTTGCGGTGGCCAACAAAGTGGTCAATGACGGCATCAAATACGTTATCGGCCACCTGTGCTCCTCCTCCACTCAGCCGGCATCAGACATTTATAACGATGAAGGCATTCTGATGATCACCCCGGCGGCTACTGCGCCTGAACTGACCGCGCGCGGCTATGCCGACGTGATGCGTACCACCGGTCTGGATTCCGATCAGGGCCCGACCGCTGCCAACTACATCCTCGATCAGATCAAACCAAAACGTATTGCCGTGGTACATGACAAGCAGCAGTACGGTCAGGGCCTGGCGGAATCCGTGCAGAAAACCCTGAAGGCGAAAGGCGGCAACGTGGTGCTGTTCGAAGGGATCACCGCTGGCGATAAAGACTTCTCCACGCTGATTGCGCGCCTGAAGAAAGAGAACGTCGACTTCGTTTACTACGGCGGTTACTACCCGGAGCTGGGCCAGATTCTGCGTCAGGCTAAAACGGCCGGTCTGAAAGCCGGCTTTATGGGACCAGAAGGGGTCGGCAACGCTTCCCTGTCTAACATCGCGGGTGACGCCTCTGAAGGCCTGTACGTGACGCTGCCGAAGCGCTACGACCAGCTGCCAGACAACAAAGCGATTGTGGACGCGATCAAAGCCAACAGCGCATCAAACCGCAAAGATCCAACCGGCCCGTTCGTCTGGACCACCTATGCGGCTATTCAGTCACTGGTGGCGGGCATTGAGCGCAGCAAAAGCGATGAGCCTGATGCGATTGCTAAAAACCTGAAAGAGGGTGCGCCGGTGCCCACCGTGATGGGTAACCTGAGCTGGGACCAGAAGGGCGATCTGAAGGGCTTCGAATTTGGCGTCTTCAAATGGCACAAAGACGGTTCTTCTACCGCAGTTAAGTAAGCACGCTCCTGAATTGTCCCTCTCCTGATGGGCGAGGGCAGGGTGCGGCACCGCGCACGCGCGCTGAATGAGGCGCTGCGACGCGGTGCTCTCACCCTAACCCGGTGCCGAACGCACCGGGGATTTCCCGTTTACATGCAGGTCCTCACTATGTCCGAGCAGTTTCTCTATTTCATTCAGCAGATGTTCAACGGGGTCACCCTCGGGAGCACCTACGCGCTGATCGCCATCGGTTACACCATGGTTTATGGCATCATCGGCATGATCAACTTCGCCCACGGCGAGGTGTACATGATCGGCAGTTATGTCTCCTTTATCGTGATTGCCGCCCTGATGATGATGGGTATCGACACCTCGTGGCTGATGATTGCCGCCGGGTTCGTGATGGCGGTGATTATCTCCAGCGCCTACGGCTGGAGCATTGAGCGCGTGGCGTATAAGCCAGTGCGCTCCTCCAAACGCCTGATCGCGCTGATCTCGGCGATTGGTATGTCGATCTTTCTGCAGAACTACGTCAGCCTGACGCAGGGCTCGCGCGATCTGGCGCTGCCCAGCCTGATCACCGGCCAGTGGACGCTGGGTGAGAGCAACGGCTTTGCCGCCACGCTCACCACCATGCAGCTGGTTATCTGGGTCGTCACCTTCCTCGCGATGCTGGCGCTGACCCTGTTCATTCGTTATTCGCGCATGGGCCGCGCCTGCCGTGCCTGCGCTGAAGACCTGAAAATGGCCAGCCTGCTGGGCATCAACACCGACCGCGTCATCTCGCTGACCTTTGTGATCGGCGCGGCGATGGCGGCCGTGGCTGGCGTGCTGCTGGGGCAGTTTTACGGCTCCATTAACCCGTTCATCGGCTTTATGGCCGGCATGAAAGCCTTTACCGCGGCGGTACTGGGCGGCATCGGCAGCATTCCGGGCGCAATGATTGGCGGCCTGGTGCTGGGCATTGCGGAAGCGCTGACGTCAGCCTATCTGTCGACCGAATATAAAGACGTGGTGTCATTCGCGCTGCTGATCGTGGTGCTGCTGGTGATGCCAACCGGTATCCTGGGCCGTCCGGAGGTGGAGAAAGTATGAAACGCCTCGGTCTGGTTAACGCCGTGGTCTCCACGGTGATGCTGCTGGTGCTCGCCAGCTTCTTTATGGGCATGCGCCTCGATCTCGACGGTACCAAACTGGTGGTGGCGAATGCAGGCGCCGTGCGCTGGAACTGGATCTTCCTCGGCTGCGCAGTGGTGTTTGTATTCCAGCTGCTGCGTCCGCTGTTGCAGGGCAAGCTCAAACGCAGTGGCAAAGGGCTGGTGCTGCCGGGTTTTGACGGTTCGACACCAAAGCAAAAACTGCTGATGCTGCTGGTGATTGTTGCCGCCGTCGCCTGGCCCTTCTTCGTGTCGCGCGGCAGCGTGGATATCGCCACCCTGACGCTGATCTACGTGATGCTCGGCCTCGGCCTGAATGTGGTAGTGGGCCTGTCCGGCCTGCTGGTGCTGGGCTACGGCGGCTTTTACGCCATCGGTGCTTATACCTTTGCGCTGCTGAATCACTATTACGGCTTTGGCTTCTGGGAGAGTCTGCCGCTGGCGGGTATTGTCGCCGGTGCCTTTGGCCTGCTGCTGGGCTTCCCGGTGCTGCGGCTGCGCGGTGACTATCTGGCGATTGTGACGCTCGGCTTTGGTGAGATCGTGCGTATTCTGCTGCTGAACAGCACATCAATCACTGGCGGTCCCAATGGAATCGCGCAGATCCCCAAGCCGAGCCTGTTTGGTATTGAATTTGGCCGGCGCGTCAGTGAAGGCGGCTGGACCACCTTCCACGAGCTGACGGGCCTGGCGTACGATCCCAATCATCGCGTAATTTTCCTTTATCTGGTGGCGCTGCTGCTGGTGGTGCTGACGCTGTTCGTCATCAATCGTCTGCTGCGCATGCCGCTGGGGCGCGCGTGGGAAGCGCTGCGTGAAGATGAGATCGCCTGCCGTTCGCTCGGTCTCAGTCCGACGCGCATCAAGCTGACGGCCTTTACCATCAGCGCGGTGTTCGCCGGTTTCGCCGGTACGCTGTTTGCCGCGCGTCAGGGCTTTGTCAGCCCGGAATCTTTCACCTTTGTCGAGTCCGCGTTTGTGCTGGCGATTGTGGTGCTGGGCGGCATGGGTTCGCAGCTGGCGGTAATCCTGGCCGCGATTCTGCTGGTGGTGTCGCGCGAGCTGATGCGTGATTTGAACGAGTACAGCATGCTGGTGCTCGGTGGGTTGATGGTGCTGATGATGATCTGGCGTCCGCAGGGGCTGCTGCCGATGAAGCGTCCGCACCTGAAGCTGAAACAGGCAAAACAAGGAGAGCAGGCATGAGTCAGCCTTTATTAGCCGTTGAAGGCCTGATGATGCGCTTCGGCGGCCTGCTGGCCGTCAACAACGTGGCGCTGGAACTGCATCCGCAGGAGATCGTCTCGCTGATTGGCCCGAACGGGGCGGGGAAAACCACGGTATTCAACTGCCTGACCGGTTTCTATAAGCCAACGGGCGGCACCATCAAACTGCGCGATCAGCCATTGCAGGGCCTGCCGGGGCAGAAGATCGCGCGCATGGGCGTGGTGCGAACTTTCCAGCACGTGCGCCTGTTCCGTGAGATGACGGTGATTGAAAACCTGCTGGTGGCGCAGCATCAGCATCTGAAAAGCGGCGTGTTCTCCGGGCTGTTTAAAACCCCGGCGTTCCGGCGCGGCGAGAGCGAAGCGCTGGACCGCGCGGCCAGCTGGCTGGAGCGCATTGGCCTGCTGGAGCTGGCTAACCGCCAGGCCGGCAATCTGGCTTACGGCCAGCAGCGCCGGCTGGAGATCGCCCGCTGCATGGTGACGCGTCCGGAAATCCTGATGCTCGACGAACCGGCCGCCGGCCTCAACCCGCGCGAAACGCACGAGCTGGATGAGCTGATCGCTGAACTGCGCGGCGAACACAAGGTGACGGTGCTGCTGATTGAACACGATATGAAGCTGGTGATGGGCATTTCTGATCGCATTTATGTGGTGAATCAGGGAACGCCGCTGGCCAACGGTACGCCGGAAGAAGTGCGTAACAACCCGGATGTGATCCGTGCTTATTTAGGTGAGGCGTAACATGGCGAACCCGATTTTAACTTTGCAGGGCGTCAGCGCGCACTATGGCCCGATCCAGGCACTGCATAACATTAATCTGCACATCAGTCAGGGCGAAATCGTGACGCTGATTGGCGCGAACGGCGCGGGTAAAACCACGCTGCTCGGTACGCTGTGTGGCGAACCGCGCGCCACCAGCGGCACCATCACCTTTGATGGTAAAACCATTACCGACTGGCAGACGGCAAAAATCATGCGTGAAGCGATTGCCATCGTACCGGAAGGCCGGCGCGTATTTTCGCGCATGACGGTGGAAGAGAACCTGGCGATGGGCGGCTTTTTCGCGACGCGTCAGCAGTATCAGGAGCGCATTGAGCGCGTTTATCAGCTGTTCCCCCGGCTGGCGGAGCGCAAAGTGCAGCGCGCCGGCACCATGTCCGGCGGTGAGCAGCAGATGCTGGCGATTGGCCGCGCGCTCATGAGCCAGCCGCGCCTGCTGCTGCTGGACGAGCCGTCGCTGGGTCTGGCGCCGATCATTATCCAGCAGATTTTCGACACCATCGAACAGCTGCGTAAAGAGGGCATGACCATCTTCCTCGTCGAGCAGAACGCCAACCAGGCGCTGAAGCTGGCCGATCGCGGTTACGTGCTGGAGAACGGTCACGTGGTGCTGGAGGATAGCGGTGAAGCGTTGTTATCCAATGAAGCGGTGAGAAGCGCGTATTTAGGCGCCTGACCGGGCTTTGGTCATGACGTTGGTGCGGTAATTTGCCCTCACCCTAACCCTCTCCCGCACGCGGGAGAGGGAACCGTACGGCAGCTTTTTTCAGGCCAGGTTGCTATCCTGGCATCCTCCCGGACTTCTCTCGCCCTGCAGAAGAAGGCATCAGCGCACCGCCTTTTATCCCCCTCTCCCTGTGGGAGAGGGCCGGGGTGAGGGCATCAGCACGCACGGCCTTTCATCTCCCTCTCCCTGTGGGAGAGGGCCGGGGTGAGGGCATCAGCGCGCACTAACCCTGTCACACTCCCGTCATAATCCTGTTATTTTTCCGTCATTTCCTCGTGTCATGTTACTTCGCGAACAAAAAATGCGTGATATCGCGCGCGCCACAAGCACAGGAAACCCTTATGTCCGCTTTTACGCTTCGTCCCCGCCTGATGAGTCTGCTGCTCGGTCTGGCGATCAGCGGTAATGCGCTGGCTGCTACCGAAATCCCTTTCTGGCACTCAATGGAAGGCGAGTTAGGCAAAGAAGTCGATTCTCTGGCACAGCGTTTTAACCAGGCTCACCCGGATTACAAAATCGTTCCGACCTACAAAGGCAACTACGAGCAGAGCCTGGCCGCGGGTATCGCTGCGGTGCGCAGCGGTAAGGCGCCGGCCATTCTGCAGGTTTACGAAGTGGGCACCGCCACCATGATGGCCTCGAAAGCCATCGTGCCGGTGCATGAAGTGTTTAAAAACGCCGGCGTGCCGATGGACCCGAAACAGTTTGTCCCTGCCGTTGCCGGTTACTACAGCGACAGCAACGGCCAGCTGATCTCACAGCCGTTTAACAGCTCCACGCCGGTGCTGTACTACAACAAAGACGCGTTCAAAAAAGCCGGTCTTAACCCGGATCAGCCACCGAAAACCTGGCAGGCGCTGGCGCAGGATGCCGCCGCGCTGCGTAAAGCCGGCATGAGCTGCGGCTATGCCAGCGGCTGGCAGGGCTGGATTCAGATTGAAAACTTCAGCGCCTGGCATGGCCTGCCGGTTGCCACCAAAAACAACGGCTTTGACGGTACCGACGCGGTGCTGGAGTTCAACAAACCCGTGCAGGTGCGCCACATCCAGCTGCTGGAAGAGATGAATAAGAAAGGTGATTTCACCTACTTTGGCCGTAAAGATGAGTCGACGTCCAAGTTCTACAACGGCGACTGCGGTATCACCACCGCCTCATCCGGTTCGCTGGCCGACATTAAGCATTACGCCAAATTCAACTTTGGCGTGGGCATGATGCCGTACGATGACACCGTGCCGAACGCACCGCAGAACGCCATTATCGGTGGCGCCAGCCTGTGGGTGATGAAAGGCAAAGATGCAGCGACGTACAAAGGCGCGGCGGAGTTCATGAAGTTCCTCGCCCAGCCGGATATTGCGGCAGAATGGCACCAGAAAACCGGTTATCTGCCGATCACCACCGCGGCTTATGAGCTGACCAAACAGCAGGGCTTTTATGACAAAAACCCGGGCGCCGACATCGCCACGCGGCAGATGCTGAATAAAGATCCGCTGCCGTTCACCAAAGGGATGCGTCTGGGCAACATGCCGCAGATTCGTACCATCGTCGACGAAGAGCTGGAAGGCGTGTGGACCGGCAAACAGTCGCCACAGGCAGCGCTGGACAACGCGGTGAAACGCGGCAACGAACTGCTGCGTCGCTTTGAACAGCAAGTGAAGTAACTCCGTAATGGCGGGATGGACGGTAAGTCCGTCCCGCTGTCTCTTTCTGACGAGCCTGCTATGTCCTCATCATCACGTCCGGTTTTCCGCGCCCGTTTGTTGCCGTATCTGCTGGTGGCCCCGCAGCTGGCGATCACCGCGATCTTTTTTCTCTGGCCCGCCGGAGAGGCGCTGTGGTACTCGCTGCAAAGCATCGATCCGTTTGGCATCTCCAGCACCTTTGTTGGCCTTGATAACTTCCGCCGTCTGTTCAGTGACGACTACTACCTTGATTCGTTCTGGACCACCCTCGTGTTTAGCGCGCTGGTCACGGTATGCGGCATGACATTCTCGCTGCTGCTGGCGGCGCTGGTGGATTACGTTATCCGGCTGAAAAAGCTCTATCAGACGCTGCTGCTGCTGCCCTATGCGGTAGCGCCGGTGGTTGCGGCGGTGCTGTGGATGTTCCTGTTCAATCCGGGGCTGGGGCTGTTCAGCCATCTGCTGAACCAGCTTGGCTACAACTGGAACTATGCGCAGAACAGCGGTCAGGCGATGTTCCTGATTGTACTTGCGTCGATCTGGCAGCAAATGAGCTACAACTTCCTGTTTTTCTTTGCCGCGCTGCAGTCCATTCCTAAATCGCTGGTGGAAGCCGCGGCGATTGACGGTGCCGGACCGGTGCGCCGTTTCTTTAATCTGTCGCTGCCGCTGATTACGCCGGTCAGCTTTTTCCTGCTGGTGGTGAATCTGGTTTACGCCTTTTTCGACACCTTCCCGGTGATCGATGCCGCCACCGGCGGCGGGCCGGTACAGGCCACCACCACGCTGATCTACAAAATCTACCGCGAAGGCTTCACCGGACTCGATCTCTCGTCGTCCGCCGCGCAGTCGGTGGTGCTGATGTTGCTGGTTATCGGCCTGACCATTCTGCAATTCCGCTTTGTCGAGCGTAAGGTGCAATACCAATGATTGAAAACCGACGCGGGCTGGATATCTTCGCCCACACGCTGCTGGCGCTGGGGGTGCTGACCATTCTGTTCCCGCTGTACGTGGCGTTTGTCGCCGCGACGCTGGATAACAACGCGGTGTATCAGGTGCCGATGACGCTGGTGCCGGGCCCGCATCTCATCGACAACATCACCCACATCTGGCGCGATGGCGTCAACGGCAGCGCGGCGTTTGGCCTGATGATGCTGAACAGCCTGATCATGGCGCTGGGCATCACCGTGGGCAAAATCACGGTGTCGATGCTGTCGGCGTTTGCGCTGGTGTGGTTTCGCTTTCCGCTGCGCACGCTGTTTTTCTGGCTGATCTTTATCACCCTGATGCTGCCGGTAGAAGTGCGTATTTTCCCGACGGTGGAGGTGATCTCCACGCTGCACATGCTGGACAGTTACAGCGGTCTGACATTGCCGCTGATGGCCTCCGCGACCGCCACGTTCCTGTTCCGCCAGTTTTTTATGTCGCTGCCGGATGAGCTGATTGAAGCGGCGCGCATTGACGGCGCCAGTCCGATGCGTTTTTTCTGGGATATCGTGCTGCCGCTGTCAAAAACCAATCTCGCCGCGCTGTTTGTCATCACCTTTATTTACGGCTGGAACCAGTATCTGTGGCCGCTGCTGATCATCAACGATGCCGGCCTGAGCACTGCCGTGGCGGGGGTGAAAAGTATGATCAACACCAGCGGCGGTCCGACGCAGTGGAACGAAGTGATGGCGGCGATGTTATTAACCCTGATCCCACCGGTGGTGGTGGTGCTTGTGATGCAGCGCGCTTTTGTGCGTGGCCTGGTGGAGAGTGAGAAATAAATGGCAGCTGTAACCCTTCAGACCGTGACGAAATCGTACGACGGCAAAAACCAAATCATTCAGCCGCTGAACATCACCATCAACGACGGTGAGTTTATGGTGATGGTCGGCCCATCCGGCTGCGGGAAATCGACGCTGCTGCGCATGGTGGCCGGGCTGGAGCGCGTCACCTCGGGCGATATCTACATCGATGATCGGCGCGTCACCGACATGGAGCCGAAAGATCGCGGCATCGCCATGGTATTCCAGAATTACGCGCTCTACCCGCACATGACGGTGGGAGAGAACATGGCTTACGGCCTGAAGATCCGCGGCATGGGCAAGGAACAGATTACCCAGCGGGTGATGGATGCGGCGCGCAGTCTGGAGCTTGATCACCTGTTGCAGCGCCGTCCGCGCGAGCTCTCCGGCGGCCAGCGTCAGCGCGTGGCCATGGGCCGCGCCATCGTGCGGGAACCGGCGGTGTTTCTGTTTGATGAGCCGCTGTCGAACCTGGATGCGCGCCTGCGCGTGCAGATGCGTCTGGAGCTGCAGCAACTGCACCGCCGGCTGAAAACCACCAGCCTGTACGTCACGCACGATCAGGTTGAAGCCATGACGCTGGCGCAGCGCGTGATGGTGATGAATAAAGGCGTGGTGGAGCAGGTGGGCACGCCGGTGGAGGTGTATGAGCGTCCGGCCAGTCAGTTTGTTGCGTCGTTCATCGGCGCGCCGGCGATGAACCTGCTACCCGGTCAGATCAACAGCGATGGCTCGCGCTTTACGCTCGACGCGCTCAACAGCCTGCCGCTCGGCGCCGGCAAAGCACGATGGGCCAACCGTCCGCTGACGCTCGGCATTCGTCCCGAGCATATTCAGCTCAGCAGTCGTGAGGCCGGCGGTGTGCCGCTGGTGGTGGATACGCTGGAGATCCTCGGCGCGGACAATCTTGCGCATGGCCACATTGGCAACACGCGGCTGGTGGTGCGTTTGCCGCATAGCGAGCGGCCGCAGGCTGGCAGCAGCCTGTGGCTACAACTGCCGCCAGATGCGTTACACTTCTTCGATTCTACCCATGGAAAGCGTCTGGAATGAGTGTAAAAAACTGGCCCTATCCGCACATTGTTGCGCATCGCGGCGGCGGCAAGCTGGCCCCGGAAAACACCCTGGCGGCGATTGATGTCGGCGCGCACTACGGTCATACCATGATCGAATTCGACGCCAAACTGTCACAGGATAAGCAGATTTTCCTGCTGCACGATGACACGCTGGACCGCACCAGCAACGGCTGGGGCGTGGCGGGCGATCTGCCGTGGCAGCAGCTGGCGCAGCTGGATGCCGGCAGCTGGTTTAGCCGTGAATTTGACGGTGAACCGCTGGCATTGCTGAGCGAGGTGGCGGCGCGCTGCCGCCAGCATCAGATGATGGCCAACATTGAGATCAAACCCAGCAGCGGTACCGAGGTGGAAACCGGACGTGATGTGGCGCTGGCCGCACGAACGCTGTGGCAGGGACAAACGGCACCGCTGCTGTCCTCGTTCTCGTACGCGGCGCTGGAAGCGGCAATGCAGGCCGCGCCGGAGCTGCCGCGCGGCCTGCTGCTGGATGAGTGGCACGACGACTGGCAGGCGCTGACCGCCGCGCTCGACTGTGTCTCAATCCATTTAAATCATCGCTTGCTGGACGCCGGACGCACCGCCGCGCTTAAAGCCGCCGGTCTGCGTATTCTGGTGTATACCGTGAATCAGCCCGCGCGGGCGCGCGAGCTGCTGAGCTGGGGCGTGGATGCCATCTGTACCGATCGCATTGATGCTATCGGCCCGGACTTCCGTTAATTGCCGTACTGCGTTTGTGTATTGCTGTTCTGCTGGCCCGGCTGCGACTGAATCACGCGCTGCCGGGCGCTATCGCGCCGCTCCTGCAGCTTACGCTGCATCTCCTGATTTTGCTGCTGCTGATCCTGACGCAACTGCTGCTGCTGTTGCTGCTGCTGGATCTGCATGCGCGTCTGCATCCGCTGCTGGCTTGGGTTATAGCCGGGTTGATTCGGTTGGTTAGTGTTGTTCAGCATGTTCGCCATGCCGCTCAGCGGCATCAGTGCCGCGATAACAATCAGCCATTTTTTCATGGTGTTCCTCCATCAGTGCGGCCTGCTGTGTGAGGTTGCTCGCCACCCGGCAGCAACCGCCGCAACCATAAGTTTATGCGATATCACAAACCCCAAAACCAGGAGTGCACCTAATTTGGCTTAACTGCTATCTTTTTTACAGTATTTGCAAACACTTGCAGCAATCAATAACAAATGTAAACAACTGAAAGGATGGTGGCGGGATGAGGATACATAACGGTGTGCGCCAGTTCGGCTGGGCGCTGTTAATGAGTTTTACCGTGGTGCAGGGGGCGCAGGCGGCGCCAGCCAGCGCACCGCCGGTGTCATATGGCGTCGACAGCGACACCTTTCATCCGGTGAAAGCGCAGCACGGGATGGTTGCATCAGTGGACGCCATGGCAACCCGGGTGGGCGTCGATATCCTCAAACAGGGGGGTAACGCGGTAGATGCAGCGTTTGCGGTGGGCTTTGCGCTGGCGGTCACCCACCCGCAGGCGGGCAACCTGGGCGGCGGCGGCTTTATGCTGCTGCGCACCGCTGCCGGCCGCACCACCGCCATCGATTTCCGCGAGATGGCGCCGGCGCGTGCCTCGCGCGATATGTTCCTGGATAAGCAGGGTAATGCGGATAGTAAGTTATCACTCACTTCTCATCTGGCTTCCGGCACGCCGGGAACCGTAGCCGGTTTTGCCCTGGCGGCGCAAAAGTATGGCACGCTGCCGCTCAGCACGCTGCTGGCGCCGGCGATCAAGCTGGCGCGCGACGGCATCATCGTTAACGATGCGCTGGCTGACGATCTCGCTACCTACGGTAAAGAGAACCTGATCAACCACGACAACAGTCGCGCCATTTTCTACAAAGCCGACGGTCAGCCTTACCAGAAGGGCGATCGCCTGGTGCAGAAAAACCTCGCGCACAGCCTGCAGCTGATTGCCCAGCAGGGGCCGGATGCGTTCTACAAAGGCAAAATTGCCGATGAGATCGCTGCCGAAATGGCGCAGCACGGCGGACTGATTGGCAAGGCGGATCTGGCGGCCTACCGCGCAGTGGAACGCAAGCCGGTAAGCGGCAGCTACCGTGGCTACGAGGTGTTCTCCATGCCGCCACCGTCGTCCGGCGGCATTCATATCGTGCAGATCCTCAATATCCTGGAAAACTTCGATCTGGCGAAATGGGGCTTCGGCAGCGCGGACGCGATGCAGGTTATGGCCGAAGCGGAAAAATATGCCTACGCCGACCGCTCCGAGTATCTCGGCGATCCCGACTTCGTTAAAGTGCCGCAGCAGGCGCTGACCAGCAAAGCCTACGCCAAAACGCTGGCCCAGCAGATTGATGTCAACAAGGCGCGCCCCTCAGCCGACATCAAGCCCGGCAAGCTGGCACCGTACGAGAGCAATCAAACCACCCACTTCTCGGTGGTGGATAAAGACGGCAACGCGGTGGCGGTGACCTATACGCTGAATACCTACTTTGGCAGCGGCGTGGTGGCCGGTAACAGCGGCATTCTGATGAACAATGAAATGGATGATTTCTCTGCCAAGCCGGGCACGCCAAACGTCTATGGCCTGGTGGGCGGTGAGGCGAACGCGATCCAGCCGGCCAAACGTCCGCTGTCATCGATGTCGCCAACCATTGTGGCGAAAGACGGTAAAACCTGGCTGGTGACCGGCAGCCCGGGCGGCAGTCGGATTATCACTACCGTGCTGCAAATGGTGGTGAACAGTATCGATTTCGGCATGAACGTGGCGGAAGCCACCAATGCGCCGCGCTTCCACCATCAGTGGCTGCCGGATCAGCTGCGCGTCGAGAAGGGCTTCAGCCCGGATACGCTGCGTCTGCTGGAAGCTAAAGGTCAGCATGTCAAAGTGCTGCCGGCGATGGGCAGCACGCAGAGCATTATGATTGGCCCGGACGGCATGCGTTACGGCGCATCCGACCCGCGCTCGGTGGATGATTTGAGTGCCGGGTATTAACGTCGCGCAATAAATTGCGCCGCTACCTCACCGTGCACCGGCCGGTAGCGGCGCGATTCATCGCGCATTCCCTTTCAGACGCGCCATGTAGTGCGTATCGATAATCTGGCCGTCGCGGACCGCGAAACCTCTGGCGGTACCTTCAATCTCAAAACCAAACTGCTGATACAAACCCATGGCCTGGTGGTTATCCGCAAACACCGTCAGTTCAATCCGCGTGACCTGCAGCCAGTTGTCGCACAGATCCACCATCGCCGCCATCAGCGCTTTACCCACGCCGCGCCGATGGAATGTCGGATCAACGCCCATGCCGATAGTGGCGCAGTGACGGCGGCGTGCCACCGCCATAACTTCCAGCGTCAGCTGACCGACAACCTGCCCGTCAATACAGGCCACCAGCATGGTGACATGGGGACGGGGATTCGCGAGCCGCTCCTGCCAGAGTGACGGTGACTGATACGGCAGATGCAGCGTGCCCGCCTGGGTTTCCGGCTGGCTATAGATACGCGTCAGAACGGCGGCATCTTCGGGCGTTGCGTGACGAACAGTAACCTGACTCATAAAGCAGCTCCTTGCACTCAGTGAATGAAATCCCCTTTAACATCAGGGAATTCGCGCGCAACGTCAACGGTAAAAAAAACAGGAAAGGGCTTTACAGACGCGAATGATAATGATTATTATTGTCAACGCGAATCCGGCAGCGTCTCCTGACAAACCGGGTAAGCACGACATTGCTCACATTGCTCACATTGCTTCCAGTGTTTCTTAGCCAGCTCGGGTGCTGGCTTTTTTTTTGCCTGCGCCTCAGGCGAACGCCGTCCTCGGCACTTAATCCCTCTTCTCCTTCCGTGGCCGCAACGGCATAACATGACAAAAAAATGATAAACTCAGCGTATCTCTGACCTCAGGCGCACACGATGAAGAAGAAAAGACCGGTATTACAGGATGTTGCCGATCGCGTCGGCATCACAAAAATGACCGTCAGCCGCTACCTGCGGAACCCCGATCAGGTCTCTGCGGCGCTGCGCGACAAAATCGCCGTGGCGCTGGATGAACTCGGCTATATCCCCAACCGTGCGCCCGACATGCTCTCTAACGCCACCAGCCGCGCGATTGGCGTGCTGCTGCCCTCGCTCACCAACCAGGTATTTGCCGACGTGCTGCGCGGCATTGAAACCGTGACCGATGAAGCGGGCTATCAGACGCTGGTGGCGCACTTCGGCTATAACCCGCACAAAGAGGAGCTGCAGCTGCGTTCGCTGCTGGGCTGGAACATTGATGGCGTGATCCTGACCGAACGTTCCCACACGCCGGGCACGCTGCGCATGCTGGAAGTGGCGGGCATTCCGGTAATCGAAATGATGGATTGCGTCACGCCGTGTCTTGATATGGCCGTGGGCTTCGACAACGTCGAGGCGGCGCGGCAGATGACGCATGCTATCCTCAGGAAAGGCCATCGTCACACCGTCTATCTGGGCGCGCGCCTCGATGAGCGTACGCTGCAAAAGCAGCAGGGCTACGAACAGGCGATGCGCGAAGCCGGGCTGACGCCACACAGCGTCATGATGGAAGATGCCTCCTCCTTCAGCGCCGGTGCCCAGTTGCTGCGCGAGGCGCAGAAGCGCTATCCGCACACTGACAGCCTGTTCTGTACCAATGATGACCTGGCGGTAGGCGCGATGTTTGAGTGCCAGCGCCAGGGGTTGCGCGTGCCGGAGCAGATGGCGATCGCCGGTTTTCACGGCCACGACATCACGCAGGTGGTCAATCCGCGGCTGGCTACGGTGCTGACGCCACGCGAACGCATGGGGCGTGAATCAGCCGCCATGCTGCTGGCGCGGATTGGCGGCGATCGCAGCGTGACCGCACCGCTGGATGTCGGTTTTGAGATTGCCGAAGGTGGCAGCATCTGATTTTGGCGATTTTTTGAGTCAGTTCACACTTTCGTGCTTTTCCGCCTGACAAGGGTTGCCAGCGTCTGAGCGCGCTCGGACAATGGCAATCAAAATTGTTATCGGTAACATTGGCAGCACCAACTGCCGGAGCGCAAAACCATGACCACGCCATCTCCATCGCACCACGTCTTTATCCTGATGGGTGTTTCCGGCAGCGGAAAGTCTGCCGTCGCCAATCAGGTGTCTCATCAGCTCAGCACCGCGTTTCTGGATGGTGATTTCCTGCATCCGCGCAGCAACATCACCAAAATGGCGGAAGGCCATCCGCTGAACGACGACGATCGCCAGCCGTGGCTGCAGGCGCTGAATGATGCGGCGTTCGCGATGCAGCGCACCCAGGCGATCTCGATCATCGTCTGTTCAGCGCTGAAGAAGTCCTATCGCGACATCCTGCGTCAGGGCAATCACAACCTGAAATTCATCTATCTGAAGGGCGATTTTGCCACCATTGAGTCTCGTCTCAAGGCGCGCAAAGGCCACTTCTTCAAACCGCAGATGCTGGTGACACAGTTTGAAACCCTGCAGGAACCGGGTGCCGACGAGCCGGATGTGCTGGTTGTCGATATCAATCACTCACTGGATGAGGTAGTTGCGGCCACGGTTGCGACCATCGCGGGCGCAATCAACAAGGGCTAGTCATGAGTACCGCAACGCTGGTGTTAACCGCAGCAGGCTCTGTCCTGCTGCTGCTGTTTTTGGTGATGAAAGCGCGTATGCACGCCTTTGTCGCTCTGATGTTAGTGTCGATGGGTGCCGGTCTGTTCTCCGGTATGCCGCTGGATAAAATTGCTGAGACCATGCAAAAAGGCATGGGCGGCACGCTCGGCTTTCTCGCCATTGTGGTGGCGCTGGGCGCCATGTTCGGCAAAATTCTGCATGAAACCGGTGCGGTCGATCAGATCGCCATTCGTATGCTGAAAACCTTTGGCGAGCGGCGCGCGCACTATGCGATGGGCATTGCCGGGCTGATTTGTGCGCTGCCGCTGTTCTTTGAAGTGGCCGTGGTGTTGTTGATCAGCATCGCCTTCGCCGTGGCACGCCGTACCCACGATAATCTGGTCAAACTGGTGATCCCGCTGTTTGCCGGCGTCGCCGCCGCGGCGGCCTTTTTGCTGCCCGGACCGGCACCGATGCTGCTGGCAGCGCAGATGCACGCTGACTTTGGCTGGATGATTCTGCTGGGATTGTGCGCGGCGATTCCCGGCATGCTGATTGCCGGTCCGCTGTTTGGCAACCTGATTGCGCGCCATGTGACGTTCAGCGCGCCGCCGGAAGATCATCAGCCGGACGTCAGCGAGGGCCAGCTGCCGTCGTTTGGCTTTAGCCTGTCGCTGATTCTGTTCCCGCTGCTGCTGGTCGGGCTGAAAACCATCGGCGCGCGCTTTACCACACCGGATTCACGTCTGTATGCGTGGCTGGAGTTTATCGGCCATCCGTTTACCGCCATCCTGCTGGCGCTGCTGGTAGCGATTTACGGCCTGGCTTACCGTCAGGGCATGGATAAAGAGAAGGTGATGCAGGTATGCGGCAGCGCGCTGCAGCCGGCGGGGATTATCCTGCTGGTGATTGGTGCGGGCGGCGTGTTCAAACAGGTGCTGGTGGATTCCGGCGTTGGCCCGGTGCTGGGCCACGCGCTGACCGGTGCCGGCATGCCGATTGCGCTGGCCTGTTTTATTCTCTCCGGCGCGATTCGGGTGATTCAGGGCTCGGCCACGGTGGCCTGTTTAACCACCGTCGGGCTGGTGATGCCGGTGATTGAACCGTTGCATTACAGCGGTGCGCAGCTGGCGGCGCTGTCGATCTGCATCGGCGGCGGCTCGATTATTATCAGCCACGTCAACGATGCCGGTTTCTGGCTGTTCGGCCGCTTCACCGGTGCCACCGAAGGCGAGACGCTGAAGACCTGGACGCTGATGGAGACGATTCTCGGCACCACCGGCGCTATCGTCGGGATGATCGCGTTTAGTTTGTTGTCGTAAATTGCCT
>NZ_JALNUZ010000019.1:0-30772 GCF_026541005.1 Pantoea sp. GM_Pan_4
GCACCTGGATAAAGATATCTTTACGGCTTAATAACAGCCGTTAGCACATCTGGCCCTGCCAGCTATTTGCTAAAAATTAAGCCTTAAATCGAATAGTTTATTGCAAATCTTCTGTTTACCCGAAGAAGTTAAAATGTTCACCGCATGCACTCTGGCTGCCAGTCATTATTTATGATTGCCTGTAAATAATCCATACGTCAATTGATTTACATTCTTTTCAGCGCCGACACCGTATCAAAATGCTGCTTGTACGTTAAAACCTTACCGCTTAGCGATGGACGCTATCAGCTTTAATGTCAACCATGAGAGAAAAGCAGATAATAAAATAGTTGCGATAATCAACGCATCAATGGTCGATAAAAAAACATGAAAAGGGTTCACTAATTTACCTAACAGCATATACGATGATTCGGAAAGGAACCTGAACATGACCTCAGGAATAATAATTGCGTAGCCTAGCGTTAAGACAATTAGTAATAGTATCCGTTTCATTTCATGTATGCTCCTTGCAACAAGATATGATAAGTATATAATCGTTTCTTAAGGATTTCTACAGTAAGGGATGATTAACCATGTCGTATCTGAAATTGAAGCTTCAGGCTGATCGTACAATTGCACTCAATTTTGAAAAAGCACTGGCGCAACTGCGTGAAGAAACGCGAACCGCCAGTACTACAGTTGCCTCGGGAATTGAAAGAGCTAGCTGGTATAGTTCCTGCGTTTTTGATGATTACAAAGATGTATGTAAACGACTGAGAAGTGAAGATGTTCGTATGTTTTCAGCTCTGCCACAGGTTTTTTCACGACATGATGTCATCCTTGATATGGTTGAAATCTACTTTAGAAAAAAACTTGCGCGTCTCAGTGAACATAATGTTCAAAATCTGGTGCGCCAACTTGCTGAAAAGGCGGCTAATTATACAAGCGGTAAAGCTTCAAAACTCACCATTTCATTTCTTATCGCGCGCATAGTTACCGAATCTAAAGTTTTTAAGAGCTCGCTGGTTGATGTGATTGACCGGACTTCGCTTTATAGTGTCACAGTTTTAAAATTTTATGGGAAAATACAAATCGCTGCAACAGCAGCTCAGCATTTGAAATTTGCGGATCCGGAGTATTATTTCGATCTGTATCAACAGAAATTAGAAATGCTTTATTATCTCATAGAACCTGAAATGTCTAAAATTATTTACTTAAACAAATCCGGCTCAACAAATGATGAGCAAATATTGGCATTAGTAGAACGGTTACTGACAAAATGAAACGAATCTTTTCCTGGTTCTATGCATGGTTAAGTCAGTCTTTTTTTTCACTAATACCGGTGATTGCGGCGGTAGCAGGTGGAATACTTTTGACAGCGCTTTTCCCTCATTATGGGCTGTTGTTGACCCTACTCTGGGTCATTGTCATGGGTGCTATCTACGTGAAATATTTTAGATGGTTTTGACGGTCAATTTCAGTTGATACTTTATGTAATCCCTTCGTTGTTAAGCGCCTGCGACAGAATTTACCATTCTATTACAAAGGCACCCGCGGGTGCCTTTGCTGTTGCTATGACAAATCAGTTACTGGTATCCAGCTCCGGGAAGCTTTTAACCAGATCGTCAATCGCTTTCATCTGCGCAAGGAACGGTTCCAGCTTATCGAGCGGCAGCGCGGACGGGCCGTCGCATTTGGCGCTATTCGGCTCCGGGTGCGCTTCGATGAACAGACCGGCGATGCCTACCGCCATGCCCGCACGCGCCAGTTCGGCAACCTGCGCACGACGACCGCCAGAGGCCGCGCCAAATGGATCGCGTGTCTGCAGCGCATGGGTGACGTCAAAAATCACCGGGCTGTTGTTAGTGACTTTCTTCATCACGTTGAAACCGAGCATATCAACCACCAGGTTGTCATACCCGAAGTTGCTGCCGCGATCGCACAGAATCACCTTGTCGTTGCCGCCTTCGGCAAACTTATCGACAATATTGCCCATCTGGCCCGGGCTGACGAACTGCGGCTTCTTCACGTTGATCACGGCACCGGTTTTCGCCATCGCTTCCACCAGATCGGTCTGACGCGCCAGGAAGGCCGGCAGCTGAATCACATCCACCACGTCGGCAACCGGCTGCGCCTGCCAGCTTTCGTGCACGTCAGTGATAATTTTCACGCCGAACGCCTGCTTCAGCGCCTGGAAAATTTTCATGCCTTCGTCGAGGCCAGGGCCACGGTAAGACTTGATTGAAGAGCGGTTGGCTTTGTCAAAAGAGGCTTTGAACACATACGGAATGCCGAGCTTGTCGGTTACCTTCACGTAATGTTCGCAGATGCGCATGGCGAGATCCTGGGATTCCAGCACGTTCATGCCGCCGAAGAGAACAAATGGCAGATCGTTTGCGACCTTGATATCGCCGATACTCACTACTTTCTGTGTCATGCCCTTTCCTTAAATGTCGGGGGACGCTTAGTGCAGCGTCACCTGTTTCTGTTCAATTGCGTGGATCTGCACTTTAATCATCTCGCTGACCGGGTCTTCAGGACACTGTTCAACGAAATAGGTCAAATCGGTCAGTGCGATATGTTCGCACTCCAGCTGGGCGTAAATCAAACCGCGGTCGCGAATCTCATAGGGATCGTCCGGGTCGATTTGCAATAGCACCTGGCTGACGTTGAGCGCCAGCTCCATCTGCTTCTCATCCATCAGCGCCGCTTTCAGCGTGTCGAGCATTTTGCGCATCACGCTGACGGTTTTCGCTTCATCGAGGTCGTCAGAATAGAGTTTTGCCGTCGGGCTGATGTTGCCCTTCAGCCACACTTCAAGCGTATGGGTGTCGAGCGTCTCACCGTTAAACGGATTGATCAGCCACATTTCACCGTCGAGCCAGTCGGCACGCAGGATCAGCTGCGTCGGGAAAATCACCGGCATCAGCGGCAGCTCAAGCTCATCCGCAATGTGCAGCAGAATCACGCCGAGCGATACCGCCGTCCCCTGCCGGCTCTTCAGCACTTTATCGATCCACAGCGCGTCTGACAGATTGTAGACGCCGCTGGCACCGCCAAAGCCCCACTGCTGGTAAAACAGATCGAGCAGCTTCTCCAGCTGCAGATCCGCATCCTGTTCGCTACTGACATAGCGCCGCGCCTCTTCAACCAGGTCAGCCAGCTGCTGCTGGACGGAAGGCGCGGAAAAATCATTGCGTATGGCGCAGGTCGCACCAATCACCGCTTCACTTAACGGTGTTTCACTGTAATCAAGTTGCACTGGCGAGGTCATACTATCCCCAATAACGGCATTTTGGTCATCGCCAGTTTAATCACCAGCAATAATGCGACCACGGCGACTAAACAGGCGACCCAGCGGGTCGCCATGCTGCGCGGGCGACGACTCAATGCCACGGAACCTAAGGCGATGTAGATGATAACCGCTAACAGCTTCTCCGTCAGCCAGCTTCCTTGTGGGGTAAACGGATAAAAGTGGGTAATCAGCACCAGCAGTGCACCGCTGAGCAGCAGGAATGTATCGTTGACGTGCGGCGCAATGCGCACCCAGCGGCGCTGCAGCAGGGCAGATCCGGTGGTCAGCCAGTAAAAACGCAGCAGAAACAGTGTGATGGTGATCGCGACTGTCAGCAGATGGAAATTTTTAATCAGCGGATACCAGCTGGCCATAGTGCTTCCTTAAGTAAGTTGTCCAAGCGTGACGCGCGGATTGCCGCCGTAATCCTCAACGGTAGTAACCGCCTGAAAGCCATGACGGGTTAGCAGCGCGCGTACAGCCTCGCCCTGCTGCCAGCCGTGTTCCAGCAGCAGCCAACCCTGCGGCTGCAACCAGTGCGGCGCGCGTTCAATGATTAATCGTAAATCGGCCAGCCCGGCCTCCTCCGCCACCAGCGCGCTGAGCGGCTCAAAACGCACGTCGCCCTGCTGCAGATGTTCATCGGCGGCATCAATGTAAGGCGGATTGCTGACAATCAGATCGAAACGTTGGGCGGGCAGATCGTCGAACCAGTGGCTGAGCACAAATCCGGCGTTGGTGAGGTGAAGGCGCTGGGCGTTGTCCTGCGCCAGCGCAACCGCGGCGGCGATGCGGTCGCAGCCGGTAATCTGACAATCGGGCCGCTCGCTGGCCAGCGCCAGCGCAATGGCGCCGGTGCCGGTGCCGAGATCGAGCACCGCGGAGGGCGTCGCGGGCAGCCGCAGCAGCGCCTGCTCCACCAGTACTTCGGTATCCGGACGCGGAATCAGCGTGGCATCACTGACGCGCAGCGGCAGCGACCAGAACTCGCGTTCGCCCACCAGATGGGCAATCGGCTCACCGCGCACGCGGCGTGCCAGTAACGTCTCCAGCTGCACCAGTTGCGCATCATCAAGCGGGCTGTCGTCAAACGCTATCAGCCAGCTGCGCGACTTGCCGGTGACAAAACCCAGCAGAATCTCCGCGTCGCGCTTCGGGCTATCGCCTCCGCACAACGCAGCCTGCGCCTGCTGCAGCCAGCGCCGGACGTTCATCACTCCTGCCCGGCCAGTGCGGCCAGCTGGTCAGCCTGATACTCCTGCACAATCGGCTCGATCAGCGTATCCAGCTTGCCTTCCATGGTTTCGTCGAGGCGGTAGAGCGTCAGGTTAATGCGGTGATCGGTGACGCGCCCCTGCGGGAAGTTATAGGTACGGATTCGGTCGGAACGGTCGCCGCTGCCCAGCAGGTTACGCCGCGTTGAGGCTTCCGCCGCCTGGCGCTTCGCCATTTCCGCTGCGTGAATGCGTGCACCCAGCACCGCCAGCGCTTTGGCTTTGTTTTTGTGCTGCGAGCGCTCATCCTGGCACTCCACCACGATGCCGGTTGGCAGGTGGGTGATACGGATCGCCGAATCGGTGGTGTTAACGTGCTGACCACCCGCGCCGGAAGAGCGGAAGGTGTCGATTTTCAGATCGCCCGGATTGATGTCCGGCAGTTCGGCTTCCGGCAGCTCCGGCATCACCGCCACGGTACAGGCGGAAGTGTGAATGCGCCCCTGCGATTCGGTTTCCGGCACGCGCTGCACGCGATGACCGCCGGATTCAAACTTCATGCGACCGTAAGCCCCGTCACCGGTGATACGCGCAATGACTTCTTTGTAGCCGCCATGCTCGCCATCATTGGCGCTCATGATCTCCACCTGCCAGCGGCGCGCTTCGGCATAGCGGCTGTACATGCGGAACAGATCGCCGGCGAAAATCGCCGCTTCGTCGCCGCCGGTGCCGGCGCGCACTTCGATAAAGCACGGACGTTCATCGTCGGGATCTTTCGGCAGCAGCAGCACCTGAAGCTGCTGTTCCAGCACCTCGCGCTTTTCGCGCGATAGTTTCAACTCTTCCTGCGCCATGTCGCGCATTTCCGCATCGTCGAGCAGCATTTCAGCCGTTTCGACATCTTCCTGCACCTGCTGCCATTCGCGGAAACAACGGGTGACGTCGCTCAGCTGGGCATATTCACGTGATAACGCGCGGAAACGGTCCTGATCGCCAATTACGCCGGCATCACCCAGTAACGCTTCAACTTCTTCATGGCGTTCCTGCAGCGCTTCCAGCTTGGCAACAATCGAGCTCTTCATCTAATAGAGGGTATCCCAGTGATAGGTCGTGACAGACCAGATTACTCTAAACCGAGGCTGTCACGTAAGATCTGCAGGCGTTCGCTGTCGCCGTCGCGCGCGGCCTGCTGCAGTGATTTGGTTGGTGCATGAATTAAACGGTTGGTGAGCTTGTGTGCCAGCTCCTGCAAGACTTTTTCGGCATCAGCACCCTGACGCAACGCCGCCAGCGCGCGATCCTGCAGCTCGGCACGCACGTCGTCGGCCTGCGCGCGGTATTCGCGGATGGTCTCACCGGCACTTTGCGCGCGCAGCCAGGCCATGAATTCACCGCTCTCCTGCACCACAATGCTTTCCGCCTGCACCGCCGCCGCTTTGCGCTGCGCCATGTTCTGCTCGATGATCGCCTGCAGATCATCCACGCTGTACAGGTAGGCGTTAGCCAGCTTGCCCACTTCCGGCTCGACATCGCGCGGCACGGCGATATCGACCAGCAGCATAGGCTGGTTGCGGCGCGCCTTCAGCGCCCGTTCCACCATGCCTTTACCAATAATCGGCAGCGGACTGGCGGTGGAGGAGATAATGATATCGGCATCGGCCAGGCGGGTTTCGATATCGGCAAGGCCGATCACTTCGGCGCCGACTTCGTCCGCCAGCAGCTGCGCGCGTTCGCGCGTGCGGTTGGCGATCATCAGTTTGCGCACGCTGTGTTCGCGCAGGTGACGCGCCACCAGTTCGATGGTTTCACCGGCACCGACCAGCAGCACGTTAACGCTGCTGAGTGATTCGAAAATCTGACGGGCTAAGGAGCAGGCAGCAAAGGCAACCGAGACGGCGCTGGCGCCGATTTCGGTTTCGGTGCGCACACGCTTGGCCACCGAGAAGGTTTTCTGGAACATGCGTTCCAGCTCGCTGCTCAGCGCATGGTCGCGCGAGGAGTCAGCATGGGCTTTTTTGACCTGACCGAGAATCTGTGGCTCGCCCAGCACCAGCGAGTCGAGCCCGCTGGCCACGCGCATCAGGTGGCTGACTGCCGCGTTGTCCTGATGCCAGTACAGGCTGTTGCGCACGTCCTCTTCACGTAAGTCGTGATACTCGCACAACCAGCGCACCAGCTGCTCCTGCAGATCGGTCTGCTGCTCTACGCTGAGGTAGAGTTCCGTCCGGTTACAGGTAGAAAGCACCACCCCGCTCTGCACCATCGGCTGAGACAGCAAGCTGTTCAGCGCCTGGTCCAGCGTGTCTGGCGTGAACGAAACACGTTCGCGCAGCGCAACAGGTGCGGTTTTGTGGTTGATTCCGAGAGCAAGCAGCGTCATGGTGATTCGGGTTGGGAAGTCCCAATAATTGTCAGGTTTTGTGCTGCGCATTCTACAAGATGCAACAGATCAAGAAAAGCCATACAAAGCCTATGACTGTAATAAGATTAAACTGATCGTGCGCAATTATCCTGACATCGCCATTGACGGCACAGAGACGGATGGTTAGCGTTACCGGTTACGACGTAAAAACGTGTCTGAGGAGACGACCACGTGATGCATTTGCCCCCGCGCCAGCTGTTGCGCCTTTTGCCCCTTGCCAGCGTGTTGCTGGCTGCCTGTAGCATCAACAAACCCCAGCAAGGTCCCGGTCCCAGCACGACATCACCGCAGTGGCAGCAACACCAGCAGGCGGTAGCGAAAATCACCCAGTACCAGACGCGCGGCGCTTTTGCCTATCTGTCAGATAAGCAGAAGGTTTATGCCCGCTTCAACTGGCAGCAAACTGCTGCAGACCGTTACCGTCTGCTGCTGACTAACCCGCTCGGCAGCACGGAACTGCAGCTCGACGCGCAGGGTTCGGTGGTGCAGATTGTCGATAACAAAGGCAAACGCTACGTCAGCAACGACGCGGAGAAGATGATTTCCCAGCTCACCGGCATGGATATTCCGCTGGCGAACCTGCGTCAGTGGATGATGGGTCTGCCAGGCGACGCCAGCGACTATCAGCTGAACAACAACTATCAGCTGCAAAGCCTGACCTACAGCCGCAACGGCCAGCAGTGGAAGGTGAATATCAGCGATTACGACAGCAAGGTGAACCCGCCGCTGCCGGCCAACCTCGAACTGACCGAAGGCGGTCAGCGCATCAAACTGCGCATGGATAGCTGGACCACACAATGATCACCACCTGGCCCGCGCCGGCAAAGCTTAACCTGTTTCTCTACATTACCGGCCGTCGTGCAGACGGCTACCACAATTTGCAGACGCTGTTTCAGTTTCTCGACGTTGGCGACACCCTGGAGATTACCCCGGATAACAGCGGCAGTATCACCCTGCTGACGCCGCTTGATGGCGTGGCCGATGAAGACAACCTGATCGTGCGGGCGGCGCTGGCGCTGCGTGCTGCGGCGGCGGACAAAGGCACGCTGCCGCAGCAGGCTGGTGCCCGGATCGCGCTGGAGAAGCGCCTGCCGATGGGCGGTGGTCTGGGCGGTGGTTCGTCTGATGCGGCGACGGTGCTGGTGGCGCTGAACCATTTGTGGCGCACCCAGCTCAGCGTGGATGAGCTGGCTACGCTTGGCGTGCGTCTCGGTGCCGATGTGCCGGTATTCGTGCGCGGCCACGCGGCGTTTGCCGAAGGGGTCGGCGAGCAATTGCAGCCCGCAAATCCTGCGGAAAAATGGTACCTGGTGGCGCATCCTGGTGTCAGCATCGCTACCCCGGATCTGTTTCGCGATCCTGAACTGACGCGCGATTCACCAATACGCACATTAGATGAACTGTTGCAGCGTCCTTTTCACAATGATTGTGAAGCGGTAGCAAGAAAACGTTTTCGTGAGGTTGATGCGCTGCTTTCCTGGCTGCTAGAATACGCGCCGTCGCGCCTGACAGGGACCGGCGCTTGCGTGTTTGCTGAATTTGACACCGAGTCCGCTGCTCGTCAGGTGCTGGAGCTTGCCCCGAAATGGATGTGCGGATTTGTGGCGCGTGGGCTTAATCTCTCGCCGTTACAGCGCACCCTTTCCGGGCTCTAAGCGTAAACGTGACAGTGTCACCCTGTTCCAGACACTGCACGTGACGCATTAACACACCCGTATGAACAGGCTCAAATGTATTCGCCGGTTATTTTTGAGCGGTTCATTCTCTGGACGCCAAGCCTGAGGTTCTTCTCGTGCCTGATATGAAGCTATTTGCTGGTAACGCCACCCCGGAACTAGCACAACGTATTGCCAACCGCCTTTACACCAGCCTCGGAGACGCCGCTGTCGGCCGTTTCAGCGATGGCGAAGTAAGTGTACAGATTAATGAAAATGTACGCGGTGGTGATATTTTCATCATCCAGTCCACCTGTGCCCCCACCAATGATAACTTGATGGAGCTGGTTGTGATGGTCGACGCACTGCGTCGGGCTTCTGCTGGTCGTATTACTGCTGTAATCCCTTACTTTGGCTATGCCCGTCAGGACCGCCGCGTGCGTTCTGCCCGCGTGCCAATTACCGCCAAAGTTGTGGCTGATTTCCTCTCCAGCGTCGGCGTGGACCGTGTACTGACGGTTGACCTGCACGCTGAACAGATCCAGGGCTTCTTTGATGTCCCGGTGGATAACGTGTTCGGTAGCCCGATTCTGCTGGAAGATATGCTGCAGATTGGTCTGGAAAACCCGATTGTGGTTTCGCCGGACATCGGTGGCGTAGTGCGCGCTCGCGCTATCGCCAAACTGCTCAACGACACCGACATGGCCATCATCGACAAACGTCGCCCGCGTGCGAACGTGTCGCAGGTGATGCACATCATCGGTGACGTTGCCGGTCGTGACTGCGTACTGGTCGACGATATGATCGACACCGGCGGTACGCTGTGCAAAGCGGCTGAAGCACTGAAAGAGCGCGGCGCGAAACGCGTGTTCGCTTACGCCACCCACCCAATCTTCTCTGGCAACGCGGTGGAAAATCTGCGCAAATCAGTGATTGATCAGGTGATTGTTTGCGACACTATTCCGCTGTCGGAAGAGATGAAGTCACTGCCAAACGTGCGTACGCTGACGCTGTCTGGCATGCTGGCCGAAGCCATTCGTCGTATCAGCAACGAAGAATCGATTTCGGCGATGTTCGAACATTAATTGTTCGCGAAAAACCGGGCGCCCTGCCCGGTTTTTTATTGCCTGTGCGCGGAGTAACATCCCGATAAAGCCGCTTCCGCCGCCACTATTTGCGCGATAAATGGCCTCAAAATCCGCCAATCTCCCCGCCTTCCACTCTTTTTATCAGACAAGCGCATCCGGGCTTTAGCGGTCCAGTGATTAGTGATATTTTTCACCACACTTTTGCTGAGAACTCCGACCACCATGCTACTCGACATTTATACGTTGTTTATTTGCGAGCTCTACGTGCTGGGGTTTCTGAGCATTATTTTGATTTTTGCCTGGGTCGGGGCGCAGTACGACCGGGTGCTGGGTTTTACCACCCTGACGCTAATACTGACGCTTGCCGCCGTGCTGCTCAGCAGCCTGCGCAGCGCCGGTTTGCACTTTTTGCCGGTGGCGGTCGGGAATGTCATCATGCTGCTGGCTTACGGCACCCTGCTCAACGCCTTTCGTACTTTTTGCCGCCTTCCGCTTGGTTTTTGCTGGATCACTGGTGCGCTACTGTGGGCCCTGCTTTGTGCCTTTCCGCAGTTCTATCACGGCCAGCCGAAACGCGTGCTGGTCATGTGCCTGCTGTGCATCATCTTTACCGCCGCGCTGATTCGTCTGCTGTGGCAGGCGCGCGCCACGCTGACCGTCACTTTCTGGCCCGCGCAGATACTGCTGTGGATCCACTTACTGTTCCATCTGGCACGCATTTTCCTTGACGATGCAGTGGCTACCCCGGTACCGGGTGCCATTGGCGGTTCCGGCTTTTCGGTGTATGTGATTCTGGAGTCTATCCTCTTCGTCATCGGCCTGACCTTCACCATTCTGGCGATGGTCAATGAGCGTACGCAGATCGCCCATAAGCTGGCGTCGCTGCACGATCCGCTTACCGGCGTCTGGAATCGGCGCGCATTGTTTGAAGCCGCGGAAAAACTGCTGCTGCGCCACGCACGTTTGCCGCAGCCCTATATTTACAGTGCAGTGCTGTTCGACCTCGATCATTTCAAAAGCATTAACGATCGCTATGGCCATCAGCAGGGGGATCGGGTGCTGGTGGATTTTTGTCAGGTGGTAAAAGCATTAATGCCGGTTGAGGGTCAGTTTGCCCGGCTGGGCGGTGAGGAGTTTGCCGCGTTGCTTCCTGGCGACAGTGAGCAGGCGCAGCGCATATGTGAGCGTATCCGGCTGGCAACACAGCTGTCGCTACCCAACGACATCGGCTATACGGTGAGCATTGGCTTTGCCACTGCCAGCCAGCGGCATCAGGCGTTTCCCGCCCTGCTGGCGCTGGCTGATGAAGCTTTGTATCGCGCTAAGGCCGCCGGACGTAACCGCGTCGAAGGTTATCAGACGCCGCAGGCGGCAATGGCGGAAGCCGGTTAGTGCGTTGAGTGGTGATCGCGACGGCAGCGTTTGTCACCGTAGTGACGCAGCCAGTAATAGCGGTCTTCCACCCTCTCCCGTCCGCTGACGCGTGCGCCGACCAGCCACAGTAGGGCACCCACAAAAATACTGAACATCGCTCCATGCGCGAGGAACTGTGGCAGGTTGACCGACGGTAGCTGGTTAATGATGGAATAACCCACCCCGAGCACCATGGTTAACAAGCCGAGACACATCAAACCATTACCGACAGTGCGGCAGTGTTGACGTTTCATGATTTACCTCCATCCTTTTCAGCAACGCAGAAAACAGCACGTTTGGTTAACTGGCCATAAGTTTAGGCAATGGCTGGCGGTTAAGATGCGTACAGGATCACACATCTTTCACAATGTCTGACAAAACTTTACCGCCAGCGCCTTGATTTCGATAGAAATTGATTAGTCACCTCAGGTCATTAATCTGTCATTGCGCCCTTTGTCATCCCTGCCGGCAGGCAGTAAACTATCGCCCTTTCGCAGCGAGACAGGATAAACATCGTGAGCAGCATTAAACTGATTGTGGGGCTGGCCAATCCCGGCGCTGAATACGCGGCAACGCGCCATAACGCTGGCGCCTGGTACGTGGATTTACTTTGCTCGCGCCATAATCAGTCCCTCAAAGAGGAGCCGAAATTTTTCGGCTACACCGCGCGCCTGTCGCTGGCCGGCGAGGATGTGCGCCTGCTGGTGCCCACCACCTTTATGAACCTGAGCGGCAAAGCGGTGGCGGCGATGGCAACGTTCTATCGCATTACGCCGGAAGAGATTCTGGTGGCACACGATGAAATGGACCTGCCGCCAGGCGTGGCGAAATTCAAACAGGGCGGCGGCCATGGCGGTCATAACGGCCTGAAAGACATCATCAGCAAGCTCGGTAATAACAACAATTTTCATCGCCTGCGCGTCGGTATCGGCCATCCGGGCGATCGTAACAAGGTCACCGGATTTGTACTCGGCAAGGCACCGGCCAGCGAGCAGAAGCTGATTGACGAGGCGGTCGACGAAGCGGTGCGCTGCACCGAGCTGTGGCTAAAAGAAGACAAGATTAAGGCGATGAACCGCCTGCACGCCTTCAAAGCCAGCTAAGCCAATTCCCGCGCCGCCGCAGGGAATTCTGTGTATAATGCGCGAAAATTTTTGAATCAGTCGGCGCTGTCTGCCAGCGCTGCACACTCAGTGAGAAAGGTAAGATCATGGGATTTAAATGCGGTATTGTGGGCCTGCCGAACGTCGGTAAATCCACCCTGTTCAACGCGCTGACCAAAGCGGGTATCGAAGCAGCCAACTTTCCGTTCTGCACCATCGAACCCAACACCGGCGTGGTGCCGATGCCTGACCTGCGCCTCGATCAGCTGAGCGAGATTGTTAAGCCACAGCGCGTGGTGCCAACCACCATGGAGTTCGTGGACATCGCTGGTCTGGTAAAAGGCGCGTCGAAAGGTGAAGGCCTGGGCAACCAGTTCCTGACCAACATCCGTGAAACAGAAGCTATCGGCCACGTGGTACGCTGCTTTGAAAACGACAACATCATCCACGTCTCCGGTAAAGTAAACCCGGCGGAAGATATTGATGTCATCAACACCGAGCTGGCGCTGTCGGATCTCGACACTTGCGAACGTGCCATTCAGCGCTGCCAGAAGAAAGCCAAAGGCGGCGACAAAGATGCTAAAGCCGAACTGGCAGCGCTGGAGAAGTGCCTGCCGCATCTGGAAAACGCCGGTATGCTGCGCTCGCTGGCGCTGGACGCCGATGAGAAAGCGGCGATCCGCTATCTCAGCTTCCTGACGCTGAAGCCGACCATGTACATCGCCAACGTCAATGAAGACGGTTTCGAGAACAACCCGTATCTCGACCAGGTGCGCGCGATTGCTGAAGCCGAAGGCTCAGTGGTGGTGCCGGTCTGTGCGGCAGTGGAATCGGATATCGCCGAGCTGGAAGATGAAGAGCGCGACGAATTCATGGCTGAACTGGGCCTGGAAGAGCCGGGCCTCAACCGCGTGATCCGCGCCGGTTACGCCCTGCTCAACCTGCAGACTTACTTCACCGCAGGCGTGAAAGAAGTGCGTGCCTGGACCATCCCGGTTGGCGCCACCGCACCGCAGGCAGCCGGTAAAATCCACACCGACTTCGAGAAAGGCTTTATCCGCGCTCAGACCATCGCGTTCGAAGATTTCATCACATACAAAGGTGAACAGGGCGCGAAAGAAGCCGGCAAAATGCGTTCAGAAGGTAAAGAGTACATCGTGAAAGATGGCGATGTGATGAACTTCCTGTTTAACGTTTAAATAAAATGTGCCGTCTCATGAGGTTTCACCGAGCCTCATAGAGAGCGGAATAACTATAAAATCCACGCAATTGCGTGGATTTTTTATTACATGCTTTTTACGGGCGGGGATAAATTGCCAGCGCCAGTCACATCGCACTCTTTACGGCGGCTGGTCAAAATCTCGGCTGCAGCGCTACTTATAGCTCCCCTTACCGAACCACATTACCTGTTTGATCGAAACGAGCAACCGGGCTGATGCTATTGAGGTACAGCCTGGCTGCAACCAACGGTACTCCCTGGATATACAGCAATTTAACTTATCCTGATGAACGAAAGGTTTCGAGGCAGGATTGGCTGATAAACCTGATGGACCTAAATATACTTACGCTTCGTTTGTCATTATTACAGAGCGCACTCATGAGCCGATACCATGTTGCTGGCAGTGAAGGTAAGTTTGAAAAAGACTCAGGCGAGCAGGTCATGGCCAATAAGCTGGGGCTCACCGATTCCACTGAGATGAACGAGGCAGAACTTGTTCTGTTAGAACAACTCTACCAGTCAGTTTTTGAAGAAAACTTTCCCGAAGGGAAACTTAACGTCGCGCTACTAAAAAGCTGGCATCGCCGCTGGCTGGGTAACATCTACGAATGGGCTGGACAAGAGAGAACGGTCAATATTAGCAAGGGTGGTTTTATGTTTGCGCCTTCAGCACAATTGCCAAAACTGCTGAACGAATACAACAAGTATCTTGCCCATTACACGCCCTGTAACGTCATGGAAGAAGAACTCATCATTGCTATCGCCGTTACCCATGTCGAGCTGATACTTATACATCCCTTCAGAGAAGGAAACGGACGTTTGTCGCGGCTGTTAGCGGATGTCATGGCGGTTCAGGGAGGATACAAACCGCTGGATTATCAAAGCTGGGAGCAGAATAAAACCCAGTATATTTCGGCTATTCATGCTGGTATGTCAATGGACTACGCGCCAATGAAATACTGGGTCAGTCGGGCACTGAGAAGGCACTAAGCCAGTCGAAGATGCGCGAATTTTTTGCGCGCGGCTTCAAGTGAGGCCTCGACGCTAGCTGAGGACTGGCCGGTTTCAACAGCCGTTGACGTTGCTACTGAACGAATGATATCGGAGCGAGAAGGTTTAGCATAACCTGAGTGCGCTTTTTTTCTGTTGTTGGTCATTAAGCCCTCTCTACATCAGTGCAGTTGCGTAAGACACCATAGCCTCAAGAGTATATCAAAGCTTTGAACCAACATCACGTTCCCTTCTGGCTCGGCAAGCTGATGTCCCATCAGGCTTCAAACAATCTCATGAGCCCGGTAAATAAACCCCACGCAAGGCGATGAATCGCGCCGCTACGGCTATTGTGCGAATTGCGGTTTCATTAACTGAATGGCAGCAACGCGGCCGCGCGAATGATTACTAAAGCAGCTACGCCAGGCTAATTATCCGATCCGTTAGTGGCATACAGCGGCCATGACTCAAACAGATAGCCGTCGAAATCAATGTCGTCCACATCAGAAAACTCCAGCAGCAGTTGCTTGACGTTTTCCAGGTGCTGCCACATCGCCTGTTTCGCGGCGCGCGCGTCTTTCTTGATTAAGGCGGCGAGGATCTTTTTATGATCGTCGAGCCACTTTTTGCGGTAGTTGGTATTGATCAGATGCCGGTGCAGCTGGCTCCACATCACATTGTCTTCGCGCCACTGCCAGGATTGTTTGAACAGCTCCACCAGCATGCTGTTATGCGTGGCTTCGGCTATCGCCAGATGGAAATTGCGGTCGCCGTTTTCGCTGTCGTTCACTGCGCCTGACGCCAGCTCACGCTCTTCCAGCGCCAGCGCCTGACGCATTTTGATGATGTCTTCACGCGTCGCCTGTAACGCAGCGAACTCGGCGATATTGCTCTCCAGCAGCTGGCGGGCCTGTAGCATCTCAAACGGACCGGCCGCATTGCAGGCGGTTTGCGCAGCGGCACGCGGTGCCGGCGTGTCATTGATCACATAAATGCCTGCGCCACGCCGCACTTCAATCAAACCTTCCAGCTCCAGCATAATCAGCGCCTCACGCACCAGCGTGCGCGTGACGTTCAGCAGCATCGCCAGTTCACGCTCTGGCGGCAATCGCTCGCCAATCGCGTACTGTTTCTGCGTAATCATGTTGCGAAGCATCTCGCCCACTTCCTGATAGGGTCGCTGTGCTGAAGCTTGTGGTTTCATAACGCTCTTTTCTGCTGGTTCAGACATTAGGCCGCTAAATTTTCTACCCTGCACTATAACACAGGGCGTGATTTTCACCGTGGGTTAAGGCTGAAGTAGCGTCGGGCGTTATGGAAGCAGATATCCTGCAACATCGCGCCCAGCGCAGCTTCATCGTGCGGCACAATGCCGTCACGCACCCACTCGCCAAACAGATTACACAGAATGCGGCGGAAGTATTCGTGCCGCGTATAAGAGAGAAAACTGCGCGAATCGGTCAGCATGCCAACGAACTGACTGAGCAGCCCCATCTGCGCCAGCTGCTCCAGTTGCCGCAGCATGCCGTCACGCTGATCGTTGAACCACCAGCCAGAGCCGAACTGCATCTTGCCCGCCATCCCTGCGCCCTGAAAGTTACCCGCCATGGTAGCCAGCACTTCGTTGTCACGCGGATTGAGGCAGTAAAGAATGGTTTTTGGCAGATGGTCATTGGTGTCCATCGCATCCAGCAGGCGCGCCAGCGGCCAGGCAACAGGATGATCGCCGATGGAGTCGAAACCGCTGTCCGGGCCGAGCTGACGGAACATGCGCGTGCTGTTATTGCGGATTGCACCGATATGTAACTGCATCGCCCAGCCACGGCGGGCATATTCCGCGCCCAGCCACACCAGCACAGCGGTACTGAACTGCGCAATCTCCAGCTCGCTCAGCGCCGCATTGCTGCGGCGTCTGGCGAGAATGCCATCCAGCACGCTGTCGGCTGGTACCGCAGCATAGCGCAGCGTTTCAATGCCGTGGTCGGCGGCGCGGCAGCCATGGGCGGAAAAGTGGTCCAGTCGGCGCAGTAACGCCACACGCAGCGCATCAAAGCTGTCGATACTGACATCTGCGGCGGCTTCCAGCCGGGTCAGGTAATCGGTGAATCCTTCCAGTTCAATCTTGAACACCCGGTCCGGACGCCAGCTCGGTGCCACCTCAATATCAAAGCTGCTGTCTTCAGCTATCTGACGATGGTACTGCAGGGAGTCGATCGGATCGTCAGTGGTGCCCACCATAAGCACGTTCATCTGGCGCATGATGCCGCGCGCGGAAAATTCAGGCGTGGCCAGCTTCTCCGCACACTCATGCCAGATGCGCGGTGCGGTTTCCGGTCCAAACAGCGTGTCAGTGATACCGAACGGCCGGCGCAGCTCCAGATGCGTCCAGTGATAGAGCGGATTGCCGAGCGTTTTCGGCACGGTCTGCGCCCAGGCGAGATATTTATCGTAATCGCTGGTGGTGTTACCGGTGATCAATGATTCCTCTACGCCCGCCGCGCGCAGTGCGCGCCATTTGTAGTGATCGCCCTCCAGCCAGATTTGCCCGAGGTTGGCAAACTGCCGGTCTTCTGCAATCTCCTGCGGATTGAGGTGGCAGTGGTAATCATAGATCGGCATCTGCGCCGCCACGTCGTGATACAGGCGACGCGCCACCTCGCTGTGCAACAGAAAATCGTCATCCATAAAATTCATCATTTGGCCTCCGGATTGAGGGATGCAACCGCGGCTCTGGCACCCTGCTGGCACAGGCGGTCATAGGTGTGTTGCAGGGCGGCAACAAAGGCCGGATTGGCGGGTAAGTCGTCCGCGAAGATCTCGTTAATGCCCAGCAGCGCCTGCACGCGGGCGGGACCTGAAGGGAACTGCTGATTAATCCGCTCAAACTTAGCGACCAGCGGATCAGCCACCGGGTAGCGCTCGCCCTTTTCGTCTTCGCCGAGGATATAACGCATCCAGCCCGCGATGCCGAGCAGCAGATGCCGGCAGTCACTGCCGTGGTGCAGATGATAGCGCAGCGAATCCAGCATGCGCTGTGGCAATTTCTGACTGCCATCGCTGGCAATTTGCGCCGTGCGGTGGCGCAGCGACGGATTACTGAAGCGCTCAAGCAGTTGATGCGCATACGCGTTCAGATCGCTGCCTGCCGGCATCGTCAATGTGGCACGCTGTTCAGTCAGCATCAGCGACAGCGCGGCCTGACGGTAAGCTGGCAGCTGCATAGTATCAGCGATAGTTTCACAACCGCCGAGGTAGCCGAGATACGCCAGAAACGAGTGCGTGCCATTCAGCAGACGCAGTTTCATCAACTCGTAGGGGGCGACATCCGGAACAAATTGCGCACCAACGCGCTGCCAGTCGGGACGTCCCGCCACGAAGTTATCTTCAATCACCCACTGACGAAACGGCTCACAGGCGACACCGCAGGGATCGGCGATGCCCAGCAACCCGGTAATCTCGCGCTGCGTCTCTTCCGTTACGGCCGGCACGATGCGGTCAACCATGGTGCAGGGAAACGTGACCTGTTGCTCAATCCATGCCGCCAGCGCCGCATCCTGCCGTTGTGCCAGACCGATGACCGCAGCCCGCGCGACGTGGCCGTTATCACGCAGATTGTCGCATGACAGCACGGTAAAAGGCGCTAACCCGGCTTCACGCCGCAAGCGCAGCGCCTCAACGATAAAGCCAATGGCGGATTTCGGCTGCCGGGGATGGGCCAGATCGTGCACGATAAGCGGATGGGTGCTGTCCAGTTCGCCGGTTGCGCCATGAGTGCAATAGCCTTTTTCGGTTATCGTCAGCGAGACGATGGCGGTTTCCGCGCGGGCAAGCGCGTTAAGAATGCCGTCACAACCGTCCAGCGCCGGGTGCAGCGCTGAATGCACGGAACCAATGATTTTGACTTCATGACGCGTCGCACCTTGCTCGGTGACGCTGTAGAGCAAATTCTGCTCGCGCAATTGTTCCACCAGCTTTCTGCCGCTGGCCGACATCAGGTTGACCTCGCAAATGCCCCAGTCGCTGTCGCTTATCTCCAGCAGATGGTGCTGATAGAGCGCCTGGTGCGCGCGATGAAACGCGCCGCAGCCGATGTGCACGATGCGCGGCACCAGCCGCTGCTGCTGCCATGCGGGCCGCGCCACTTTAATGCTGGCGTCGGCAAGGTTGTGTTGCATGTGAACTCCTCAGTGTCCGGCGCGACTGCGCGTCCGCCGGGCAAGCGGTACAGGGCGACTGGCGTCAGAAAAAGGCGCGGTGTATCGCCAGCTCAACGCCACGAATCTCAGCCAGACCTTTCAGCCGGCCAATCGCGGAATAACCCGGGTTAGTTTTCTTATGCAGATCGTCCAGCATCTGATGCCCGTGGTCGGGCCGCATCGGGATCAGGTCTTCCTGCCCCGCATTACGACGGCGCTGCTCCTCTTCGGCAATCGCTTTGATCACCGCAAACATATCGATATCGCCGCCAAGGTGCGCGGCTTCGTGAAAGGTTTTGGGGTTGGCTTCACGCCGGGTTGAGCGCAGATGGGCAAAATAGATGCGCGGCCCAAAACGTTTCACCATGCCGGCTAAATCATTTTCCGCCAGCACGCCGTAGGAGCCGGTACACATCGTGAAGCCGTTGGCCGGACTGTCGATGGTGTCGATCATCCACTGCAGATCGTCGGCATTGGAGACGATACGCGGCAGGCCGAGGATCGGGCGCGGCGGATCGTCCGGATGTACCGCCATGCGGATACCGACCTCTTCAGCGACCGGGATAATGCCGCGCAAGAACGTGGCAAAGTGCTCGCGCAGCCGGGCTTTGTCGATGCCGTCATAGCGCGCCAGCTGAGCACGGAACTGCGCCAGCGTGTAGCCCTCTTCCGCGCCAGGTAATCCGGCGATGATGTTACGCGTCAGCCGCAGCTTGTGCTCTTCGCTCATGCTGGCGAAGCGCGCAGCGGCCTCGGCTATCTCGTCAGCGCTGTAATCATTTTCTGCGCCCTGGCGCTGCAGGATATGCAGCTCAAATACCGCAAATTCAATCTGATCGAAGCGCAGCGCTTTCGCGCCATCCGGCAGCTCGAACGCCAGGTCGGTGCGCGTCCAGTCCAGAATCGGCATGAAGTTGTAGCACACGGTGTGGATGCCGCACTGCGCCAGATTGCGCAGCGACTGCTGATAGTTGCTGATCCACTGCTGGCACTGCCCGCTGCCAGTTTTGATCTCCTCATGGATCGGCACACTCTCCACTACCGACCAGACCAGCCCGGCCGCCTCAATCATCGCTTTGCGCTGCAAAATCTTCTCCACTGGCCACACCTCGCCGTTCGGGATGTGATGCAGGGCAGTCACAATGCCGGTAGCGCCCGCCTGTCGGGCATCGGCGAGTGAAACGGGATCGTCAGGGCCATACCAGCGCCAGGTCTGCTTCATGTCGTTCTCTCCTGCGGGCCTGAGCATCACTCTCAAAGCCCTTCCATTTTGGTTGACCAATTTTACAAGCGAAGCGCTTTCTGAGTCGTAAAAAGTGCCTGCGCAGCGTCAAATTCAGCTTTTCACCGACGGAAGTCAACCTGATAAATGATTTTGGTTAACCAGATCACAAATACCGCATCAGGCTGGCGACCACCTGACCTAACTGTGGTTCACTCCCGGCGGATAGGTAAAACAGGACGCATCACGCCACGCCCGGCAATCAAGGGCCAGGGGTTATGCGCTGGCCGGTATGGACTCCACCTCCGGCCAGGCAGTCACAGACGTTGCTCACACATGCTGTTAATAATGAATGGAGAATCCGATGAACCGCAGTTTGAACCCAGGGATTGCCGCAACCGGCACGAAACGCGTCATCCGTCATCTGCGCTGGTGGGTGCTGGTGCTGTTTCTCGCCGGTGTCACCGTCAACTACATTACCCGTAACTCGTTAGGCATTCTGGCCCCCGAGCTGAAAACCAGTCTCGGCATCACCACAGAACAATATTCATGGATAGTCGGCGCTTTTCAGCTGGCTTATACCTTCTTTCAACCAATCTGCGGCTGGCTGATTGACGTCATTGGCCTCAAACTCGGCTTCTTCATCTGCGCCACCATCTGGGCGCTGGCCTGTCTGTTCCATGCCGGCGCCGCCAGCTGGTTGCACCTGGCCATCTTGCGCTTTGTCATGGGCGGAGCTGAAGCGGCCGCCACGCCGGCCAACGCCAAAGTGATTGGTGAATGGTTCCCGAAAAAAGAGCGCCCGATCGCGGCCGGCTGGGCCGGCGTCGGCTTCTCGATTGGCGCTATGCTGGCACCTCCCATCATCTACTTTGCCCACGCCTCGTTCGGCTGGCAGGGCGCATTCCTGTTTACCGGCTGTCTGGCTCTGGGCTGGGTGGTGCTGTGGTGGCTGTTGTATCGCGATCCGGAACGTAACCCGAATCTCAGCAGCGATGAGCTGGCCTTTATTCGTCAGGATAATGAGCCACCGGCGGTCAAACTGCCCTTTTTCAAAGCCCTGAAAACCGTCTCCAGAAACAAGCGTTTTTACGGTATCGCCATTCCCGCTTTTATGGCTGAACCGGCATGGGGCGTGTTGAGTTTCTGGGTGCCGCTCTATCTGGCAAAAGACCTGGGAATGGACCTGAAACAGATTGCCATGTTCGCCTGGCTGCCGTTCCTCGCGGCGGATCTCGGCAGTGCAGCCAGCGGCTACCTGACGCGCATCTATACCCGGCTGTTTGGCTTCAGGCAGGTGAATTCCGTTGTCGCCAGCTCGGTCACCGGCGCCTTTCTGATGCTGTCGCTGGCGCTGGTGGCGATGACCAAAGACCCCTATGTCGCGATTGCTCTGATCTCGATTGGCGGTTTTGGTCATCAGATCATCTCCTGCATGTTGAGTGCGCTGGTGGTGGAAAAATTTGATAAGGGCCAGATGGCCACGGTGAATGGCATGCGCGGCTCGTTTGCCTGGATCTCCAGCTTCCTGTTTTCGCTGGTGATTGGCGTGACGGCTGACAAAATCGGCTTTAACCCGCTGTTTGTCGCCATGGGCTTCTTTGACCTGATCGGTGCAGTCTTCCTGATTGCGTTTATTGCTGAGCGTCGTTCAGCGACCCAATGAAGTAGGTAACGATGAAAACCTTAAAAAACTGGTCTTTAGCCCATTCTGATCATCACCATGTGGTGCTTAACGTCGATGGCAAACACCATCTGTGCCTGTACGTGCTGGAAAAAGGTCTGTTCCGCGTGGTGATCAAGCGCCACGGCAACTACAGTCTGGACCGCACCTGGAGCATTGCACCGGAACAGGATGTTCCATGGGAAGGGCGTCCGCGCGACAGCCTGGCCGGGTTTAGCCTGCCCGGCTTTACGCTGGAGGAAGAAGCCAGTTGTCTGACCATTAGCACCGACACGCTGCGCGTGATGGTGCGTCAGCCGCTGGCGCTGGAGTGGCAGTACCGTGATGCCGCAGGCCACTGGCAACTGCTGACCGGCGATCGCCCCACCAGCGCCTATCAGATCAACGCACACGGCGACGGCGTGGCACACTATCAGCGCCGCATGGCGGACGACCGCTACTACGGTCTGGGCGAAAAAACCGGCGATCTGCAACGCAACGGCAAACGCTATGAGATGCGTAATCTGGATGCCATGGGTTACAACGCTTCCTCCACCGATCCGCTCTACAAACATGTGCCCTTCACCCTCACGCGGCGTAACGACGTCAGCTTTGGCCTGTTCTACGATAATCTCAGCACCAGCTGGTTCGATCTGGGTAACGAACTGGATAACTATCACCAGCCGTATCGCCGCTGGCAGGCGGAGAGTGGCGATATCGATTACTACCTGTTTGTCGGTAAGCGGGTGCTGGATATCACCAAAACCTTCGTACGCCTGACCGGCAAAACGCTGTTCGGCCCCAAATGGAGTCTGGGCTACAGCGGCTCGACCATGCACTACACCGATGCGCCGGACGCGCAAAACCAGCTGATGAACTTTATTCGCCTGTGCGAAGAGCACGCTATTCCGTGCGACTCCTTCCAGCTCTCCTCGGGCTATACCTCCATCAATAACAAGCGTTATGTGTTCAACTGGAACTACGACAAAGTGCCGCAGCCGGAAGCGATGAGTCAGGCGTTTCACGATGCCGGGCTGCGTCTGGCGGCCAACATCAAACCCTGCCTGCTGCAGGATCACCCGCGCTATGAAGAAGTCGCAGCTCAGGGACTGTTTATCCGCGATTCGGAAGAGGATGTGCCAGAGCGCTCAGTGTTCTGGGATGATGAAGGATCGCACCTCGATTTCACCCATCCGCAAACGGTGGCCTGGTGGCAGGAGAACGTCACCCGTCAGCTGCTGGAAAAAGGCATCGACGCCACCTGGAACGATAACAACGAGTATGAAGTCTGGGACGGCGAAGCGCGCTGCCACGGCTTCGGTACGCCGATTGCCATCAAGCATATTCGCCCGGTGATGCCGCTGCTGATGATGCGCGCCTCGATGGAAGCGCAACAGCGCTTTGCCCCCGAACAGCGACCGTTCCTGATTTCGCGCTCCGGCTGCGCCGGGATGCAGCGCTACGTGCAAACATGGAGCGGGGATAACCGCACCAACTGGACCTCGCTGCGCTACAACATTCGCATGGGCCTCGGCATGAGCCTGTCCGGCTTGTATAACGTCGGTCACGACGTCGGCGGCTTCTCGGGCGATAAACCCGACGCGGAGCTGTTTGTGCGCTGGGTGCAGAATGGCGTCATGCATCCGCGCTTCACCATTCATTCATGGAATGACGATCACACCGTGAATGAGCCGTGGATGTATCCTTCGGTCACGCCCGCGATTCGGGCGGCCATCGCGCTGCGCTATCGCCTGCTGCCGTATCTCTACACGCTGCTGTGGCAGGCGCATGCGGACGATGAACCGATGCTGCGCCCGACGTTCCTTGATCATGAACACGATGCCCAGACCTTTGCTGAGTGTGATGAATTCCTGCTCGGCCGCGATCTGCTGGTCGCCAGCGTGGTGGAACCCGGCCAGCGTGAACGCCGCCTGTGGCTGCCCGACAACCAGACAGGCTGGTATGATTTCGCCACGCAGCAGTGGTACAGCGGGGGTCAGTGGACCACCTTGCCTGCGCCCCTGGAAACGCAGCCGCTGCTGGTGCGCGCAGGTGCGGCACTGCCACTCAGCGAGCGTATTGCTCACGTCAACGCCGCCGCAGACGATCGTCGCACGCTGCAGCTTTATCCATTGCAGGGCAAAGGCGTTAGCCACGGCGAACTGTTCGAAGATGATGGCGAATCCTGGGGCTATCAGCATGGCAATGCGCTGTGGCTGCAGTGGGAAATGCGCTGCGAAGCCACAGCCATTCACCTTACGTTGCGGCGCAAGGGTGATTATCAGCCGGCATGGCAAACGTTGCAGATTGCCCTGCCCGCCGGTGAACAGCGTGCGCTGTTTATCGACGGTGTCGCCGCAGGCGCTGCGTCAGCCGACGTGACGCTGGCTCAGATTTCCCGCAGCTGATAAACCACAAGAGCGCACCGATGTCGGGTGCGCCTGCTTAACTTCAGCCCGTTCTTCTCTCCCTCAGCGGCTTACACCAACACGCTATCTGCCCGTTTTCTGTCCCGACGTTATCCCGCGAATAAATCTATCCGGTTTAATACGCTTATTTCACCGCCCTGCTCACCCGATTAATCCTGGTTGCTTACTAATATAATAGCTGCGCTTAATGCAGGCATAAGCGTTTACTGCTGAGGCGATTACATAAAACATGACGATGCACTGGCTAAGCCATCGTAATAATATGCCTTAACACGGAAACGCCGCGGTTTAAGCAATATTCAACTGTGGCGCGCTATTAGTCATTAAGACGACATTAACCGGGTAATTCCCGACTTCTCAAAGGGCCTCTGTGATGAAAAGATTGCTGTTACCGATGATAGCTTTACTTGCCAGCCACGCCACCCTTGCCGCCGACGGTCAAATCACGTTCGTCGGCGCGATTGTTGAACCCTCCTGTGATTATGCCGTGACGCGCAGCGTCTCGCTGAACTGCACGCGCGAAGGGATTAAAAAGAGCGAAACCCTGCAGGTTAATGGTGCCGCGCGTGAATTACCTTACGCGCTGGGCACCGCGCGCATTACCCGGGAGCGTGGTTTGACTTTTCTGCAGGTTGAATATAATTGATGGTTTTAAGTCTGATTTACTCAGCTGCTCATTATCGTAGTCATTATCACTGCCTGGCAAAGGAATGCTTTATAAAATAGAGTTTCTCTTAACCCATCCAGGCATTTCACTTCCAAAATAACAGGCATCTGATTAATCTGGCATCCAACGCTTCAGTCTGCAGATATTTTTAACTGCATGATGAGGGATATAAGCATCATTTGCGACTTCATGATTTTATATAAATATAGCGCCTGTACGGTGCCGCCGGAAATGCCCCGTCTGATGGCCGCGGCCGGGTATTCAGCTCGCGCGCCTGATAGCCCTTGCTGCATTGACTTCTTTCGTGGCGCAGGTACATTTTACGCCATGAAAACCTTTCTGATTATTGTCCCGGACGGCGGCATGCTGTTCGAAGCGGCGGGTATCGCCGACATCCTGATGCACGCCAACCTGCACCTGCCGGTGGGCGTGGCTGGCGCACGCTATCGTATCAGCATTGCAACCACGCAGCCGCACCAGGTGATCCACGGCCAGTCCGGCCTCAATCTGCTCGCCGATCTCAAACTGGCTGAACTCGATCCGCGCGAATGCTGGGACACCATCATGATTACCGGCCGCGGTGATAACCCCGAAGAACGCAATATGGTGGTGGACTGGATTAAGCTGGCTGCCCAGCAGGCGCGCCGCGTGGTGTCGATTTGCGGGGCGGCGATGCTGCTGGCGGAGGCGGGATTGCTGGATGGCCGGCGCGCCACCAGCCACTGGCGTCTGCTGGACACGCTGCAGGCCAGCTATCCGCGCGTGCAGGTTGAAGGCGGCCCGCTGTATATCCAGGATGGCCCAATCTGGACCTCTGGCGGCGTCAGTTCCGGCTTCGATCTGACGCTGGCGCTGGTAGAGGAAGATTTTGGTTTCAGCGTGGCGCGCGACATCGCGCAGGATATGGTGATGTATCTGCGTCGTCCCGGCGGCCAGATGCAGTTCAGCCGCTTTCACCTGCAGTCCGTCAGCGAGTCGGGGCCGATTGCTCAGTTGCAGAGCTGGATCGCCGCCCATCTGGCGGAAGACCTGTCGGTGGAGAAACTCGCAGCCCAGGTGGCGATGAGCCCGCGTAACTTTACCCGCGTGTTCAGCCGCGAAACCGGCGTTTCACCGGCGCGCTATGTGGCAGAAGCGCGGCTGGCGGCGGCGCGCGAGCGGCTGGAGCAGACGCGCGAGACGCTGGAACGCATCGCCATCGCCACCGGCTTTGGCAGCAGCATCAACCTGCGGCGCAGCTTCGAGCGCCAGCTGCATCTCACGCCCAACGAATATCGCCAGCGCTTTCACAGCCGCAAAATGGCGTAAAGTGATCCTTTTTTGTCGTTTACGCCAGTGCACGCCAGGCCTACAGTGACTGCAGTAACTTCACTAAGGAGTCAGTCATGATCAAGGTAGGCATTAACGGTTTTGGCCGTATCGGACGTAACGTATTCCGCGCCGCGCTGGGCAGCAGCGACATCGATATTGTGGCGATTAACGATCTTACCGACAGCAAAACGCTGGCGCATCTGCTGAAGCACGACTCCCTGCTGGGTCGGTTGCCGGCAGAAGTCAGCGCTGGCGACGGTGAACTGCGCATTGATGGCAAACCAGTGCGCGTGTTCAGCGAGCGCGATCCGGCCAATATTCGCTGGCGTGAAGTGGGCGTGGATATCGTCATCGAAGCCACCGGCTTTTTTACCGAGCGTGACAAGGCCGCGGTGCATATCACGCACGGCGGCGCCAAACGCGTGATCATCTCTGCGCCGGGCAAAAATGATGATTTAACGATTGTGATGGGCGTCAACGACCAGCGCTACGATCCGCAACAGCACTTTGTGGTGAGCAACGGCAGCTGTACCACTAACGGCCTGGCGCCCGCCGCGCAGGTGCTGCATCAGGCGTTTGGTATTGAGCACGGTCTGATGAACACCACCCATGCCTATACCAACAGCCAGGCGCTGCATGACCAGCCAGAGAAAGATCTGCGCGGCGCGCGTGCGGCGGCGCTGTCGATTGTGCCGTACTCCAGCGGCGCAGCTAAAGCGCTCGGCCGGGTGATTCCGGAACTGGAAGGCCGCTTAACCGGTTACTCGCTGCGCGTGCCGGTGCCGGTGGTCTCGGTAGTGGATCTGACGGTGACGCTGAAACGCGACGTGACGGCCGAAGAGGTGAATGACGCCTTTAAAGCCGCTGCTGCTGCGGGTCCGCTACAGGGTATCCTCGGCTACAGCGATGAGCCGCTGGTCTCCAGCGATTATCAGGGCGATGCGCGCTCATCGATTATCGACGGCTTATCGACGCTGGTGATTGGTGGCAACCTGGTGAAGATCCTTGCCTGGTACGATAACGAATGGGGCTTCTCCAACCGTCTGGTTGACCTCGCACGCCTGATGGCACAGCGCGGTCTGTAACCTCCCCGGCGGCGTGCGCCCGACCTGCGCGCGCCGCGCTAATGCGCCAGATAGAAGATCAGATGCATTCCCGGTGCCTGCTCAATTTGCAGTGAGGTAAAGGTGTATGTCTGCATCCTCCCTTCGACATCAATCAGGGTTTTATTGCCCGCGCCGATTTTCCCCACATCATGGTCATTCCACAGCGTGCGAAACCCAGCACTGCGCGCCAGCAAATCCTCGATCACCACATCGAATTCCTGCGCCTGATTGCTGGCGGCATAACCGGCGCGAAACGCCGACAGCGTATGGCGCGCCGCCTCTTCCCAGCCATGAATGCGCTGCTGGTAGGCTTCACTGATGAACATTAGCTTGAGCGAGTTGCGATCCGCCGGCGGCAGGGCCGCCCAGTCGACAATCAGCGACTGCGCTGCCGGATTCCAGTAGACAATATCCATGTTGGCGCGGCGCACAAACGCCGGATGTGGGTCCAGCGCATCCACCATCGCCCTCACCTCAGGCGGCAATTCATGACTGAAAGGTTGCGAATGTGCGTTACCAAACACCAGCGCTTCAAGATACTCCTGCTCGGTGACAGAGAGCTGTAGCACTTTGCCGATACGCTGCAGCGCGGCGGGCGAAATACTAATGTCGCGACCCTGCTCGAGCCAGGTGTACCAGCTGACGCTGACCGCCGCCAGCTGTGCCACTTCTTCGCGCCGCAGTCCGCTGACGCGCCGGTTTTGCCGGCTGAAGCCATAGATCTGCGGATCAATACGCGCGCGCTGGCGGGTAAGGAAGTTTTTCACATCTTCACCACGCGATTTGACGGCCTGGGTATGACCTGTAGTCATAGGATAAACCACCCCATTTTTCACTGACTGATTGACATTTACTATCACCGGACAGAGTAAGGTATCTCAGCGGAGTAAAGCAAAGTATGTCAGCAGATTCAGTTTCCGCCGGACGGCAAGCAGTCCGGCACACCCGGGTGAGCCTGATCACCATGCTCACCGGCATGGTGACCCTGATTGTGGTAATGGGTATCGGCCGCTTTTCACTCACGCCGCAGATCCCGCTGATGATCGCCAACGGTCACCTGACGCTCTCCAGCGCTGGTGTGCTGGCGGCGATGAATTATATCGGCTATCTGCTGGGCGCACTGCACGTGAGCCGCATCACCACCCATCACGCGCGCTACCTGAAGGCCGGTTTGCTGGCCACCGCGCTGGTGACCCTGCTCTCCGGCTTTAGTCATGCCTGGGTGCTGCAGTGCCTGTTCCGTGTGGTGGCGGGTATCGGTGGTGCCTGGGCCCTGATTATCGTCACCTCCTGGACGCAGATGGTGCTGGCACAGCAGCAAGCCCCGCGCATGTCCGCCGCGGTATTTGCCGGCCCGGGAGCGGGCATCACCCTGAGCGGCGTGCTGGCGTGGCTGATCACCCGGTTACACCTGAATGACGATCGCGCCTGGCAATGCTATGGCGTGGTAGCGCTGGCTGGCGTGCTGCTGCTGTGGCGCGCGCTGCCCGCGTCGCTCCCCGCCCGGCAGCGGGAAAGTGCGCCGGCGGCACCGGGTAGTGCGGTAAAACGGCTATGGCTGGCCTATACGCTGGCCGGTTTCGGCTACATTTTGCCCGCGACGTTTCTGTCACAAATGGCGCACAGCCTGTTTGCGCAGGGTCAGCTGGCAACGCTTTTCTGGCCGCTGTTTGGACTTTGCGCAGTGGCTGGTGTGGTGCTGATTATGCTGTTTTCTGCGCGCCTGAATACGCGCCTCAGCCTGACGTGGGTTATGATCCTGCAGGGGTTGGGCGTGGCCAGCGGCGTGCTCATCCCGGGCGTGAGCGGGCTGCTGATCTCAACGGTGATGGTCGGGCTGGGGTTTCTTTCGATTATGCAGCTGTCGATGCAGCTGGCGCGCGCCGTCTCCAATATCATCGTGGCAAAAACCGTGGCGATATTGACGTCAGGCTATGCCACTGGCCAGCTAATCGGGCCGCTGATCTCCGCCGCCAGCGTGCAGATTTTTGCTTCCCTGCACCCTGCGCTGATGCTGGCCGCTGGCGGACTGGTGCTGGGCGGGCTGCTGGTGCTGCGCATCCGCCCGCACTGACGCGCTTACTTCAGCGCCATCGCCTGCTTCAGCGTGAAGAACAGGTCGGTCTGATCGGTGAGGCCGACCACATTCGCCGCGTGGGGACCGTAGGCCGCGATGCGCAGCTGGGTGCCGGTGTGCTCCTGTGAATCCTCCTCCGAGTTACCGTAGCTGATGGTCATCACCGCGCCATCTTTGGTGTTGAGCGCCTGAGTCAGACCCGGCGCTTTGGTGCCGTTTTCAACGATCTGGCTACTGTGCGCGTGATCGGCGGTTACCACCACCAGTGTATCGCCGTGCTCGCGCGCATACGCCAGCGCCACCTGCACCGCCTCATCTAAATCGACGGTTTCACCAATCTGACCGCACGGGTTAGCAGCGTGATCCTGCTTATCAATCGACGCGCCCTCCACCTGCAGGAAGAAGCCGTTATCGTTGTGGCTGAGCAGGTCGATGGCTTTTTGCGTCATCTGCGCCAGGGTTGGCATTGATGCCGGACGATCTTTGTTGACCTCACAGGTCACCACCGGTTTATCCAGATTACCGTGATAGCTGGCTTTCGGCCCCTGCCAGCGCACCGGCATGTTGCCCTCCGAGAACAGTCCCAGCAGTGGCGTCTGTTGATTCGCCTGCTGTACCGCGTTCAGCGCGGCGAGATTATCGACCAGCTGGAACCCCCGTACTTCGGCCTGCTCGCGCAGGGTTTTACCCTGGTAGCCGCCCGCTTTAGCTCGCTCAGCGAAGGATTTGGCGCCGCCGCCCAGCGTGACGTCGGGACGGGTTTGCAGCAGCTGCTCGCTGATCGATCCTTTCCCGCCCTGCTCCAGCGCGTTACCCGGACACAGCTCAGTGGTTTTTTCCGGGCCGTAGCATTTGCGCGAGGTGACGTGCGCCATCAGCGCGGCCGGCGTGGCATCCTGCAGTTCTGCGGTCGAGACGTTGCCGGTGGCTTTGCCTGCTGCTTTCGCCAGCTCAAGCAGCGTAACCTGATCTGTGCCGTTGACATCGACGCCAATCGCGCCGTTATAGGTTTTCGTGCCGGTGGCCCAGGCGGTGGCCGACGCGGCTGAATCCGTTACGTAGTTTGGCTTATGCGTTTTCTTGTCCAGCGAGTAATGGGTGTACTGGCCGGTGAGCGGCAGCGCATCAATACCGGGAAAGAAGCCGCCGGCCCCCATGGCCTGATTGCGTGCCGCGGTGATTTCGGAATCGCCCATGCCATCGCCAATCAGCAGGATGACATTCTTCGCCGTGCTATTGCTCAATGAGGCTTTCAGCGCCTCGGTCTGGTCACCGCTCAGGCGACGCGCGCCGCCGTGCTGGGTAATATCGCCAGTGGCTGCGCGTTGATAGCTGGTGCTCTCTGCCAGCGCGGACGTGGTGGTGAGTGAAGCCAGCAGAGAGAGCGTGAAAAGAGGCAAGCGTTTCATTTATCAGCATCCTTATCCGTAGATATAACCAAATGTTTCCGCCGACAAGTCTGCGACAGTGCGGTGACACTTTTGTGTCAGTTAAGGAATGTTTTGATGACAAAAGCGCCAAAGTGGAGAGGCTTAAGGCAATCTGCGCAGAGGTTAAGCGAATAGAAAAAAAGGAGAAAATAGCCCTTGACCCTTATCGCTGAACTCCCTATAGTAGCGCCCCGTTGACCCAGTGCGGTCAGCAAACAAAATGTGGTGAGGTGTCCGAGTGGCTGAAGGAGCACGCCTGGAAAGTGTGTATACGGCAACGTATCGGGGGTTCG